>JAZDKY010000050.1:0-8340 GCA_043802525.1 bacterium
GGGCAGCCAGTAGTCGGCCATGCTGGCGGTGTTGGACAGCCGCGGGTCCATGACTGCCAACTTCGCCCCTTTCATCTTGCCGTCGATGATACGCTGGGCATGAGGGTTGAAGTAGTGACCGGTCTCGAGGTGTGATGTGAGAAGCAGTATGAATCGGGCGTTGGCGTGGTCGGGTGAGGGGATTGACTCGTCCCTCCTACTATCGTTACCCTGCTCGGTTCTCACCGACGTTCGCAGGGGCGGGCATCGAGGCGTTTTCCCGCCCGGGAGAACTGGTGCTTGATCCGTTCGTAGGCGGGGGGACCACGATCCTTGAGGCGATGGTGCGAAGTTGCCGAGGGTAAGCAGTTGCCACTGATCCCGGTTGTCGATGTGTTCGCAGGTCCCGGCGGGCTGGGGGAAGGCTTCAGCGCTGTGCGCGTCGGGGGCCGAGCCGCCTTTCAGGTTGTTCTGTCCATCGAAAAGGACCGGCACGCATGCGCCACGCTCGAGATGCGGAGTTTCTTTCGGCAGTTCGCGGACCGCCGGGTTCCCAAGGCGTACTACGAGCACCTGCGCGGCGTGCTGACACGGGCTGAGCTGTACAAGCGGTTCCCCGTGGAGGCTCAGCGGGCGAATGAGGAGGCTTGGCACGCCGAACTCGGCTCCACGGCTACCTCGTGCGACGCGGTCCACCATCGGATTCGCCATGCCCTGCACCGTGCGAAAGGTTGGGTCCTCATCGGCGGTCCCCCGTGTCAGGCATACTCGGTGGCCGGTCGATCCCGCAACCGTGGGGTGAGGGGGTATCGCCCGGAGGCTGACGAACGCCATCGGCTCTACGAGGAGTATCTGCGCATCGTCACCGACCACTGGCCGCCGGTGTTCGTCATGGAGAACGTAAAGGGCCTTCTGTCCGCGACTATTCGGGACGAACTCCTGTTCGAGAGAATGTGCAAAGATCTCGGTGATCCCGCCCGCTCCATGCGGCCGCGAAGACGACATCGTTATCGTATTCTGTCACTCGAGGAGGTGCCCGAACGATCGCGATCTGACGGAGAATCCGTAGGGCGTTTTGTCGTTCGCGCCGAGCGCCACGGCATCCCGCAATGTCGGCACCGCGTGTATCGAAAGGTATGCTGATCGCATGGCTGGTACGCGCAAACCCTGGACGCGCGACGAGTTGCTCGTCGCGTTCAACTTGTATTGCCGGCTTCCTTTCGGACGACTACATCGCGGCAATCCGGACATCATTGCCCTTGCGCGGAAGCTCGATCGAACGCCGAGTTCAGTTTCGATGAAGCTCTGCAACTTCGCCAGCCTCGACCCGGTCCACCAAGCGCGAAACATTGCTGGCCTGCGAAATGCCTCATCGGGCGACCGCGCGATCTTCGAGGAGTTCGAAGCCGATTGGGAATCGCTTGCCGCGGAGAGTGAGGCCGCGATGCAGCGTATCGGTCTTCGGCTTCCCAGCCTGGAGGCGGAAGAAACGCTGGCGGAGCTGGTGGCGCGGGTCGGTGATACGGAGATAGTGCGCAGCGTTCGAGCGCGACGCGTTCAATCATTGTTTCGTGCGACCGTGCTGGCCAGTTACGATTTCGCGTGTGCCGTTTCTGGAATCAATGTGCCCGCGCTCATACAGGCCAGCCACATCATCCCATGGGCGCATTCCGAAGGCCGGCGCGTCGATCCGCGCAACGGAATCGCCCTGTCCGCGCTGCACGATCGCGCGTTCGATCGCGGCCTCATCACGTTCGACGAGGACTTGCGCGTCGTCGTGTCGGGGCGGCTTCGCGTCGGCAATCCCAGCGAGATTCACCGTGTCGCGTTGCTGCAAATCGAAGGGAAGAATCTGCGCCTGCCCACTCGCTACGCGCCGGACCCGGCCGCACTCGCCTATCACCGCGAACACATCTTCATCGGCCCAAACTAAAGCTCGAATTCTCGGGGGCGCGGATCGAGGGGACGGGCAGAGGTATCATTTTTGCGCACAAAGTCCAGGGCACGGGTGACCCAGCCGCGCAGTTCAGTGTCATTAATCACCTCGGTCTCCCACGCGGAATTCGTGTCGTGGTGGAACCGATTGGCGTACTCGGTAATTGCGTCCAACTCGCTGACAGCCGACGCGGAAAGGATTTCTGGGCCGGTTTCCTGGCGGTTGCGGATTCGACGCCGAAAGTCACCCAAGACCTCGCCTGGGAGGAAATGCTCCGGACACGCTCGACGCAGGAAGCCTTCTAAGACGTGCCGGATGTCTTGAGCCACTTGACGTGCATTACCCGTGTTCGTTCGTGCGTACTCGCGCAGCCGCGCGTGCTGGCGGTCGTACTCCGTCAGACAATCGTCGTTTACGTTCCACTCCTCGATCGTTGATCCATTGGTGTCGCGCACAACGGCAAGTGCCGCGCAAGCCCGTCTGTTGGCGTTCTCCCAGACCCTGCACAGGAAGCGCTTGTCGTGCGACAGCACGATGACCTGCTGCGCCCGCGTCGCGAGCGCACGCACTTCCTGCACGGTGACGAGCGATCGGTGGTCGTCGAGGCTCGTTATCGGGTCGTCGATGATCACGATCCTATTCGGTAACTCCGGGTCTTGATCGAGCGAAGCGAAGAAAAAAGCCAACGCGAGCGCGTTGCGGTCCCCGGAACTGAGCGTAGTACGGAACGATGGCTCGCCGGGGCTCGCAGTCCCCCCAGCGACCGGAACCGGCGTATTGTTGATCAGGATGTTGTACGTGCACGTCGGGCCGCCACGCGTGTCGGCCGCAGCAACGCTGCCCAGGCGGAAACCGGCGTTGAACCGCTGAAGGTACTCATTTATGGCCGACTCATGCGCCGGAAAGATCGTCCTCCGATGCCGCCTCAGCGCGTGCTTTGCTTCCTCGCGCTGTCGCTCCGTCGTAGCTTTCGCGGCCTTTTCATTCAAGTAGTCCCTGCACATGGCTGTCGTGGCGGGCGTGTGCCGGGCTTTTACAGCCTTCAAGCGCGCGACATCTGCCGCCAGAACGGTCGGATTCCCAGCGGCGACCTGCTCCTTAACAAGGCGTATCGCAACATTGGCCTGCTGGAGCCATTGGTTCAAGGCGGCGACGGCCTGCCGGTGGGTCTCGAATGCTGCGTTGGCGGCCCGAGCGTCGTCGGAGAGGGACATTCGTTCCAGCGGCGCGGCTTGCTTGGCATGCAGCACCGTAACAACGGCCTCACGCGCGGCGCGCCACGTGCCTGCGATTTCCGCCGTGTCTATGGCGACTTCTGGGACATCGCAGAACGTTGACCAGAATTGTCGGCGCTCGCCGCAGACGCGAACGGCCCGCTCAAATCCGGCGGGTACATCTCCGTTGTGCTGTCGATTGACGCCGGCCAGTGTGTCCGCGACCGTCCGTTTGAGGTCGGCATAGGCTTCGCCGAAGTAGGCGCGGTAGTGCGTGATGACGGGCGACCCAGTGAGGCTTTGAGCACAAAACGGGCAGGTTTGCGCCTCCGCGACCGCCGGCCGCGCTTGGACGCGACGGAACCCGTCGGCGAGCCATTCCTCTCCGCCGTGTCCGAGGGTGGCCAGGTGTCTCTGCACGCGCTCGGCCGCCGCGGCGTCCAGGTTCGCGAGGTCTTGCTGAAGTAGCGCGTTGATCCCGTCCACATCGAATGCAGGCAAGCACACCGGGTCAAACACAGAAGCGTTGCGAATCGGCTGTTGCTCGCGCGCCGCCGCGAGGTTTCGTTCGGCAGCTCGGATCGCCTCGTCGATGTCGGGGTTTGCCTGTAGCGCGCAGAAATCGTCTACGTTCATCCCCCCCCGCTCCGACGCGGGGATCGCCTCCGCTTTCGTCCGGAGCGCCCGGTTGTGTCCTTCGATCCGATCGACCAGTTCTTGCAGCCTCACGTTCAAAGCGACACCCTGGGCTCCGAGGATCAGATCGTGGAACTTCTGCCGGTGTTGCGAGGTGACCGCAAGACCGGAGTACACGTTCTGGTCCACGAACACGTCATCGAACACGGCCATCTCTGGGAGCCTGCGGCTCCAGGCGTTGTTTTGGAACACCGCCTCTCCGCCGTTGCAGTCGAGCACGACGTGCGGAGGATGCTGCGCGGCGAGGCGGTGCCGCTCCCCGATTGGAATCGGATCGCCGGTCGCAAGCGAGCGAAGGATTGCCGCAAGCGTCGTCTTTCCGCGACCGTTCTCGGCATAGATCAACGTCAGGCGCGCAAGCGCGATGCTAGCCCCAGCATCCACCGAATCGAACACACCGACGTTTCTGAGTAGTCGAAGTTTGCTAATCATTGGACTGCTCGGGACGCCTTCAGAACCAGTATGGCTAAACCGTGCAGAGGCGCATTGGCTGAAGTCTGAGCCCGCTGTCCGCGGCTGTGAAGTGCGGCCACGCCTCCCCCGAACCAGTATGCGCCACGTTCGGCGGATAAGGCACCCTCTTCACCGGAAACAAAGAAGCGTACGGTCACGGCATCGCCGTTCGCGCGTGCGTCGAGGCTGTTCTGGATCGTCTCTCGGACGAGCACCTGTGCCGGGCGTTCGATCGCCTCTTCGTCGAAATACTCGGCGGTTACGGGATTGCGGGCCGTGTCTCCGGGCCGCTTCTGTAGAAAGTGCCAGCCTGCCATGTCGCCTGGAATCTCCATTACCTGATGAGCGCGCAGCTCTTGAGCGACGAGTTACGCGCCACGTTCAGAAAGCTTCTCCCACGAAGTGGCGACCGCCCCCGCAAGGTGGGAACCGTTCCTTGCGGAATACCCGCTTCGTCCGTGCTGCTTCACCAGCCCCGCGGACCTGAACCACGCCAGGGCCACGTACCCCTGATACCCCGGAATCTCGCTGCCGTCCTGCGGGTCTTTGAGCGGGAACAGGTCCTCCGCCGTGAAGACCTTGCCGTTTGCTGAGCGCTTCGCAATCGCCGCGGCCAGTGCGTCCACGACGCGACGCGGGGCCTTGTGGACGTATTCCTCCCGTTCCTTCTTGGACCAGCCGATCTTGACGAGATGGTCCCCCCGGCGCAAGAACTTCGGGTATTCGCCCTTGGCCGGCACACGCTTCGGCCGTCGCGCCGGCCTGCTTGCCGTTTCACCCACACCGGCAACGCGTCGCGCGGCGACAGGGGCTGCCGGCCCGTCCACGGCGATTCGTCGCTGGTTGACATCCTCGTCGCTCGATCGCGTGCCGCCCGCTCCGTCGACCTCCGGATGCCGCGGTTCACCGTTGTTGCCGTAGCGCGCCAACAGTCCGACCGTGCGCGCCCAATCCGTGAGCCGCTCAACCGTGTCGTACTCTCCGGCGGCCGCTGCCTCGCCGACCAGCTCACGGAGGCGCCGCTCGGTTTCGACCAGAATCATCTTCGCCCGTTTCGGTGTATCCATGTGACCTAGCATATAGCGAAAATATGGGATGTCAACCCCCTCTACCGGGATCGTAAGGCGACAGCCGCGCCGCCGGCACATTCGTCTTCTGCGTCCCCTTACGCTCGCTGATGGAAATCGCGACGACTCGACCAGTTGCTTGGTCTTGGTGTGCTACTCGCTCCATGTCAATGGCTCCACCACGGTTGAGCCAGCACTCGGTTCGCGGCCTCGTGGAGCCGGACACGGCGCTTCGCGCCGACGGGCGCTCGTGCGAGGACCGCAGCAAGTCCTTTCTGCCAGGTCAGCATAGGATGTGCCTCAAGCACCTGTCGGCGGCGCAGCATGACCGCCGCCGTCCATGATCGGGAAAGCGTGCAGGATTCCCATGAACACCGCGTCGAGCGATTCCGCTACGCCCCGCGGCGAAATCCTCTCGTGCCTCTTCGACACCCCCGGCTCCAGCCTTTTGTCAGCCTGGGACGGAAACGCACTGGCTCAGGCCACAGCGGACAGGATCCTCCAGGTCGCGGTGCTGGCCAAACCCCAGATGGGCAGCCGCGTCCAGACCAGGCCTATGATCTCGATCGGTGGCTGAGACCGCCACCGGGCGCGCCGAACTTCGGAAGGAAACATGCAGCATGGAACGACCGCGGAACTCCCCGGGCCCCGACAGCGCCGCCACGATCGTCGCGATCAGCATCTCCACGGCTGGCATCCCGAAACGAAACGTCGAGCAGGTGGAGGTGACGGCTGATGGCCTCGTCGGGGATCAGCACGCACACGAAAAGCATCGTCGTGCGTACCGCGCCGTTTCCGTTCAGGATGTCGAGCTGCTCGACCAATTGGTCGCCGAGGGTCATGCCGTCGGACCGGGGATCATGGGCGAGAATCTGACGGTCCGCGGACTGGACGTTCAGCGGCTGGCCGTCGGCGATCGTCTGCTTCTCGATCACGGACCCGTGCTCGAACTGACCGAGCCCCGCAGGCCGTGCTATGTCCTGGACGCAGTGCATCCGCGGCTCCAGGAGGCCGCAGTCGGACGCTGTGGTTATCTCTGCCGCGTGATCCGGACGGGCATGTGTCGTTTGGGTCAGTCGATAACCGTGTCGCGATCGTCACCGGATCGTTGACGTGGATTTCGCCGCCGGTCACGACCCGGCCGAAGATGCCTTCGCGTGGCATCACACAATCGCCTGCCGCATAGAAGATGGCGCAGCGCGCCAGGCATTCCTTGCCGATTTGCGTGATCTCCAGTTCGGTCTCGGCGATGCGAACGCGATCGCCCACCCGCAAGTCGGGCAGCTTGATGAACTCCGTCGTAATGTTCTCCGCGAACGCCCCCGGACCGACGTCCAAGCCCTTTGCCCGCATCATCTCGATGCTCTCAATCGCCAGCAGGCTGACCTGGCGATGCCACGGGCCCGCGTGAGCGTCGTGCTCGATACCCCAATCCGGAATCAGCCGCGCCGCCGGCACATTCGTCTTCTGCGGCCCGCACCCACTCCAACAGTTCCAGTTCAGACAACCACGGCTCGACCTGCGGTGTTCGTGGCATGACCCGCGCCTCTCTGCACCGGCCGGCCATGATACGTACCTATACGTTTGATGTCAAACCGGTATCAGAAGAGAAAGGGATAGGTGCCGGCCAAATGAGGCCGCGAATTCAGCCACTAGGTTACGTTCAAGGGGGAAATAATCGACGGTCGCCGTCGACATCGCAGGCGAGGTCGCAGGGGTCAAGCAAACCGTTGGTGTTGCAATCCTGCGACAAACCACCGGCCCGGTCGCCATTTCCGGACTTTCGCGGTAAAAACCCTCCACGAAATGCCGCAAATCGCCGCCGACCTGCTTTGATCACGACCCTGCGGACAGTAGAATAACTGAAAGGCCAGAACCAGGACGACAAGCGCCCGCACTGGCACAATGACGGAGAGAAAGCGTGGGAAAGAAGCCTCGTTCACGAAAAGGTCCGTGCGTATTCCTGACCGCCAGCGCGTGTTTCGCGTTGGTCGGCGTCTTGGCCCCGACGACAAGAGCGTTCGATCCGCTCAACGGCGACTACACGAAGGACAATCCGCTCGACGTCCGCCTCGTCGCCTACAACCACGGGGGCAACTTTATCACGGTCCCCAGCCGGGACGCGGCGTTCAACCGCATCCTCATCGCCCTGAACCCGGACCTCATCTGCTTCGAGGAGTTCCCCAGCACGGTATCGTCGAGCACCCTAGCCAATCGGCTAAACAGCATCCTGCCGATCCCAGGCGGTTCGTGGCAGATCCACCTCGGTCTGCTCGGGGGCACGCGCAATGCACTGGCCTCGCGCTATCCGCTGACGCTGAAACGCACGGACACGATCCCGGCATCCGCGACACGCGGGGTCACGCTGGCGTTGGCTAACCTGCCCGATGCCGATTACGGCGCAGTAGACGTCTACTTGCTGGGCGTGCACTTCAAGTGTTGCGGCGATCCGGGCGGCTCGGAAGACGCCCTCCGCCAGGACAGTGCCGACGCGATCGCCAACTGGCTGGGTGATGCCCGCGGCGTGTCACGCCCGTCGGGTAACAACATTTCGCTCCCGGCGAGCACGCCGATGATCGCGCTGGGCGACTTCAACCTCGTCGGAGGGCCCCAACCGGAAAACACGCTGATCACGGGTAACATCCTGCAGGAAAGCCAATACGGCCCGGACGTGAAGGGCGACTGGGACGTGTCCGACATGACTAACCTCAATCCGCTCGATCCCTTCACCGGCGACAATTTCACCTGGCAAGGCAGCGAATCGTTCCCACCCTCGGCGCTCGATCGCATGTTCTACACCGACAGCGTCGTCACGGTGGCCGACAGCTTCGTCCTCAACACCGACACCATGACGCCCGCGGCGCTTGCCGCCGCCGGCTTGCAGGCCGGCGACACGTTGCCGACCAGCACATCCGACCACCTGCCCATCGCCCTGGACCTGCGCCTGATCACCATACCGGAGTGCTCCGGGGACGGCCAATGCGACGATAGTATC
>JAZDKY010000051.1:0-9380 GCA_043802525.1 bacterium
GCGCGCCCCCCCCCCCCCCCCGCCCGCGCCCCCCCCCGCCCCCCCCCCCCCCCGGCCCCCGGGGGGGGGGCGACAGGAGGGGATTAGGGTCAGCGAAACGTGACGTGATGGATCGCGCCCGTAAACTGACATGTCGAACGCTTCGGCAACGCGGGCATCTGGCTGAAGCCATATCTTTGCCGTCGCTTCCCCTTTGCGCACATGAATATGTAGTGGCTCTCCTGGTTCACCCTCATTCGAGTAGAAGAAGAAACGATAGCCCTTGTACCGGAATACGATCGGCATTGAGGAAATCTACACAAAGAAGGCCGTTTCGTCCACGATCCTTGGCGACACCCCATAACCCGAATTCGGCGGCGCGCATCTTTGCTTGATCTTCCTCTTGCGCATTGTGCGTCTCTTGCGGTTGATCCCGAGGAAAGCGAGGATTTGGGCCTCCACTATGGTATTGGCTGAATAGGGTGCCGGGATTATCGTCCAAGAGTACAAACAACAGGAGGCCGGCCATGTACAAACAGATGATGAGCGTGATTCTTTTGGCGGGGTTGGTGGTGGTGGGGGCTCTGACGGCTGACGCGAAGAGCTCGCGATGGCACAAGATCGCTTCGCTGAGCGCGAATGGGAAGGATGCCCAGGAAGTGGCGATCCCGGCGGACCGGCCCAATATCTCGGTCATCAAATTCGTGGTGACGGAGGGGAGCGTGATCATCAATACGGTCGTGGTCCGCGTGGGGAATGACAAGGACGCGATCACGGTGGGCGAGCGGCTCGAGAAGGGCGAATCCAAGGAGATCACGGTCGGCGATAAAGTGAAGGCCACCGGGCTGAGGATCAGCCACGATGGGCGCGGGATGTACGACGTGGAGGTCAAGTGACCGGTGACCAGTGACCGGTGACCGGGTGGGATTGGCCACGAAAAGAACGACAAGGCTCCGTCCCATAGTCCTGTTGATTCGGATTTCAACCACGGAATTCACGGACGGCACGGAAGGTTGCCGGAGGGGTGGTCGCGAAAGAACACAAGGAATCAGCCTCAATGGCCCGTGTTCCGAAGGGCTTTGCGGCTGAGAGGAATTGGCCACGAAGAGGCACTAAGGGAATTCCGCCCCTATGGCCCGGCTGATTCGGATGCGGATTTGAATTACGGAGGACCCGGAGGTACGCAGAGGTGGCGGAGTCGGATTGGCCACAAAGAACACAAAGAGGCTCCGCCCCTATAGCCCCGGCGGAGATGGGGTTGTGGGGTGGAGTTTCTTTGTGTTTCTTGTGGCAATTCCGCCACCTCCACGCAACTCCGGGACCTCCGCGGTTCAATCATTCCCCGCCTTTGTCGGTCTCGACCGGTGGATGCCCTTCATTATGGTATTGTCGTACCAAGCTTCCGGGATTAACGTTCACACGTACGGGTGACAGGAGCCTGAGGCATGCAGAAACAGATGATGGGTATTGTTCTCTTGGTGGGTTTGATGGTGGCGGGTCCGGGGTGGGCATTCGCGGCGAGCGAAGAATGGCAGAATGTGGGAGGGTTCTTGGTGGTTGGGCCGGATGCCGTTGGGGTCAAGGTGGACCGTCCGTCGGTGTCACTGATCCGCATTGTTTGCATCGAAGGCAGCGTGATCATCAAGACGGTCGTTGTGCGAGAAGGAGGATCGAATACGTCGCATACGGTCGGGAAGCGGATCGAGAACGGCAATTTCGAGGTTATCGAGATCAGGGAGACGAAAGTGACAGGGCTCCAGTTCCGCCACGATGGGCGCGGCAGCTACAGAGTCCAGGTGAAGTGACGCCGCAAGAGGGATTGGCCAACGAAGAAGGAACCGCCCCTATGGCCCGGCTGATTCGGATGCGGATTTGAACCACGGAGGTACGCAGAGGTGGCGGAGTCGGAGTGGCCGCAAAGAACACAAAGAGGCTCCACCCCAATAGCCCCGTCGGAGATGGGGTTTTGGGGTGGAGTTTTTTTTGTGTTTCTTGTGGCAATTCCGTCTCCTCCGCGCACCTCCGTGACCTCCGCGGTTCAATGACTCCCTGCCTTTGCCGGTCTCGATCGCATGGCGGCGAAAAATCTGTATCCTCTTGATTTCCCGGGCGCCTCGTCCGTACTCTACAGCGCTTTTTTGAGGTTCATTCATGCTGGATCCTGTTTCCAACAAAGCGTCTTTTCCCGACATGGAACGGGATATCCTCTCGTTTTGGGATAAGGACCAGACCTTCAAGAAATCCCTCGACCAGCGAAAAGGGGCGCCTGAGTTTGTCTTCTACGACGGACCTCCTTTCGCCACGGGGCTCCCGCACTACGGCCACCTCCTCGCGGGGACGATCAAGGATATCGTGCCGCGATACCAGGCGATGCGCGGGCACTACGTCGAGCGCCGGTTCGGATGGGACTGCCACGGGCTGCCGGTCGAGTACGAGATGGAGCAGGAGCTCAAGATCAGCGGCAAACGCGACATCGAGGCGATGGGGGTCGATGTCTTCAACGAAAAATGCCGCAGCATCGTGCTCCGCTACACGCGCGAGTGGCGGCAGATCGTCACGCGGATGGGGCGCTGGGTCGACTTCGACCACGACTACAAGACGATGGACCTGCCGTTCATGGAGTCCATCTGGTGGGTCTTCAAGTCGCTCTGGGAAAAGGACCTGATCTACGAGGGCAACAAGATCCTCCCGTACTGCCCGCGGTGCGCGACGCCGCTGTCCAATTTCGAGACGAACCAGGGCTACGACGACGTCCAGGACCCGGCCATAACCGTTCGGTTCGCCCTGTCGGGCGAACCGAACACGTATGTATTGGCGTGGACGACCACGCCGTGGACGCTGCCGTCGAACCTGGCGCTGGCGGTGGGTGGGAAGATTCGATATTCGAAGATTCGGGACGGCGAGGACACCTATATTCTGGCGAAGGACCGGCTCGCGACCTACTACAAGAAGCCGGAGAGCTACGAGCTCCTGGAGGAGATGGACGGCGCCAAGCTGGTGGGCCTGTCCTACGAACCGCTCTTCCCCTATTTCGCCTCGCTTGAATCTCAGAACGCGTTTCGCGTTCTGAGCGCCGACTTTGTTTCCACCGAAGACGGCACCGGTGTGGTCCACATCGCGCCGGGGTTTGGAGAAGACGATAACGCACTGGGAAAAGCGGCTGGATTGCCGACGGTTTGTCCCGTGGACGACGAAGGTCGTTTCACGGCCGACGTAGTCGACTACGTCGGCCGTGAGGTGAAGGAAACGGACGGGGACATCATCAAGCGACTGAAGGACGAGAAGAAGCTGGTCCACCGGTCGACGATCAACCACAGCTACCCGCACTGCTGGCGGTGTGATGCGCCGCTGATTTACCGGGCGGTCTCGACGTGGTTCGTGCGCGTCGAACAGATGCGCGAGCGCATCCTCGCCGCGAACGCGAAGACGCGATGGATGCCGGAACATCTCCGCGACGGCCGGTTCGGCAAGTGGCTCGAAGGGGCCCGGGACTGGGCGATCTCGCGTAACCGGTATTGGGGTACGCCTATTCCTGTCTGGCGAAGTGACGACGGGGAATTGATCTGCGTGGGGTCGGTAGAAGAGCTGGAAGGGCTCTGCGACGGCGGGCAAGCCCCGCCTTCGCAAGGAAGCTCCCGCTTGCCCATGTCCACACGCATCACGGACCTGCACAAGCATTTCGTCGACAAGCTGGTCATCAAGAAAGACGGGCGGGAATACCGTCGCATTCCGCAGGTGCTCGACTGCTGGTTCGAGAGCGGGTCGATGCCGTACGCGCAGGGGCACTATCCGTTCGAGAACAAGGAACGTTTCGAGTCGCACTTCCCGGCCGACTTCATTGCCGAGGGCCTCGACCAGACCCGCGGCTGGTTCTACACGCTGATGGTGCTGTCGACGGCGTTGCGGGACTGCCCGGCCTTCAAGAACGTCGTCGTCAACGGCCTGATCCTGGCGGAGGACGGCCGGAAGATGAGCAAGCGCCTGAAGAACTATCCGGACCCGATGTACATCATCGACACGTACGGTGCGGACGCGTTGCGCCTGTACATGATCAATTCGCCCGTGGTCCGCGCCGAGGACCTGCGTTTCTCCGAGGAGGGCGTGAAGCAGGCGATGCGGCATGTGCTGATCCCGTTGTGGAACGCGTACTCGTTCTTTGTCACGTATGCGCGTATCGATGGCTGGAAACCCGCTACCGGAGACCAAGCCGGTAGGGCGCGCTGGCCCAGCGCGCCATGGACCGCTGGGCCAGCGGTCCCTACCCACGAGAAGAACCTTCTCGACCGCTGGATTCTCAGCGCGACCGAGCGTCTCAATCACCAGGTCGTCGAGGCGATGGACCGGTATGACCTGCAGCAGGCGGTGCGGCCGTTCGTGCAGTTCATCGACGAGTTGACCAACTGGTACATCCGGCGCAGCCGGCGGCGGTTCTGGAAGAGCTCGAACGACGAGGACAAGAAGCAGGCGTACGCAACGCTGTACCGGGTCCTGCTCAGGATCAGCAAGATCGCGGCGCCGTTCACGCCGTTCATCAGCGAGGCGATCCACCGCAACTTGCGCACGGACGACATGCCCGGGTCCGTGCACCTGTGCGACTTCCCGCAGGCCGACGAGGACGCGCGCGATCTGGACCTCGAGGCGCAGATGGACGAGGTCATCGTCGTGGTGGAACTCGGCCGCCAGCTCCGAACGGCGCACGATCTCAAGGTCCGGCAGCCGCTGCGCGGGATGCACGTGGTGTGCCGCGACTCCGTGCGACTTGGCCGGATCGAAGCGTTGAAGGAATTGGTCGCGGAGGAACTCAACATCAAGGACGTGTGGTTCAGCGACCGCGAGAGCGATCTGGCGACCCTGACGGCGAAGGCGAACTTCAGCAAGCTTGGCCGCACGCTGGGCCCGATCATGAAGAAGGTGGCGGACCAGATCCGGCAGATGACGACCGGGCAATTGGAAGCCTTGTCGGACGGCACTGAACACACGCTCGCGGTCGACGGTCAGGCTATTGCGATCACCCTTGACGATGTGATTATCGAACGCGTGCCGAAGCCGGGCCTGGCGGTGGCTTCCAGCGGGCACCTGGTTGTCGCGCTGGACACCAACCTGGACGGCGAACTGGTAGGCGAGGGGCTGGCCCGGGAGTTCGTGAACAAGGTGCAGAACATGCGCAAGGTGGCGGACTTGGACATCGCCCAAAGAATTCACTTAACGTATGCGGGAAACACCGCTATTCAGAAAGCGATTGAGGCGCACCGGGTGTACGTGGAAGCCGAGACGCTGGCTGTTTCGTGCCGGTTGGTGGAGCAGCTGGGCGAGGGGGAAGAGGTCGATTTGAACGGCAATCCGGGGCGGATTTATTTGGTCCCGGCGTAAGGATTTGTTCTGGATGTTCGTTTTCCGCCACAGGCGGATGTGTTTGTGGCGGAACCCTGGCTGGGCCGGGGAAACGAAGAAGTGCCCGGTGGTCTCGGTTTCCCCGCCGCGGGGCGGGGTAAACCGACGCTACATTCGATGCGAAAGAGAATCAGGGCGGGTTTTTTGCAACGGGATTGACAGGCATAAATCAATGTGTTACGCACGCCCCTCCTTTCAATGGGGCACTGGGTCAGATAACAAGAATTTGAGGTGTCGGATGGCGGCAAAAGGCAAATCCAGCGCGGGCAGATCTTCCAGGCCGGTGGCGCGTCCCGCGAAGGTCAAAGTCGATGTGAAGGCCAAACTGGCCGCGAAGCCCAAGTCGGCCAAACCGAGCACCGCGGGGCTGAAGAAGCAAGCTGCGGAAGAGGAAGACAAGCCGATCGTCTACAAGACGCATCTCTCCAAGAAGGATCTGGCGTTCTACAAGGACCTTCTGCTCAAGCTCCGTGACCGGATCATCGACGAGATCAATTTCCTGGCCAACGACAACCTGAACCGCTCGGCGCGCGAGTCCTCGGGTGACCTGTCGAGCTACAGCTTCCACATGGCCGACCAGGGCACGGACAATTTCGACCGTGAATTTGCGGCCAGCCTGTTGACCAGCGAGCAGGACGTCTTGTACGAGATCGACGAGGCCATCCGCCGCATTGAGGCGGGGTCGTACGGCGTGTGCGAACTGAGCGGCAAGCCGATTGAGAAGGAACGGTTGAAGGTGCTTCCGTTCGCGCGTCACAGCGTTGCCGTACAGACGGAAATGGAACGCGGCAAGCCCCGCTACCGTCCGTTCCGCCGCACGAGCATCCAGACCACGGAAGCGTCGTAGTTCCAAAACACGGTAGGGCGCGCCGCCCCTTGGCGTGGCTTGGGACAGGCGGCGGCGCAGGGACGCGCCGCCCTACCTGTGCGAATACCCCTAAAAGGGTTGTGTATTTCGATATGACGGCACTGCTGGTAGCGCTCTTCATCACCGTTTCGGACCAGTTTACGAAGCAGCTCGTCCGCGATGGTTTCTTCCTGGGCGAATCCCGGGTGGTCGTTGACGGTTTCTTCAGCCTCACGTACGTGCGCAACACCGGCGCGGCGTGGGGCATGTTCGGCGGGCAGAACGCCTGGCTCTCCGCGCTGTCGCTCGCGATGCTCGCGATCATGGTCATTTTCCGCCGGTCCTTCCTGAGCGATACATGGAAGCACCGCGCGACGCTCGGCCTGATGATCGGCGGCATCGTGGGCAACCTTCTTGACCGGGTACGGCTCGGCTACGTCACGGATTTCCTGGACATCTACATCGGCAGCGCGCACTGGCCCGCGTTCAACATCGCCGATTCGGCCATCTGTACCGGCGTGGGGATTTACGTGTTAACTTCGCTCTGGGCCTCGAAGCACCCTTTGATGACAGATGACGGAAGCAAGCCGTCAGCAGGAAGCAGTGAGCAGTCGGGCACCAATGCCCTGACACCTGAAACCTGACACCTGAAACCTGACACCTGAAACCTCTCCTCACAGCCTTCGTCCTCGCCGGCCCGACGGCAGTCGGGAAGACCGACGTTGCGCATGTGCTGGCCCGGGACTACACCTGCGACATTCTCTCCGCCGATTCGATGCTTGTGTACCGTGGCATGGAGATCGGCACGGCGAAACCGACGCCCGACCAGCGCCTCGAAGTGAACTACTGGGGTGTCGATGTTGTGACCCCATACCGCGAATTCAGCGCGGGCGACTACCTGCGTCACGCAAGGATCTGCTTCGCGACCCAGACTCGCCCGTCCCCACTCATCGTTGTCGGCGGCACGGGCCTCTACATCAAGGCGTTGACCGAGGGGTTGGATGAGGTGTCAGGGGCGGATGAGGGGTTTCGTAGGCGTGTTGGAGCGTGGAGCGTGGAGCGTTTACGCGAAGAGCTCCGGCGCGTGGATCCCGGACGTTTGGCAAGACTCAGCGATCCGGCAAATCCGCGGCGTTTGATTCGGGCGCTGGAATTGAGCGCGGCGGGCACGGTTTTCCGGTCATTGGGAAATCATGGGAAGCAATGTCCAATCGTTGGAATACGGATGGAGAAGAAGGCGCTCGACGCTCGGATCCGCGCGCGGGTCGAGGCGATGTTCGCGCGCGGCCTGGTCGAGGAGGCGCGGAAAATCCGCGAGGCGGGGCCGATGTCCAGAACGGCGATGCAGGCCATCGGGTATACCGAGGCGTACGATCTGCTCGACGGGCGATGCATCGAGGCGCAGGCTGTCGAACGGATCGTCATCCGGACCCGGCAACTGGCGAAGCGGCAGATGACGTGGTTCCGCAACCAGGCGACGGTGTTGTGGGTGGATGTCGAACCCGGGATGGCCGCGGCGGACGTCGCGCGCAAGGTGGACCTACTCTGGAAGGAACATGGGCCGGCAACTCTACACGTCTGAACCGCCGGAAGAGACGGTGCTCCTCGTCGGCGCGCAGCTCGGGCGCGCGACGGTGTGGAGCGTGAGCGATTCGGTCGACGAACTGGAGCTCCTGTGCCAGAGCGCGGGCGCGCGGGTCGTCGAGCGGATCATCTGCAAGCTGCCGCGGCCGCATCCCGCGTCATTCATCGGCAAAGGCAAGGCGACGGAAATCGCGGAGCTGGTGAAGGAGCGCGGGATCACGACGATCGTTTTCGACGACGACCTGTCGCCCGCGCAGGGCCGCAACCTCGAGAAGATCGCGGCGGTGAAGATCATCGACCGTACGCAGCTCATCCTCGACATTTTCGCGCAGCACGCCCGCACCCGCGAGGGACGGATGCAGATCGAACTCGCGCAGCTCGAGTACCTGTTGCCACGCCTCAAGCGCATGTGGACGCACCTCGAGCGACAGAAGGGCGGTATCGGTTTGCGGGGCCCGGGCGAGAAGCAGATCGAAATGGACCGGCGCCGGATCGTGGAGCAGATCGGCCGGTACAAGAAGGACCTCGAGCTGCTGCGCCGGCGCCGCGCCGAGCAACGGCGCGGCCGGCGGCGGCACGGCTGGGCGTTGATCTCGCTGGTCGGCTACACGAACGCCGGGAAATCGACGTTGCTGAACTCGCTGACCGGCGCGGACGTGCTGGTCTACGATCAGTTGTTTGCCACGTTGGATCCGACGACGCGCCGGCTCAAATTGCCGAATCACCAGCCGGCGCTGATCACGGATACGGTGGGCTTCATCCGCAAGCTTCCGCACGACCTCGTGGACTCTTTCAAGGCCACGCTGGAGGAGACCATCGAGGCGGACCTGTTGTTGCATGTGATCGACGCGTCGCATCCGCAGGTGGAGCAGCAGATTGAAGCCGTTCACCAGGTGCTTCACGACCTCGGCGTGGAAGAAACGCCGGTGGTGCCGGTGTTCAACAAGAGGGACCTGCCCGGCGCGCAGAACAGGGTGGGGCGGCTTGAGGCGAAGCTCGGGCAGGGTGTCGCCGTATCCGCGTTGCACGGCGAGGGGCTCGATCATCTGCGCGATGTGCTGGCGGACCGATTGCGGAACCGCGGACAAAAAGTTCAGTTGCGCGTGCCCCTGCACGAGGGCAAACTGCTGGCGCATATCCGCTCGGGCGGGACGATCCTGACAGAAGCGTATGAGGACGATTTCGTAGTGATGACGGCAAACATACCGGCGCACCTGATCGGCGCCTGTGTCCCGTTCGTGCAGGAGCCGCGCTGATGGCCGCGGCGGTTGAACCGATACCGTTTGCCGTGTCCCCGCTGTACGTGATGGCGTCGCGGCGGATGAAGGACGTGCCGGAGGAGCAGCGGCCGCGTGAACTCTTCGACCGGAACGGCCCGGAATTCGTGTCGGACCAGATCCTTCTCGCGTTGGTCCTCCGCAGCGGTGTGAAGGGAATGAGCGTGGCCGACCTGGCCGGCCAGTTGATTTACTAGTACGGCTCGCTTACGGCCCTGGCGCAAGTGTCGACGGACGAGCTTGCACGCGTGAAAGGCGTCGGCCGAGAGGCCGTGTCCGCACAGCTCCGAAAGCGGCCTCAC
>JAZDKY010000052.1:0-47951 GCA_043802525.1 bacterium
AGCCCTTCAGGAACCGGCGGAAGCGGCCGGGGTTGCTTTTGAGTCTGCGGCGTTGCAGGAGGTATTCCAATTGACGAAAGGCTACCCCTACTTCCTTCAGGAGTGGGGATACCAAGCCTGGAATCTCGCCCCGGCAAGTCCGATCACATTGCAGGTCGTCCAGGATGCAACCGCAACAGTCACCCCGCGTCTGGACAGGAATTTCTTCCGCGTCCGCTTTGACCGCCTTACTCCGAGCGAGAAAAACTTCTTGCGGGCGATGGCTCAGCTCGGTCCGGGCGATCATCGCACGGGCGACATAGCGGATGCCCTGGCCGTCAAGGTCACGAGTCTTGGGCCAGTGCGGGCAAAACTAATCAAGAAGGGGATGATTTACAGCCCTGCATATGGCGACATGGCGTTCACCGTGCCGTTGTTCAACGAGTTCATGATTCGGGCGATTCCCGAGTTCAAACCATAACCGGGACAGGAGATGGACTTTCGCATTGCCGACACCTTCACCGTCAGCCTCAGAAGAATCCTGCGCGCAGAAAGAAGCCGACAGTTGGTTGAGACACGGCGAGGCGGTGTTCAAAGCGTCGCATCGTCGATCATTCGCACCGCGGCCCGGTACAGTTCCACGCCGCTGCGGAAGCCGTGCAGTCTGACAAGATCGTCCAGCGCGACGCGGGTTTCCGATGCCGTGAGTCGCTTCCGGCGCAGAGCCAGCAGGAGAAAACCCAGCGTTCCAAGGGGGCGCATGCCTTCCACTTCGGCCAGATCCCGCAGGAGTCTGTCGTCCGACAGCACCCACCCGGCCCGTTCCCGCGCGGCGAGGGTCAATACGGCGCGGTCGGCGATACTCAACGCGACGCTTTGAAATCCACGCGGCCGGATGCTGACGACTCGACAGCTCGCCTTGAGAAAGCCCTTCAGCCGTTCCACCTCGGCAGGCGGCGCAAATAGCTCGCGCGCCACGTCATCCGGAAGGAGCAAGTAGTGCGTCGGTTTGAAATTTGTTTCTTCATGGGAGGGCGGACCGCGTGCCTCGCCGTAGTTTCCCAACGAAGGCGGGTCCCGGTCCGCCGCGGCGCGCGAGGGACCGCGCGCCCTACCCGAGCGGTCGAATTTCAAACTGACGCACTACCCACGAACATACCGTTGGAATCCGGCAAGCGCGCGCATCCCGCCGGTCGCGTCCTGCGCCGACGCCGTGCTCACGCGTCCTCGATCACGACGCATGTCTCGATATCCGTGTGCTCGAAGGACGCGGCGCCGAGTCGCAGCCGAAGGGCCGACCCTTTTCGCGTGGGTGGAAACAACTCGTCCATCAAGAGGCGTCCATCGAACTCGCCGGGGATTTCCGACAGGGTCACGCGCACACGCCGGTTCAACACCACGCCGAACCGGCTCTCCACTTCCCGCAACGCCTTCGTGCGCTCCGCCTCGCGCTGGGCGTACCCCCGCTCCAGCGGATCGCGCGGCAGCTCAGCATCGCCGGCCGGCAACGACTTCGTATCGAAATCAAACTGAAGTTGGGCACCCATGCGGAACAGGGGGCAGATTAACGGCGCCGATACGGGGGAGCCAAGGCGGAATGCTGCAGTTCGATGGGCCACAAAAGGCACAAGATCAGCCGGCCACGTCAACGATGAGCCTTTCGCGCGCCGTATGCCGGAATCCCCCTTTGACATCGATGAACCTGCACGGCCCCGCGGGTACGGCGAAGGAGGCGCGCGACATTCCGGTCGGGCATCGTGCCGAGGATGGCGTCTTCCCCGGCCGTCCATCGCCGCATCGGGGACATGGGCGAGAGCGGTATGCCTAACTTGCTCCTCCGCTTCCGCACCGATTTCACCGGACGTCCCAGCCGTCGGGCGACTTCCCGGTCCGTCGCCGTGCCGAGAAGCCGGTCCTCCCGCAAGGTGAAACGCCTGGCTTTCGCCCAGCGATCCGGCCTGCCCATCATCTCCCGGCGACATCGAACCGCGGCGAACGTGCGACCCAACAGCAGCGCGACACGCCTGTCCGGCTGTTGACCCAGGAGTTTCTCCTCCATCGGCCGCCATCGCCTGCACTTGGAGTTCAACGGCGGAATGCCTTTGCCAATCCGCCGCACGGCGATGGCTTCCCGGGTCCGCCCGAGCCGGCGGGCAAGTTCATCGTCCGGCATCGTGCCGAGAAGCGCATCGTCCTCCCGCGTCCAGAGGCGGAATCTGCGCGCGAACGCGGGGATGCGAAGCTTCTGACGCAAGGTCATGATGGAACCTATCGGCCGATTCAGCAGGCGCGCGATCTCTTCGTCCCGGCGGGTCCCGAGCAGACGAACCTCCGCGGCGGTGTAAGGACGTTGTTTGCGGCCGAGTTTCGGTTTGCGCAACGCGTTTCTCCGCTGGGCCACAGCTCCCACCGTGCGCTGCAACCGGGCCGCGACGGCCTCGTCCGGCATCGCGCCCAAAAGTTTCTCCTCCGCGCGCGTCCACATTCTGCAAGGCGGGCGCGGCTTGAAGGGAGGGATCCGGAAACGGACGCGCTCATTGCGCACTTGGGTGTGGCTGCGATGAAGACGGCGGGCCAATTCGGCGTCGTTCATCTTACCCAGCAGCGCGATTTCCCGAGCGGACCAGCGGCGAGAGTGCACTGCAAGGCGTATGCGCAAGTGCTTCCGCATGCGGACAACGGCCTCGATCGTGCGTCGAAACCGCCGGGCCAGAACGGAATCGGGCCTCTTGCCAAGCCATTTTATTTCCCTGAGCGTCCAAGGATCGCCGCGCCGACTCCTGACCTTTTTCTTAGCCATCGCGTCTCTTCTTATATGCCGGGGCGAAACCGCGCAGCTTGTCCCCGCTCGTTTTCGGCTACACCGCGAAGATGTTGTTCAAGCGGTTGCCACTCCACCTGTGGCCTCCCAGGAAGGCTGTGCGCATAGCATTTCATGCAACGAAGGCATGAGCCTAACTGCACCAGTCCACGAAGCCAAGGTTCCTTCGGAACTGTCTTCCAAACGCCGGGTCAGTGACCCGGCCTACTGTTGTGGCAGAGGGTCGATAGGCCGATTGTTGCCTACGTCTTGTCGTCCGGCGGCAGCAGGGCCTCGAGGCCGGCAAGCAATTCCGGAACCCGATTTACGGCCACGCGATAGATCTTCTCCACAAGAATTTCGCCGTAGTCGTGCGCGAGCACGTTACGCTGACCGATGATGGACTTCCACGGGATTTCCGGATGCGCGTCGCGATACGACGGCGAAACGCGCGCCGCTGCTTCGCCGATGAGCTCAAGGTCACGTTCGACAGCGCGTTGCAGCATGCGATCAGCCGCGTATTGCCCTTCCGAGACGCCGCCGACAAACCCAGCGACTTCACGGGCCGCAGCGCACATGTCCCAGAGATAGGCTTCGTCGCGATCTTCAGGCCGCATCTGGAACGACACGGACGGCGCGATCGACGTGCTGGTCTCCGGCGCCGGTCGCAAGCAGAAGGAAATCGAGTGAGATGCGCGCCACCAGCCGCCAAACCGGTTCACAGCTTCAATCGAAAGGGCTTGTGCCTGCGACTACAGCCTGCCTTATTCATGAGCGCAATAGCGCTCAAGAATAAGGACGTGTTCGAAAGGTAATCATGAAAGCAATTGGACGTATGTGGAAGCATGTGTCGCTGGCGGTTGCGGCATGGAGTCTTGCGACAGCGGCGAGGTCGGGTGTTCCGCTCAACGCGATCGAGGGATATGGCGGCGCTGCGTTCAATCCGTTCGCGTATATCGCGGGACAAAACACGGAGGAAAGCAAGGCGCCGCTCTGCGACGCCATCAGCAAGGGTCAGTTCGGCGCCTGGTACGGCAACCTGGGCGATGTCGATGTCGATTGGATGGCGCTCGGCACAGCGTTTTCGGTCGGGTCGCGCATCGAGCTCTCGTACGGCTACGAAGTGGTCGCCCCGAACGGGAAGAACCTGCAGAAGAATGACATCGGCGCGAAACTCAACGTCATTCCCGAAAACCTGGGCGACAACCCGGCGATTCCGGCGGTGTCGCTGGGCGCGGTCGCCAAGTCCATCTCCGACGCGACCGATGCGGACGAAAGCGGCTACGACTACTATGCCGTGGCCACGAAGCTGATCACGCAGACCCCGATACCTGTGCTGGTGTCCGGGGGCGCCCTTTCCACGCAGGGCCGGGTGACGGGCGTGTTCGGGTTCGATGACGACCGGGACATCACGGCGTTTGGCAACATCGATGTGATCCCCCTGTCGTTCCTGGCGTTTGGGTTCGAATACAAACAGGGCGCGCAGTTCAGCGACTTCAAGAATGCGGACTACTGGGATGCTCACGTCGGCTGGCTCGCCAACAAGAACCTGACGCTCATCGCCGCCTACGTGGACGCGGGCGACAACAAGTCCACTTCCAAAGTCGGCCTCGGCGACGGTGTTGTCGTCAGCGCGCAGTACGCGTTCTGAAACAGGCACAAGGCATCGCCGCGCCTCCGAATCGGCCGGGCATGAGCCCTGGTCGCCTCTGGCACCGCCAAAGGCCATGTGCATCAACCTAAGGCGTATCCATGCCGTTGCATATAGCCACGAAAACGCACCCGCCTTCGTTCCGCCTCGGAGGCGGGACTTCGGCGAGGCACGCAAGAAGCACAAGAAAAGAAGGTTGCGGAACGACCCATCGAGAAAGATATTCACCGATCAGCGATCCAAACCCGGCGCGCCTGATTATCGATCCGCGACTTCTTCTTGTGCCTTTTCGTGCCTCTTCGTGGCCAATCCGTCTGCATCGTTACGGCCTAGGTTGATGCGTATGGCCAAAGGCGGGTAAACCTGCCCCACCGTTTTCCAACCATTGGAAATTCCAGCACCGGTTTTTCCCATCGATGGAAGGGGGTCGCGGCGGGGAGTTGTCCGTTTCTTTTTCGCGTTGCGCGTGCTGTCGCGTGAGGATCGGGAGGTCAACCCGGCGGACTTCCACGCTGTCGGCAAATCAGCCCTACTAAGAGCGTCTTGCAATATAGGGGTTTATCCGATGCCACAATCGGGATGACGCCCGATACCCGTTCCCATCCCGTTCAGGAATGCTCCCATGGCATGAAGGACAAGGGAGACGCCGGATCCGATGAAACGCGCGAAACGCGCGTGCTTGTCCTGGCAGACGTCCCGGACGAGGCGGTCGAGATCATCAAGCGGCTGACCAACTCGGAAGGGCTCTCGTTTGTCGCCGACGCGCAGCCGACGAAGGATGCGATCAAGGCCATCAAGCAGTTTCGCCCGGACATCGTCCTGCTCGACATCCACGCGGAGGAGATGGATCCCCTATTCCTGATCAAGAGCATCCGCGCGAAATTCCCTGAAAAACCGATGCTTTTGTTCTCTCCGCTGGCCGATCCTCTGTTTGCGGCGCGCGTGCTGCGCGCCGGGGCGCGCGGGTACCTGATGAATACCGATATTCCCCAATGCATGGTCAAAGCCATCCGCGAACTGCTGACCGGCGGCAGATATGTCAGCGAGAAGCCGATGCAGGGCATTCTCCACGGCTTGGCCGAGACGACGCAGCCCGGTCGGACCCTGCCGATCGAGAAACTGAGCGACCGCGAACTCGTGATTTTTCGGTTCATTGGACAGGGGCAGGATGTTTACCAAATCGCACGGGAACTGGATCTCAGCATCAAGACCGTCATTACCCACCGTTATAACATCAAGAAGAAGTTGCAATTACCTACGCTGGAAGTGGTTGCATCGCTTGCGGTGGGCTGGGTTCACGCCCAGAACAACCCGACCCCATCGGTGAATCCATGAGCCCCGATTCAGGTCGGCACCCGATACCAGCTTGCTATCATTCGGAACAAAATGTACTGAGACAGTCGCAAGAGATTCATGACTGACACGGCAACAACGACAACGACGGCAACAGCCCTGCTGCAGCGGAGCGATTTCCCGCGATTGCTCGATGCCTTGGCGCATCGCGGTTTCACGCTGGTCGGCCCGACCGTGCACGACGCCGCGATCGTCTATTCGGAAATCGCGGCGGTCGACGACCTTCCCGCCGGCTGGACGGATGAACAGAGCGGCGGAACGTACCGGCTCAAGAAGCGGAACGATGCCGCGCTTTTCGGCTACGTCGTGGGCCCCCAATCCTGGAAGAAGTATTTTCACCCGCCCTTCGTGAAGCTCTGGGAGATCCAGCGCAAGGGTCGGGACATGCAGTATGTCGAGGAGGAGGAAGAAGCGCCGAAGCTGGCACTCATCGGCGCGCGTTCCTGCGAGATCCAGGCGATCGCGATCCAGGACAAGGTTTTCATGGGCGGACCCTACACGGATTCGCATTACCAGCTCCGCCGAAAGAACACGTTTGTCGTCGCGGTGAACTGCACACAACCGGGCGGAACGTGCTTCTGTGCATCGATGGATACCGGGCCCCGGGCCCGCGCGGGCTTTGATCTGGCCCTGACCGAAGTGATCGACGACCGCGGCCATCGGTTCGTCGTCGAAACCGGCACCGACGCGGGCCGTGAAGTCCTCGCGGACATCCCCCACAAACCGGCATCCGAATCGGACCTCGCCGGCGTACGGGATACGATGAACACGTCCACGTCCGGCATGGGCCGGACGATGGAGACCAAGGGCCTTAAAGATTTGCTGTACAAGAACTTGGAACATCCGAGGTGGAACCAGGTGGCCGACCGCTGCTTGTCCTGCGCGAACTGCACGATGGTATGCCCGACGTGTTTCTGCACGACGGTGGAAGACCTCACGGATCTTGCGGGCGGCGGCGCCCAGCGGCGCCGGAAATGGGATTCCTGTTTCTCGATGGACTTCACGTATATCCACGGCGGGCACGTGCGCCGCACGACGCAGTCGCGGTACCGGCAATGGATGACGCACAAACTGGCGACGTGGATCGACCAGTTCGGAACCAGCGGCTGCGTCGGTTGTGGCCGCTGCATCACGTGGTGCCCGGTCGGCATCGACATCACGGAGGAAGTGAAGGCGATCCGGGAGAGCAAGACCTGAGAAACCAACCACGGATAAACACGGATGCACACGGATAGAAAACAATCCTCGCGGGCCGGTACAATGCTTCCGGGTTCCCGACCTTTTTCATCCGTGTGCATCCGTGTGCATCCGTGGTTCAGATCGAACTGGAGGTAGCTATGGACATACACAATCTGGAACCGACGCTGCGGGAACATCCGTTTTTCCAAGGCCTGGAGAACAAGCACTTGGAACTGCTGGTCGGCTGCGCGTCCAACGTGCGGTTCGACGCGGGAGAGTTTATCTGTCGCGCCGACGAGCCGGCGGACAAGTTCTTCCTGATCCGCACGGGCAAGGTCGCCGTCGAAATCAACGTGCCGCAGCGCGGGCCCATGACGATCCAGACGCTCGACGACGGGGATCTTGTCGGCTGGTCATGGCTCTTTCCTCCTTACACGTGGAACTTCGACGCCCGGGCCACGACGCTCACCCGCGCGATCGCGCTGGATGCGAGGTGCCTTCGCACAAAGTGCGAAACCGACTACCAACTCGGCTATGAAATGATGAAACGGTTTTCGGCGATCATGGTCGAACGGTTCCAGGCCACGCGCCTGCAACTCATGGACCTGTACGCCTCGCCCGACGGAAAGAAATAGATCGTGAGATGCAGCCGCCCCGCTCTGCCGGGGCGAACCGACGCCCCGATCCGCCTTCATTCCGCCTCGGAGGCGGGACTACGGCGAGTCACGCAGAGCGGGGCGGCTACAATGAAGAAGACGGATGAAAACAGCGCAACAACCTGAAGTCGCCACGGCGGCCGATCCCATGCGGCCGCGGCTGTACCGCGTCCGGAAGACGCGGCGCGAGACGAACGATACATTCACCATGGTGTTGGACCCTATGGCCCATGGTAATGTGACCCCCTTTGCACCGGGCCAGTTCAACATGGTCTATGTCCATGGCGTGGGCGAATGCGCTATTTCAATCAGCAGCGATCCGGCGGAACAGAAGACGTTGATGCACACGGTCCGCGTCGTCGGCTCGGTGACGAAGGCGTTGTACGGAATGAAGCCGGGGGACACGGTGGGCATTCGCGGTCCGTTTGGCACGCCGTGGCCGCTCGACGAGGCGGTGGGCAACGACGTGGTGTTCGTCGCGGGCGGAATCGGGCTGGCGCCGCTTCGTCCTGCGTTGTGCCACGTACTGGCCGGCCGTGAACGGTTCGGCCGGGTGACCCTCCTCTACGGAACTCGCACGCCGGACGACATGCCATACCGGCGCGAGGTCCAGAAATGGAGATCGGACCTCGGCATGGACGTGCACGTCACGGTGGACCACGCGGACTCCGCCTGGCGCGGGAATGTCGGCGTCGTCACGACGCTGATCAAGCGCGCGCCGTTCGACCTCCTGAACAGCATCGCCATGGTGTGCGGGCCGGAGGTCATGATGCATTTCACCGTGCTCGAGCTGTTGAGCCGCGGTATCCCGCAGGAAAACATCTACGTGTCGATGGAGCGCAATATGAAGTGCGGGACGGGATTCTGCGGGCATTGCCAGTTGGGCCCTGTGTTCGTTTGCAAGGACGGGCCGGTGTTCCGCTATGACGTGATCAAACCGTGGATGGAGCACAGGGAACTCTAAGGTAGGGACGGCTGGCTCAGCCGTCCATGGCGCGCTGGGCCAGCGCGCCCTACCCAGGCACACAAATGAATAGAGTATCAAGAAAACCCAAGCTCGCGGTCTGGAAGTTCGCCTCGTGCGACGGCTGCCAGCTCAGCCTGCTCAACTGCGAGGACGATCTGCTCGCGGTCGTCGGCGCGGTCGACATCGCCTACTTCCCCGAGGCGTCGCGCGAGTACACGAAGGGACCGTACGACATTTCCCTCGTTGAGGGCTCGATCACGACGCCTCACGATGCGGAACGTATCCACCAGATCCGGCGCGTCTCCAAGGTCCTCGTGACCATCGGCGCCTGCGCAACGGCCGGCGGTATCCAGGCGCTGCGCAATTTCAAGGACGTGAAGGAGTTCATTTCGATCGTCTACGCGACGCCGAGGTATATCGAGACCCTGAACAAGTCCACGGCGATCGCGGACCACGTCGTTGTCGATTTCGAACTGCGCGGGTGCCCGATCAACAAGGTCCAGCTGGTCGAAGTGCTCAACGCCTACCTGCACGGCCGCAAACCGAATGTCCCGACGCACAGCGTGTGTGTCGAGTGCAAGCGGCGCGGCACGGCGTGTGTGATGGTCGCGCGCGGAACGCCGTGCCTGGGCCCCGTCACGCAGGCAGGCTGCGGCGCGATCTGCCCGGTGTACGACCGCGGTTGCTACGGCTGTTTCGGACCGATGGAGAGCCCGAACGCCGCGTCGCTCAGCGAAGGCTGGCAGAAGCTCGGCGCCAAGGATCTCGACCTCGTGCGAGCGTACCGGACCTACAACGCGTGTGCAGAGGCCTTCCGGAAGGAAAGCGAGTCTCATGAGCAGTAAGACGAGAACCATCAAGGTCGACTACATCGCCCGCGTCGAAGGCGAAGGCCAGATGTTCGTCAAAATCAAGGGCGGCAAGGTCCGGGACGTGAAGCTGAAGATCATCGAGCCGCCGCGCTTCTTCGAAGCGTTCCTGCGCGGACGGCCCTACAGCGACGCGCCGGACATCACCGCGCGCATCTGCGGCATCTGCCCGATCGCGTACATCAGCAGCTCGATCCATGCGATGGAGGACATCTTCGGGCTGAAGGTGACGGGGCCCATCCGCGACCTGCGCCGCCTGATCTACTGCGGCGAATGGATTGAAAGCCACGCCCTGCATATGTTCATGCTGCACGCGCCGGACTTCCTCGGCTACGAGAGCGCGATTCACATGGCGAAGGACCACGGGGACTTGGTCCAGCGCGGGCTGCGGATCAAGAAAGCCGGCAACGAAGTGGTCCGGCTGATCGGCGGGCGGGAAATCCATCCGATCAACGTCCGGGTCGGCGGTTTCTACCGTGTCCCGTCGAAAGCCGAGATCCGGACGCTCGCGGACGAGTTGAACTGGTGCTGCGACGCGCTCGAGGAGACGGGCGCGTGGGCCGCGACGCTGCCGTTTCCCGATTTTGAGCGGGACTACGAGTTCGTCGCGCTCCGGCACCCCGATGAATACCCGATAATCGAGGGGCGGCTGGTGTCCAACAAGGGTCTCGACATCGCGATCAGCGATTTCTACGAGCACATCGAGGAGCAGCACGTGCAGCATTCCACGTCGTTGCAGTCGAACATCAAGGCCCGCGGCGAGTACTTCGTCGGCCCGCAGGCGCGCTACAGCCTGAACTACGAGCAGCTCACGCCGCGCTGCAAGGCGTTGGCGAAGGCCGCCGGACTGGGACCGGTCAGCCGCAACCCGTTCCAGAGCATCCTTGTGCGCTGCGTCGAGACGCTGTATGCGTGCGAAGAAGCCCTGCGGATCATCAACGGGTACGAGCTGCCGGACCAGCCCGCCATGCCGTACACGGTGAGGGCCGGCACAGGCTACGGGTGCACCGAAGCGCCGCGCGGCATCTGCCACCACCGGTACAAGGTGGACGACAAGGGCGACATCCTGGACGCGCGAATCGCGCCGCCGACGGCGCAGAACCAGAAGGTGATCGAGAGCGACCTCTGGCACTTTGTCGACCAGCATATCGACCTGCAGGACGACCAGCTCCAGTGGCAGTGCGAGCAGGCGGTGCGGAACTACGACCCATGTATTTCATGCTCGTGTCATTTTCTAAAGGTGAATATTGAGAGGACGTTGTAGCCGCGAGGCTTGCGCAAAGCATCAAGGGCCACAGAACCACGACAAGATCATCGTCATCGGCGTAGGCAACGCTTTCCGCACCGACGACGGTGTTGGCATCGCGGTGGCGCGTGCGCTGATGCGTTGTGCCCCGCCACGGGTTCCGGTCATTGAAGCGACGGGCGAAGGTACAACGCTGATGGATGCCTGGAAGGGCTACGAATCGGTGATCCTGATCGATGCGGCGCGGTCAGGCAGCGTGCCCGGCACGGTGTTCCGGTTGGACCCGCACGAACAGACGATCCCGTCGCGGTTCTTCCACTACTCGACGCACGTCTTCAGCGTGGCCGAGGCGGTCGAGATGGCGCGCACGCTCGCGTCGTTGCCGCCGCGCTTCGTGCTCTACGCCATCGAGGGCGGGAATTTCGACCACGGAACGGAGTTAACGCCAAAGGTGCGCGAGGCGGCCGGGCGCGTGACCGCGCTGGTGCTCGATGAACTGGGCAGCGGCCACTCGTCAGCGGTTCGGCCGGGAAACGCCTCAGCGCAAGCGGCAACATGATTCGGGAGACTTGAATACCATGAACAAGAACATAGCCATCATCGACGGAAACGAAGCGACGGCACACGTCGCCTACAAAACCAGCGAGATCTGCGCGATCTACCCGATCACGCCCTCCTCCAACATGGGCGAACTCGCGGACCAGTGGTCCAGCGAACGCCGCAAGAACATCTGGGGCACCGTGCCCCTCGTGGTCGAAATGCAGAGCGAGGGCGGCGCCGCGGGTGCGGCCCACGGCGCGCTGCAGACGGGTGCGCTGACGACGACCTTCACAGCGTCGCAGGGCCTGCTGCTCATGATCCCGAACATGTACAAGATCGCGGGCGAGCTGACCTCGGCCGTCTTCCACGTCTCGGCCCGCTCGCTCGCCGCGCAGGGCCTCTCGATCTTCGGCGATCACCAGGACGTCATGGCCACGCGCCAGACCGGGTTTGCCATGCTGTGCTCGAACTCGGTGCAGGAGGCGATGGACATGGCGATGGTCGCGCATGCGTCGACGCTCGCGTCCCGGATCCCGTTCGTCCACTTCTTCGACGGGTTCCGCACGTCGCACGAAGTGAACAAGGTGACGCTGATGACGGACGACGAAATCCGCGCGATGATCGACGACCATCTCGTCTTCGCCCACCGCCGGCGCGCGCTCACGCCGGACCGCCCGGTCATGCGCGGAACCGCGCAAAATCCCGACGTGTATTTCCAGTGCCGCGAGACGGTGAATCCGTACTACGACGCGACGCCGGAGATCGTGCAGAAGACGATGGACAAGCTCGCCGGCGTCGTCGGCCGCCGCTACCATCTGTTCGACTACTACGGCGCGCCGGACGCGGATCGCGTCATCGTGATCATGGGCTCGGGCACGGAGGCCGTGTGCGAGACGATCGACTACCTGCAGGCGCGGGGCGAGAAGCTTGGCGTGATCCGGGTCCGGCTGTTCCGGCCGTTCTCGTTGAAGCATTTCCTCGGCGCGATCCCGAAGACCGCGAAGGCCATCGCGGTCCTCGACCGGACGAAGGAGCCCGGCTGCGCGGGCGAGCCGCTGTACCAGGACGTCCTCACGGCGCTGGCCGAGGCCGCGGGCGAAGGCGCCCTGCCCACGCCGGCCATGCCACGCGTGACCGGCGGGCGGTACGGGCTGTCCTCAAAGGAATTCACCCCGGCCATGGTCAAGGCGGTCTTCGACGAGCTGAAGAAGGACAAGCCGAAGAACCACTTCACCGTCGGCATCAACGACGACGTCTCGCATACCAGCCTCGACGTCGATCCCGCGTTTATCACGGAGCCGGACAGCGTCGTACGCGCGATGTTCTTCGGCCTCGGCGCGGACGGCACCGTCGGCGCGAACAAGAACTCGATCAAGATCATCGGGGACGAGACGGATTTCTACACGCAGGGCTATTTCGTCTACGACTCGAAGAAGTCCGGTTCGCAGACCATCTCGCACCTGCGGTTCGGGCCCAACCCGATCCGGTCGACGTACCTCATCCAGTCGGCGAACTTCATCGGCTGCCACCAGGCCAACTTCATGGACAAGATGGACGTGCTGCGCTACGCCGCGCCAGGCGGCGTCTTCCTGCTCAACAGCACGCACGCTGCTGACCAGGTGTGGGACAGCCTCCCCCGCGTCGCGCAGGCGCACATCATCGGCAAGAAGCTCAAGTTCTACGTCATCGACGCATACAAGGTCGGCGAGGACACGGGCATGGGCAGCCGCATCAACACGATCATGCAGACCTGCTTCTTCGCGATTTCCGGTGTGCTGCCGCGCGAGGATGCGATCGAGAAGATCAAGGGCTCGATCAAAAAGACGTACGGCCGCAAGGGCGAGGACGTCGTGGAAAAGAATTTCAAGGCGGTCGACCACACGCTCGCGCACCTGTTCGAGGTCAAAACCCCGGGCCACGTGACCAGCAGCCGCGACTTGGACCAGGTCGTGCCGGACCGGGCGCCGGACTTTGTGAAGAACGTGTCGGCGAAGATGATGGCGGGACTCGGCGACGATCTGCCCGTGAGCGCCATGCCCGTCGACGGGACGTTCCCGACGGCTACGACGAAGTGGGAGAAGCGCAACATCTCGCTCAACGTGCCGGTCTGGATCCCCGACATCTGCACGCAGTGCGGCATGTGCTCCCTCGTCTGCCCTCATAGCTGCATCCGTGCCAAGGCGTTCGGCGAGGCGGACCGCAACGGCGCACCCGCGACGTTCAAGTCGGTCGCGCTGCGCGGCAAGGACGTGCCGCCAGGGGCGCAGTACGTGCTCGCGATCGCGGTCGAGGATTGCACCGGCTGTGCGCTGTGCGTCGGGATCTGCCCGGCGAAGCACAAGGAGCACGCGGGCGTGCGTGCGATCAACATGAATCCGAAGGCGCCGATTCTCGAGGCCGAGCGCGCGAACTTCGACTTCTTCCTCACGCTGCCGGAGATGGACCGGACGAAGATCGACCAGACCATGCCGAAAGACGTGCAGTACCTCGAACCGCTGTTCGAGTTCTCCGGCGCGTGCACGGGCTGCGGCGAAACGCCGTACGTGCGGTTGATCAGCCAGATGTTCGGTGACCGGCTGCTGGTGGCCAACGCGACGGGCTGCTCGTCGATCTACGGCGGCAACCTGCCGACGACGCCCTGGACGCAGAACAAGGACGGCCGCGGGCCGGCCTGGTCGAACTCGCTTTTCGAGGACAACGCGGAGTTCGGGTTCGGGTTCCGCCTGACGGCGGACAAGCACCTGGAGCTTGCGCAGGAGCTGCTCCTCGCCTTGCAGCCGGACCTGGGCGCGGACCTGGTCAACGGGATCCTGCACGCGAGCCAGAAGAACGAGGCGGAGATCGCCCGGCAGCGGGCGCGCGTTGCGACGCTGAGAGAGAAGTTGAAGGGCATCGCGAAGCCGCAGGCGTTGCACCTCGCGTCCGTCGCGGAGCAGTTCGTCAAGCGCAGCGTCTGGATCGTCGGCGGCGACGGCTGGGCGTACGACATCGGGTACGGCGGGCTGGACCACGTGCTCGCGTCGGGCCGGAACGTGAACCTGCTCGTGCTCGACACCGAGGTGTACTCGAACACGGGCGGCCAGATGTCGAAATCGACCTCGCGCGGCGCGGTCGCGAAGTTCGCGGCCGGCGGCAAGAAGACCGGGAAGAAGGACCTGGGCCTGCTGGCGATCGCGTACGGCACCGTCTACGTCGCGCGGGTCGCGATGGGCGCGAACCCGAGGCAGACGCTGCGCGCGCTGGCCGAGGCCGAGGCCTACGACGGGCCGTCGCTGGTCATCGCCTACAGCCACTGCATCGCGCACGGCATCAACATGGAGAACGGCCTGAAGCAGCAGCGGTTGGCGGTCGACTCCGGTCACTGGCCGCTGTACCGGTACAACCCTGCGCTGGCCGGGACGGAGCAGAAGCCGTTCCAGTTGGACTGCAAGGCGCCGACGGTGCCGCTGAAGGATTATGCGTACAACGAAGTGCGCTATCGGATGCTCACCATCAGCGACCCGCCGGAAGCGGAGCGGCTGATGAAGCTGGCCCAGGACGATGTACGTATACGATGGAAAATCTGCGAGGACATGGCTGCACGCCAGTAGGAGGAACGAAGTATGGATCTGCGCACAACTTACATGGGATTGGAACTGAAGAACCCGTTGGTTCACTCGTCGTCGCCGCTGTCGGCGTCTGTCGACAACATCAAACGCCTGGAAGAAGCCGGGACCGCCGCGGTGGTGATGTTCTCGATCTTCGAGGAGCAGCTGAAACAGGAGTCGGCGTTCATCGAGAGCGCGTTGAACTCGGGCACGGACAGCTTCGCGGAGGCGCTGTCCTATTTCCCGACACAGGGCGAATACATTATCGGGCCCGAACACTACCTGGAGATCATCCACAAGGCGAAGCAGGCCACCCAGATACCGATCATCGGCAGCCTGAACGGGACGTCGAACGAGGGCTGGGTGAAGTATGCGCGCCAGATCCAGGAGGCGGGCGCGGACGGGCTGGAACTGAACATCTACCACATCCCGACGGATCCGCGGCAGATCAGCGCAGATGTCGAGAAGCGGTACATCGACGTGGTGAAGGCCGTGAAGGCCCAGGTGTCGATTCCCGTGGCGGTGAAGCTGAGCCCGTTCTTCAGTTCCATGGCCCACATGGCCCAACAGTTTGATGAGGCCGGCGCGGACGCGCTCGTGTTCTTCAATCGTTTCTACCAGCCCGATTTCGACCTGAAGGAAATGGAGGTCGTGACGAGCCTGAGTCTGAGCACACCGTACGAGATCCGCCTGCCGCTGATGTGGATCGCGATCCTGCACGGCCGCATCAAGGCGTCCATTGCGGCTACGCGCGGGGTGCACAGCCACATCGAGATCCTGAAGTACATCATGGCCGGCGCCGATGCGGTCATGACCACATCGGCGCTGTTACAGCACGGCATCGGCCATGTCACGGTGATGTTGAACGATCTGGCGCGCTGGATGGACGAACACGAGTATACCTCGGTGGCACAGATGAAGGGCTCCATGAGCCAGAAGTCCGTCGCCGACCCCACGGCTTTTGAGCGAGCGAACTACATCAGGACCATCGAGACGTACAAGCGGAGCTACTCCGTGACCGCGCCGCCGGACCAACGGTAAGGGAACGATAAACAAAAGCAAGGAGACGACAACGATGAGAGCCAAGATTGATGAGGGCCTGTGCACGGGATGCGGTGTGTGCAGCGAGGGCTGCCCGGAAGTGTTTGAACTCGGTGACGACAGCATCGCGAAAGTGATTGTGGATACGGTGCCCGCGGACAGCGAGGACAGGGTCAAGGACTGCGCCTCGAGCTGCCCCGTGACCTGCATCGAAGTCACGGAGTAGCCGACGACCCCGGCAGGCAACAGGAAGTACCGTGTCGCACATGATGATGGTGTCTCGACATGAATTTCATCGTGCTGGTCAAGCAAGTACCGGACGGCTCCCGTCCGACGCGGTGGCGAAGTTCGAGTGCAAACTCGTGAATGAAGTGGTGTGCTCGCACATCACCGACCGGCCGACGGACCGCCTGACCACGCTCGTGCGATCGACGCACATGGGCGGGCTGAGGCAGAAGTAGGATGTGACCAGTATCGGGTGCGCCCAAGCCGTGACTTTTCAATCGAGGGAACCACGAAATACACGAAAAGAAGCAGGGCGGGACAGCTTCCGACTGGCTTTAGACAGTGACGGGTGGGTGATGCGCTGTCGACAGGGCTCCTGCTTGCGAAGTGCCTGTCTCTCTTTCGTGTATTTCGTGTTTTTCGTGGTTCGATCTGAATCGTTATGGCTATGGACGGGAACCTGCCCGTAGCGACGGCGCGCCGCGCCGGATCGGCCCTGGCCGACAACCGCAGCCCGGTGAAACAGGCCATCGTTCTCCAGGAGCGAAACCATGCATGAATTCGGACTCGCCGAAAGCGCGCTGGCCCTGGCGCTGGACCATGCGCAGAAAAAGGGCGCGCGCAAGATCATCGAGGTCCGCATGCAGATCGGCGCGCTGACCGGTGTGGTCGAGGAGGCGTTTGAATTCGCTTTCGATGCCCTGGCTGAGAACACGATGGCCGCAGGCGCGGAGCTGGTCATCGAGCACGTGCCCATTGTATGCTACTGTTGCAGATGCGAATGCGAGTTTGAGACGAATGCGTACGCCTACCAGTGCCCGGACTGCGGTGAGGCAAGCACGGAGGTGCGCCGCGGACGCGAACTGAATCTGGTATCGATGGAGGTCTCGTAACATGTGCGATCATTGCGGATGCTCGCTTCCCTCAGGCACAGGCCACGATCACCCCACTTCGCCAGGACTGCGGCTGGCAAGCGGGCATGGTCACCATCATCACGACCACAACGTGCCTTCGCCCGGCTCCGGCATGGCAAGCGACGACCAGCGGGCGGTCGACGTACGTCAGTCGATCCTGTCGAAGAATGACCGGCTCGCCGAGCGGAACCGCGGCATGTTCATGGCGAAAGGGATCGTGGTCCTGAACATCGTCTCGTCGCCCGGCTCAGGCAAGACGGCGCTGATTGAGCGAACGCTGCAGGACATCGGCAAGGACCTGCGCATCGCCGTCATCGTGGGCGACCTGGCGACGGAGAACGACGCAAAGCGGCTGCGCCGCCACGGCGCCACGGCGATCCAGATTACGACCGGCACGGCCTGCCACCTCGACGCGCACATGGTCCAGCACGCGCTGGAGGAGCTCGATCTCGACCATCTCGACCTGTTGCTGATTGAAAACGTCGGAAACCTCGTCTGTCCCGCATCGTTCGATCTCGGCGAAGACGCGCGCGTCGTTGTCATGTCTGTGACCGAAGGCGAGGACAAGCCGCTCAAGTACCCGGTCATTTTCCAGGATGCCGCCGCCGTGCTCGTCAACAAGAGCGATCTTGCCGTGGCGGTGGAGTTCCAGCGCGACGCGGCCCTGGCCGCGGTCCGGCAGGTGGCGCCCAGGGCAACGATTCTCGAAGTGTCCGCGCGGACCGGTTCAGGCATGCCGGCGTGGTATGAACTCTTGAAGACGCGGGTGGCGACAAAAAGGAAGCCTGGTGAACGCCCCCTGCCGGCTTGCCCGGCAGGAGCGCCAGGTTCGATGAAGACCGCGTCAACACGGCCTTAGCCCGGCCTATTCATGAACGTCAATGCGTTCACGAATAGACCGCTTTGCCTGCGGGCACGCGGACGCGCCCGCAGGCAAAGACGTGATGCAACGCGGTGTCGCACCGCGATGCAAACGTGGCAGCCCCGTTTGGATGCGGCAAAGCCGCATCCATCACGGCCGCGGAGCGGCGGATTGTTCGCGTTTCGCGAATAATCCGGGTTAGTCAACTTGGTTCACCGGCGAGACAAGCTCGCCGGGGTTCACGTGTGTTTCAAAATGGCGACGGAGGTGCGGCCATGAGGGATACAATGGATGTGTACACGGCCCAGTACAGGGTCCGCGGCGCCGTGCAGGGCGTCGGATTCCGGCCTTTTGTTTACCGGCTCGCCGGGCGCAATGGCCTGGGCGGATGGATCCGCAACGACGCGCAGGGCGTGCTGATCGAAGCGATCGGTCCGGCCTCCGCCCTCGCCCGGTTTGAGCAGGCGTTGCGCGCCGAGGCGCCACCCGCCGCGCGCATCGAGGAGGTCGCGCTCCTCTTCCGAAACGCTGGCGGCCAGCCGGGGCCGTTCAACATCCTCGAGAGCGACACGGCCGGACGCGTGACGGCGATGATCCAACCCGACCTCGCAACGTGCCCGGAATGCCTCGCGGAAATCCTGGATCCGCACAACCGCCGCCACATCTACCCGTTCACCAACTGCACGAACTGCGGCCCGCGCTTCAGCATCGTGACAAAAATTCCCTACGACCGCGCGAACACCACCATGGCGTCGTTCACCATGTGCCCGCTCTGCAAGGCGGAATACGACAACCCGGACGACCGCCGTTTCCATGCACAGCCGAACGCGTGCCCCGCGTGCGGCCCGCAACTGGCTTGGTGGGAACAGAGCGGAACGACCCTGATGACACAGCACGACGCCCTGCTCGCTGCGGCCAGCGCGATCCGCTATGGCCAGATCGTCGCGGTCAAGGGCCTTGGCGGATTCCATCTCGTGCTCGACGCGCGCAACGAGGAAGCCGTCCAGCAGCTGCGCCTGCGCAAGCACCGCAGTGAGAAGCCGATGGCCGTGATGTTTCCATCCCTGCAGGCCATCGAGCAGGTATGCGATCTGTCGGATACCGAGCGCAAACTCCTCGCGTCGTCCGTCGCGCCCATCGTCCTCCTGCGGCGGTGCCGGGACCCGGAGATGGATCTCGCGGCCTCGATCGCGCCGCGCAACCCGTTCCTCGGCGCGCTGCTGCCCTACACGCCGTTGCACCACCTCCTGATGCGCGAACTCGGCTTCCCGGTCGTCGCGACCAGCGGCAACCTGTCCGACGAACCGATCTGCACCGACGAGGATGAGGCCATGACCCGGCTGGCCGGACTTGCGGACGGGTTCCTGTTCCACAATCGCCCCATCGCGCGCGCCGTCGACGACTCCGTCGCCCGCGTCGTGCATGACCGCGGGATGCTGCTGCGGCGCGCACGCGGCTATGCCGGCGCACCGATCCGCATCCGCACCGATGGACTGGCCACGCTCGCCACCGGCGCACACCTCAAGAACACGGTCGCGCTCAACGTGGGCGACAACGTCTACGTGAGCCAGCACATCGGCGACCTGGACTCGCAGCCCGCCTTCCGGGCCTTCGCGGAAGCGATCAACGTGCTCGAGAAGCTCTACGAACTGCCGCCGCACCAGGTCGCGTGCGATATGCACCCGGACTACATGTCGACGACCTTCGCGCGGCGGCTCAACCCCAACCTCATCCAGGTCCAGCACCATCACGCGCATGTCGCATCCTGCATGGCCGACAATGGGCTGGACGGCGAGGTTCTCGGCATAGCGTGGGACGGCACGGGCTACGGTCCCGACGGGACCATCTGGGGCGGAGAGTTCCTCGTCGCCACGACGGGATCCTACAAGCGCGCGGCGCACCTGCGCTGCTTTCCGCTGCCCGGCGGCGACAGCGCGATCAAGGAGCCGCGGCGCGCGGCCATCGGACTTCTCTACGAACTGCACGGAGACGAGCTCTTCTCGATGCGCGGGCTTCCGCCGGTGCGCAGCTTCTCCGCCGGCGAGATCAACCTGCTCCGCACGATGCTGGCGCGGCGCGTGAATTCGCCGATGACCTCCAGCGCGGGGCGCCTGTTCGACGCCGTCGCCGCGCTGATCGGGTCGCGCGAGGTCATGACGTTCGAGGGCCAGGCCGCGATGGAGCTTGAGTTCGCCCTGCCCGACCCGCCCGTCGACGATTCGTACGACATCGTTGTCCGGCCCGCGACCGGGGCCGAGCCGATCATCATCGACTGGGGGCCCATGGTCCGAGGCGTGCTCGATGACCTGGAAAACGCGGTGTCGACGTCGCTGATCTCCGCGCGGTTTCACAACGCGCTCGCACGCGCGATCGTGGAGACGGCCAAGCAGATCCGGATTCCGCGCGTGGTGCTTTCGGGCGGCTGTTTCCAGAACGCCTACCTGACCGAACGGGTCATCCGGCTGCTGGAGCAGGCGACGTTCGAGGTGTTCTGTCACAGCCAGGTTCCGCCGAATGACGGCGGCATCGCGCTCGGACAGATTGCCGTGGCGTTGAACAAATAGGGAAGAAAAAAAACAATAACCAATAACCAATATCCAAACATATGTGCGTTGGAATTTGGTTATTGAGTAGCAGTGCATCATGTCCGCCGTACGTCCATTATATCTGCCGGCTCCGTACCAGGATTCGGCCCAGGAGGGCCGCTTGATCCTGCGCGACGGGTCCACAGCGACGATCCGCCTGTTGCGCCCGGAGGACCGGCCCGCGCTGCAGTATTTCTTCACGCACCTGTCCCTGCAGTCGCGGCGGCTCCGGTTCTTCTCCGAAACCAAGCCGGGCATGGACGTCATCGACAAGCTTTGCGACGTCAGCGATCCTGGGAAACAGATCACGCTGGTCGTCACCCGCATCGCGGACCACGTGAATCGCATCATCGCCACGGGTTCCTGCATCGCGCACAGCGACAAGACGGCCGAATTTGCCGTCGCCGTCGACGACGCGTTCCAAGGGAAGGGCCTCGGCGCGCTGATCCTTGAGCGCCTCGCGGTGCTGGCGGCGTCGAACGGCTTCGTGCACTTCATCGCCATCACCGACTCGGCGAACCACGCGATGCTGGAGGTTTTCCGCCATTCCGGTTTCCAGTTCAGCGAGGACTACCAGGACGGCTACGTCCAGGTCGACATGGACGTGGCGCCACGCGAGCAGAGTGTCCTGCGCTCCGAGCTGCGCGACCAGATCTTCACCAAGGCCTCGCTGCGGGCAGTGTTCAGTCCGCGATCCGTCGCGATCATCGGCGCCTCGCGCGACCCGGCCAGCTTCGGGCACCGCCTCGTGCTGGCGCTTCAGGAAAGCAAGTATACCGGCGCGGTCTACCCCATCAATCCGCGCGCAGCGCAGGTCGGCCCGTGGAAAGCCTACGCCTCGCTGAGGGATGTGACGGAGCCCGTGGACCTGGCCTTCCTGGCCGTGCCGCGCGAACATGTGCTCGCTGCGGTGGACGACTGCGCGGAACGCGGCGTCCGCGCGCTCGTGGTCATCTCCGCGGGCTTCGCGGAGACCGGCGACGACGGAGCCCGGCTCCAGCAGCAACTCGTGGAAAAGGTGCGCGGCTACGGCATGCGGCTCGTGGGCCCAACCTGTTTCGGCGTGGTCAATACGGACCCCGCCGTGCGCATGAACGGCTCGCTGGCCCAGGAACTGCCGAAGCGCGGCCGGATTGCGTTGTCGTCGCAGAGCGGCGCCCTCGGCATGGCCCTGCTCACGCTCGCCCGGAAACGCGGGCTCGGCCTGTCCATGTTCATCAGCATGGGCAACAAGGCCGACGTCACGGGCAACGACCTGCTGCTCTACTGGGAGGACGACGCGGACACGGACGTCATCGCGCTGTACATCGAGTCGTTCGGCAACCCGCGCCGGTTCGCACGCATCGCGCGCCGCGTCAGCCGCGTCAAGCCGATCGTATGCGTGAAATCAGGCCGCGCCCAGGGCGCAACGTCGGCGCGTGGCTTCCTCGAAGCGGCTCTCCATTCGAGCGACACCGCGGTCAACGCGCTGTTCCGCCAGACAGGCGTGATCCGGGCCGACACGCTCGAGGACATGTTCGACCTGACCGCGCTGCTCGGCAGTCAGCCTTTGCCCAAGGGCCGGCGGACCGGCATCGTGACGAATTCCCACGGGGCCGGACAGCTTTGCGCCGATGCCGCCCGAGCCGGCGGCCTGGAAATAACCCCGTTGTCGATCCCTTCGCAATCGATCCTGCGCAACTTGCTCCACGCCGCGGCCGGACTGCGACCGATGATCGATCTCACAGCCGCCGCGCATCCGGAGCAGTACCGCGCCGCGGTCGAGCACGCGCTGCCTGATCACGCGATCGATGCGCTGATTGTCATCTGCACCCCGATCGTCAACGTGGACACGGTCGCGGTCCTGAAGGCCATCCACGACGGCGTCACCTGCGCGCGCGTGGGTGGCGCGGCCGACAAGCCGGTCGTCATCGTGATGATGCGTGAGGACGCCGCGGGCAACCTGCCGGACGAGGACACCGTCACCATCCCCCGCTACCTCTTTCCCGAAAAGGCGGCGCGGGTGCTGGCGATGGCCGCGGATTACGCGGCGTGGCGGGCGCGGCCACCAGGGAACATCCTGGATTTTGACGACGCACGGCCGCAGCACGCGAGGGAGATCTGTGCGCGCGCGGTGAAGGAGCGCGGCGACGGATGGTTGAGCGCCGACGAATCCGCCGGGGTCCTGCGCGCCTTCGGCGTGTCCGTCCTCACCGGCGACACGCGGGAACGGGGCGGCATTGCGGAAACCGACGTGATGATCGGCATGACGGAAGATCCCGTGTTCGGGCCCCTGATCGCGTTCGGCCTCGCGGGCATCCCGTCGAGCATTCTTCAGGATGTCGAGTTCCGGGTGACGCCGCTGACGGACGAGGACGCCCGCGAGATGGTCCGCGGCATCCGCGGGTACCCCCTGCTGCTCGGGCAGGACGGACAGCCTCCGGCCGACCTGGCCGCCATCGCTGAAATCCTGCTCCGCGTATCGCTGATGATCGAAGAGACACCGGAGATCCGGGAATTGGAACTGAACCCCGTGACAGCCCGTGAACATGACGGTCGCTGCAACGTTCTCGGCGCGCGGATCCGCGTCGCCGCTGCCACGCGCAGCCAGCCGGCCCGGTACGCCATTGCATCCTCCGGCGGGATGGGAGATGATTCTTGATATGTGTCTCGCGATTCCAGGCAGGATTCTCAGCGTGGCCGGCGAAGACCCCATGGTCCGTACCGGCCGGGTCAGCTTCGGCGGTGTAGTGAAGGAAGTGAACCTCGCCTACACCCCCGAGGCCAGGGTCGACGACTACGTCATCGTGCACGTGGGTTTCGCCCTGAGCATCGTCGACGAGGCGGAAGCCCGGCGGACTTTCGAATACCTGAAAGAAATGGATGAACTTTCCGAGTTGAATCATGAAAAATAACCCGCCTGGAATATCCTCACTACCGTCCACCGACACGGCATATGTCGGGTCCCAGGACGTGACGCCGCCCGCCGATCCGGCGCGCGATGTATGGCGCTTCGGCAGCCATTCCCTCAACAAGATATTCAAACCCAGGACGGTCGCCGTGATCGGCGCGACCGAGACCCAGGGCAGCGTGGGCCGCACGCTGCTGTGGAACCTCGTCACCAACCCGTTCGGCGGAGTGGTCTTCCCGGTCAACCTCAAACGGTCCAGCGTACTGGGCATCAAAGCCTACCCGAACATCGCGTCGGTCCCCGAGAAGGTCGACCTCGCCGTGGTCGTCACGCCGGCGCAGGCCGTGCCGGGCGTGATTGCCGAATGCGTGGACGAGGGCATTACCGCGGCGATTGTCATCTCGGCCGGCTTCAAGGAACTCGGCCCGCCCGGCGAGGCGCTGGAAAAGGAGATCCTCCAACACGCGCTCCGGGGGAACATGCGCGTCATCGGCCCGAACTGCCTCGGCGTGATGAACCCAGTCACCGGCCTCAACGCGACGTTCGGCGGCGTGATGGCGCGGCCGGGCAGCGTGGCGTTCATCAGCCAGAGCGGCGCGCTGTGCACGGCGGTGCTCGACTGGAGCGTCCGCGCGCAGGTCGGGTTCAGCTCGTTCGTCTCCATCGGCTCGATGCTCGACGTCGACTGGGGCGACCTGATCGACTACCTCGGCAATGACCCGCGCACGAACAGCATCGTCATCTACATGGAAAGCATCGGCAACGCGCGATCCTTCATCTCGGCCGCGCGCGAAGTGGCGCTGAACAAGCCCATCATCGTGATCAAGGCCGGGCGCACCGACGCGGCCGCCAAGGCCGCCGCGTCGCACACGGGCTCCCTGACCGGGAGCGACGAGGTGCTCGACGCGGCGTTCCGGCGCGCGGGCGTGCTGCGCGTCAACGCGATCTCCGAACTGTTCGACATGGCGGAAGTGCTCGCCAAGCAGCCGCGCCCGCGCGGGCCGCGCCTGACGATCCTGACGAACGCGGGCGGCCCGGGCGTGCTCGCCACGGACGCGCTCATCGGGTCCGGCGGCAAACTGACCGAGCTGTCAGAGGAAGCGTTCAACGCGATGAACAGCTTCCTGCCTCCGCACTGGAGCAGGAACAACCCGATCGACATCCTCGGCGACGCCGCGCCGGACCGCTACGCGAAGGCGCTCGACATCGCGGCGAAGGACCCGAACAGCGACGCGCTGCTCGTCATCCTCACGCCGCAGGACATGACCGATCCGACCCAGACCGCCGAACAACTCAAACCCTACGCGAAGATCGAGGGCAAGCCCCTGCTCGCCAGTTGGATGGGCGGCCCCGATGTGGCCGCGGGCATCGACATCCTGAACCGCGCGAACATCCCGACGTTCGAGTTCCCGGACACCGCCGCCAAGGCCTTCTGCTATATGTGGCAGTACAGCGACAACCTGCGGCACCTCTACGAGACCCCTGCGCTCGCCACGGACTATGCGGAGGACAACATGCCCGACCGCGCGGCCGCAGCGGCCATCGTCGAGGCCGTCCGGAAATCGGGCCGCACGATCCTTACCGAGGCGGAGTCGAAGAGCCTGCTCATGGCCTACGGCATCCCCACCGTGGAGACCCATGTGGCGGCGAATACCACGGAAGCCGTGTCCTTCGCGGACAAGATCGGCTACCCGGTTGTGCTCAAGCTCTTCTCCGAGACCATCACGCACAAGACCGACGTCGGCGGCGTGAAGCTCAACCTGCGGGACCGCGTCGCGGTCGAGCAGGCATTCGAGCAGATCAAAGCCGCGGTGAGCGAGAAAGCCGGCGCGCAGCACTTCCAGGGCGTGACGGTTCAGCCGATGATCGCGCTCGACGGGTATGAAATCATCCTCGGCAGCTCGATCGATTCCCAGTTCGGTCCCGTTCTTCTGTTCGGCCTCGGCGGGCAACTCGTCGAGGTCTTCAAGGACCGCGCGCTCGGGCTGCCGCCGCTGACGGCGACCCTGGCCCGGGACATGATCGAGCGCACGAAGATCTTCACCGCGCTCAAGGGCGTGCGCGGGCGCAAGGCGGTCGACCTGCTCACGCTGGAGAAAATCATGGTCCGCTTCAGCCAGCTTGTCGTGGAGCATCCGTGGATCAAGGAAAGCGACATCAACCCGCTGCTGGCCTCCGAGGAGCGTCTGATCGCGGTGGATGCCCGCTTTGTGCTTCACGACCCTTCGAAAGCGGAAACCCAACTGCCGCAAGCGGCGATCCGGCCCTACCCGACGCAATACCAGATGCACATCGCGCTCAAGGACGGTTCGCGCGTGGCGATCCGTCCGATCCGCCCCGAGGACGAGCCGATGATGGTCGCGTTCCACAAAACACTGTCCGAGCGCAGCGTGTACCTCCGATACACACACCCGATCGACCTCCGGCACCGCATCGCGCACGACCGGCTGACCCGCATTTGCTTCATCGATTACGACCGTGAGATGGTACTGGTTGTCGTGAACCGCGACGCCAAGTCCGGGTTGCAGGAGATCATTGCCGTCGGACGCCTCAGCCGGATGCACGGGACGGACACCGCCAAGTTCGCGATCCTGATTTCCGATACCTTCCAACACCGCGGTCTGGGGACGCAACTGGTTCAGAAGCTCCTGGATATAGCCAGGAAGGAAAAGATCACGCGGGTTTTCGCCGACATCCTCCACGATAACGTGGAGATGCAGCACATCTGCCGCAAGCTCGGCTTCAAGCTGGATCAGAACACCGAGACGAACCTGGTCCAGGCCTCGATCGAGCTTTGAAAGAGTTCAACCACGAGTAAACACGCATGCGCACGAATACGGCGTCGCCCACAGATTCCACAGATCGTCACCGATGATCCGGGAACAGTACGGTCCGGGAAAGCGCAGGCACGCAGCCGAAATAGCGAGGGATTGCCCCAGCATGTGCGAAAACAGTAATCGGGGCTCGTGCGGTGCGATTGAAACGAAGGCGGGAGGGTCACGCTCCGCGTGACCGAGTTCGGTCAGAAACGCTATGTAGCCGGTTCTCCCCGGACAGTGCTGATCCGAGAATATCCGCGTGGATCTGTACCACTAACGTTTGATTTCTTGTTTTCCTGAAAAGATATTTCGGAATGGCCACGAAGATGCACAAGCGACACAAGAGGGAGAGCCACAAGAAACACCATAACCTCAACCCCTATAGCCCTTCGGAATCGGAACGATGGGGGTGGAGCGTTTTCGTGGCCATCTCGTTCTTCACTTCAGCGTATTCTGTGTGTTCTGTGGATACCTTCGCTTTGGTTGCGGCTGTGCCGCGCTGAGGGCCCCTCATTCGTGGCCATTCGTGTCTGCCACGCCGTAGCCTTGCGAAGGCGGGTTCATTTGTGGTTCGCCTGAATTAGTATGAAGTTTCTCGATGAATATCGCGACGCGGACGGCTCGCACAAGCTGGCCGCGGCCATTGCGCGGATCACCACCCGGCCGTGGACGATCATGGAGGTCTGCGGCGGCCAGACGCATGCCATCGTCAAATTCGGCATCGACGAACTGTTGCCGAAACAAGTGACGCTCGTCCACGGCCCGGGCTGCCCGGTCTGCGTGACGCCGCTGGAACTGATCGACAAGGCCATCGATATCGCTTCGCGGCCGCAGGTGATTTTCTGCTCGTTCGGCGACATGCTTCGGGTGCCGGGCTCGAGTCACGACCTGTTCTCCGTCAAGGCGCAGGGCGGCGACGTGAGGATCGTCTATTCGCCGCTCGACGCGCTGGAACTGGCCAGGAAGAACCAGGACAAGGAAGTCGTGTTTTTTGCCGTCGGCTTTGACACGACCGCGCCGCCGAATGCGATGTCGGTCTTCCAGGCCGCGCAGCAGGGGATCCGGAACTTCTCGATCCTGGTCTCGCACGTCCTCGTCCCCCCCGCGATGGAGGCCATCCTGTCGTCGCCGCAGAACCGCGTGCAGGGCTTCCTCGCCGCGGGCCATGTCTGCACGGTCACGGGTTGCGAAGAGTACCGCCCGCTCGCGCAGAAGTACCGTGTTCCGATTGTTGTCACGGGGTTCGAGCCGCTGGACATCCTTCAGGGCGTGTACTTGTGCATCAAGCAGCTTGAAGAAGGCCGCGCGGAGGTGGAAAATCAGTACACGCGCTCCGTCCGGCGCCAGGGCAACGAACCCGCCCTACAGATGATCCGCGAGATGTTCACCATCATTCCGCGCAAGTGGCGCGGCCTGGGAGAGATACCCCGGAGCGGGCTGGCGCTGCAGGAGAAGTACGCGGCCTACGATGCCGAGCGGAAATTCAACGTTGTTGAAAAGAAGGTTGAAGAGTCGGGTGACTGCATCAGTGGCCTGATCCTCCAAGGCGTGAAGAAGCCGCATGAATGTCCGGCTTTCGGCGCCCGGTGCACACCCGAGAAGCCCTTGGGCGCGACCATGGTGTCGTCCGAGGGGGCCTGTGCGGCGTATTACCGGTATAGACGCGTGACGACGGGCGTGAATCGTGAATTATAAATCGTGAATCGTTATTCGTTTTGCAGTCCCCACGATCTACCATTCACGAATCACGGTTCACAAGAATATGGAAACGACCTGCCCCATCCCGATATCCGACTACCCCACCGTCACCCTCGCGCACGGCGGCGGCGGAACGCTGATGCGGCGGCTCATCACGCAGATGTTCATGCAGGCGTTCGACAACGATCTGCTGAACCAGCAGCACGACGGCGCGGTCTTCCAGGTCAACGGCGCAAAACAACTTGCGTTTACGACCGACTCCTACGTTGTGCAACCGCTCTTCTTCCCCGGCGGTGACATCGGCGCCCTCGCGGTGAACGGCACGATCAACGACCTGGCGATGTGCGGCGCGCGCCCCCTCTATTTGAGCGCCGGGTTCATTCTCGAAGAAGGCCTGCCCATGGAAACGCTATGGCGGGTCGTACGATCCATGAAAACCGCAACGGAAGCGGCCTCCGTTCGCATCGTCACCGGCGACACGAAGGTGGTTGATCGGGGCAACGGCGACGGCATCTTCATCAACACGGCGGGTGTCGGTTCGGTCGCGCCCGGGCTCGAGGTTTCCCCGCGGCGTGTACAGCAGGGCGACGCCGTCATCCTCAGCGGCGACATCGGCCGGCACGGAATTGCGATCATGGCCGTCCGCGAAGGGCTCGCCTTCGAGTCGGAGATCGAGAGCGACTGCGCACCCCTCTCCGCGCCGGTACAGGATCTCCTGAAGGGCGGAATTGACGTTCATTGCCTGCGCGATCTGACGCGCGGCGGGTTCTCGAGCGCCCTGGTGGAAATCGCGGAATCCTCCCGACTCGAAATCCGCATCGAGGAGACGGCCGTGCCGGTTCGCGAAGATGTGCGGGGCGCGTGCGAGATGCTGGGCCTGGATCCGATGTATGTCGCCAACGAGGGCCGCTTCGTCGCCTTCGTCCCGGCCGCGCAGGCCGACAAGGCCGTCGGGATCATGAAGCAACACCCAGCCTGCGCAAACGCGGTCGTCGCCGGACACGTGATCGATGAGACGCCGGGGCTGGTCACGTTGAAAGGCCGCATCGGCGCGCTGCGCATCCTCGACATGCTCAGCGGCGAGCAATTGCCGCGAATCTGTTAAAATCGTGCTCGACGCCATGTCCTGGAACTCTCGGTTTCCCCTCGCGGACTCGGGGTAAACCGACGCTACATCGGGCGATGGCCGGAAACGCTCACCCACTCGGCGGTTGACTCGCTGACGTCCCGCCGTACAGTTCACCCGTTGGCAATGAACGGGACCATGGCTGAGCACTCGCTGGAATTACCTCACCGTAGCACGAGCCGTCGCGTCCGCGCGGCCGGTGCCTTTTTCGCCATGGTGACGACGCTTTTCCTTGTCGGCTGCGGTGAACCCCAACCCGTGAGCCGGACGTTCACGATCGGTGGCACGACCGGCACGGTCTGGGTCGCGACGCAACTCAAGTCGCGCCTGGCTGACGCGGTTGACCTCGCTGAAAGCACGGTGCGCCGGTCCATGAAGATGCTCGATGCGTCGGATGCGGAGAGCCAGATCTCGCAGATCAATCGCATGGCGAACCTCTCCCAGGCGCCGCTCTCGGGCGACATTTTCCGCGTTATCGATCTTGCCTACTACTATACCGGCCTCACCGATGGCGCTTTCGACATCACGACGGCGCCGCTCCTCACCCTGTGGGGCTTCGGCACCGCGCACGTGCCCGCGGAGATTCCAACCGAGGAACTGATCGATGCGGCACGCTCAAGCATGGGCAAGGATCACGCGGTCGTTTCCAGTTCGCGCACCATGGTCTTCACCACGCCGCTGACGCGCATCGATCCAGGCGAACTGACCCGGAGTTATGCCGTCGACCTGGGGATCCTGCAATTCAGGCGCAACAAGATCACCAGTGCCATGATCACATTCGGGAACACGGTCCGCTGCGAAGGCGCGATGAGCAAGCTGCAGCCCTGGTCGATTCCTCTCCACGATCCCACGTCCGAGACCAACGTCTTGGGGCTGGTGACCCTGCCCGAGGCCTTCGCGGTACACACGGCGTCGCTATACGAACGTTTCGTCACCATCGGCGGCAGGAAGTACGGCCACATCATGGATCCGCGCACCGGGCATCCAGCGGAAGGTACGCTGAGTGTCTCCGTCATGGGCCCCACGGCCACGCAGTCGGGCGCGCTGGCTCAGGCCCTGGTGATTCTCGGGCTGGATAAGTGCGCCTCGGTCCTCGATGGTTTCCCGCGGCACGACGTGCTGATCATCCCGGATCGGCAACCTGTCGAGTTGTGGATGACCAAAGGCTTCGCCATCCGCTTCAAACAGGACCCGGGCTTCAAAGGAACCATCCATATCATCGAACAACCGGAGACGGCGGCGGAGACGCCTGCGCCATGATCCCACAAGTAGCCCACCTCCACTCCGGGTTACACCGAGCTCGACGCCTCGCGGGGAAGCGGGGGTCTTGATTGTCAGCCGGTCGGCGCGAACGGTAGCTGTCGAGCCTTGATTGGGGTCAAGCCAAGGCCAGGATCAAGGAGAGCAGGCGGCTGACGGATCATCCGGCTGCTTTACCCGATTTCGACCAATTTCTGCAAGGATTCTTGAGCACGCCAGCGGGACCGCGTTGCACACGGCACTCGACAGCCCGGGGCGGACGGAGTCAGGAATGTCCTGCACCTGGACCGCGACGATCCTGACATCGACCCCCCGAAACTCCTTAAGCTCCCGCAACAGGTTCGATGCGGGGAGCTGGTGCATCGAGAAGTCGTCGATCTTTTTCTCCGGCACCTCCGAGATGTCGATCTCGAAAATCTCGCCCGGTGTCTTTCGCGCGTCCACAGCGTCTACGATTATGATCTCCTGAGGTCTGATCTCGCTGAGGACGAGCGTGAACAGGATCTCCCTGGCGCTCAAACCGGCGTTGATGACACACGTGTCAGCGGGAACCGTCAGGTGCGTTGCCAGGTAGTCGGCCACCGCGGGACCAAAACCGTCATCCCCGAAGAGAATATTTCCGCATCCGAGCACCACAACCCGGGCACGGCAGTAATCCGGCATGACGGCGTCGTTCTCCGCAACAGCGGTCAAGACCCGCTCATCAGTTCTGCAAGGTCTTGATGACATTTCGCCCGGCATCGAGGATGCTCACTTTCACGGGAAGGCTGCCGTCCAAGGCATGGGTCGCGCACGACAAGCATGGGTCATAGGCCCGGATGGCCATCTCGATCTTGTTCAGGATTCCCTCGTCGTACACGCCGTTCTTGATCAGAGACTGGGCGGCCTTCTTGACCGACATGTTGATCGGCGCATTATTGTGGGTGGTCCCCACAATGAGATTCACGTTGGTCACGATCCCGTTGGCGTCGGTCTCGTAGTCGTGAAACAGGGTTCCGCGCGGCGCTTCTACGCACCCGATCCCTCGCGCCGCCCGCGGCGTTACGGACTTTCTGATATCGGTGCTCGTAATCTCCGGGTCGTCAAGAAGCTCGACCACCTTCTCCGCGTTGTGGAGCAGCTCGATAAGCCGCGCCCAGTGATAGAGCAGAGTGGCCTGGGCCGGCCGGCCAAAGGCCGTCCTGAACTCCTCGAGCTCAGCCTGAGCCAAGGGCGTGGATATCCTGTCGCAGACATTGATCCTGGCCAGGGTATTCGTGCGATAGATCCCCGAGGGCCGGTCAAGATCCATGGAGAAGGAGCCCGCCTTCTTCATATAGGGAAACTTGAGGTAGGTCCACGGTTCGATGTGCTCGGCAATAAAGTCCGTGTATTGCTCGTAGGTGAAGTCCTCGCATTGGCCGTCGGCGGTCATCATCCGCAGTTTGCCGTCATACAGTTCGAGAGCCCCATCCTCGCGGCCCACGGTGCCCAGAAACCCTGTCTCAATCACGCCGAGCGTCTTCACGACATCCAGATACTGCGGGAAGATGTTCTTCTTGGCGAAATCCATGGAGAACCTGGCCAAGTCCAGAATCTCCCGGGCAAGAGGCCTGATTTCGTCTCTTTCTTTGGCCGTAAGGGGCTTGCTGAACCCGCCGGGTACAGCCGTGACCGGATGGATGGATTTCCCCGAAATGATGTCCAGCATGTGGGCGCCAAGCCATCGCCCCCGCACCACCTTCCTGGCCACGTCCGGCTGTTTCTGGGCAATCCCCACCACATTGCGGATGGAGTAGTCCGTGTCAGGCCCCAAAACAAAGTCGGCCCCAGAGAGAAAATAGAAATGGAGGATGTGCTCCTCAGTAAAGGCAATGCTGTTGCACAGTGTTCTGAGTTTCTTCGCCGCCGACGGAATCTCGACGCCGAAAACGGCGTCGCACGCCTTGGCGCTCGCCAAGTGGTGCGACCAGGGGCAAACACCGCAGATACTGGTCACGATCCGCGGGAGCTCCTCGACAGGCCTCCCGATGCAGAACTTCTCGAAGCCTCTCAGCTCAATCACGTTGACCGACGTATCCTTCACGTTGCCGGCGTCATCCAACTGGATCGTGATCTTCGCGTGCCCCTCGATCCGTGTGACCGGCTGTATAACGATTGTCTGTGCCATGGCGTAGCTCTCCTTGCGTTGTTCCTGGCTTGCTGCCTCTGGACCTATGGCTTCACTGGCAGGGGCCTGAGTCTGTTATGGGCGCCGATGTACCTTTGGAAGGTTGCGGACCTGTCCGCGATGGCTTTCGGATCGAGCCCGACGCTCGACAGCGCTCCCATCATCTCCACCATCGGGTTTGCGCCCTTTCTGATGGGACCAAAACAACCGCGGCAGGTCATGTGCCCCTGGATGCAGCGGGGAGTCTTCTGGGAACCGCCGCACCCGGACCTGGTGACCGGACCCAGGCACAGGTAGCCCAGTTCCATGAAGCACCTCGTGTTCTCAAGCGTCTGCCCCGGCGGAACGAATCCCTCAAGAGGCCGCTTGATCGCGGCTGTGGCTTTCTTCTCCCGTTTGGTCGGGCAGTCGTCGCAGACGCTCCTTTCGGGCAGCGAGAAACTCTTACCCTCGAGGAGCGCCGTCAGAGCCTGAACCACGATTTCCGGCTGTGTCGGACAGCCCGGAATGTAGATATCCACCTTGATCACCTCGTCGACGGCATAGACTCTGTCGAGCAGCTTCGGAATGTCCGTCGACGGTGTCGGCGCCGCGTCGGTTGTTTTCGAGCCTTGATAGACCTTGCTGTAGAGGTCATCCACCTTGTACTGGTTGGCGAGCGCGGGTATCCCGCCGAAGCAAGCGCAGCTTCCCAAGGCGATGATGACGCCACACTTGTCCCTCATTTCCTTGGCGATTTCGCGGTTCTCCTCATTGCGGAGCCCGCCGGAGACGATCCCCACGTCCGCTTTCGGGATCTCCATTTTCGTCTTCTCGCCCTTCTGCCCGAAGAGCTTGTGGTCCATGAGCACGGGCATATGGACGAACTCGAGTTTGGCAAGGAGATCCAGGAGCGGTTCCCCGATGTCCAGAACCGTCACCTCGCAACCGGCGCATGTTGCAAACCACTCTTCCGCGATCTTGACCATGATATTCTCCTTGTGGGTCAAACGGACTGCTCAACGATCACTTGCTTGGCCACCCTCCTCGTGTACACGACGAACTTACCTTCCTCCTCGCTCAGGTGCGTCTCAAAGCCATCCGCTGCATAGCCCGATTTCGCCGAGTCGGCCGCCTCGCGGGACTCGTAGACCCGCCCGTCCCACATGAACTTTTTCCCCTCGACGATCTTTATCCTGGGCATGCTTGCGCCTTGTACGGGCTCGGCCCGACTTTCCGGACTTGCTCGGTAAACTCCTTCATGACCGCGGCAAACTTCGGACCCTCGGAGGCCGATATCCATTCGAGCTTGAACCGCTCCTCTTCGATACCCAAGTCCTGAAGCATCAGCGTGATCGCATCAGCCCTCTTCTCGGCTTTCAGATTGCCATCGAGATAGTGACAATCCCCAGGATGACACCCGCAAATCATTACACCATCCGCCCCTTTCGTCAACGCATCGATCACCAGATTCGGATGGACCATCCCCGAGCACATCACCCGGATGATCCGGACATTCGTCGGGTACTGGAGCCTGGAAACCCCGGCGAGGTCCGCGCCTGCATACGAGCACCAGTTGCACGCAAAAACAAGAATGAGGGGCTCGAATTCCTCGCTCATGAAACTCTCCATTTCAGTCCACTCTCCTAGTCGGATAACGCCGCCGCCACCTGGGCGGCGATCTGCTCGAACTTGAAGCCTTTGACGAAGATTCCCTGCTTGGGACAAGTTGCCTGGCATACCCCGCACCCCTTGCAGATGCTCTCGTTGACATCCACCGTCTTCTTGACCGCTCCGTCGCTCGCGTACTCGAGAAGGGTGATCGCCTTGAAGGGACAGGGGTCAACGCAGTAGGCGCAGCCGTCGCAATTGTCGTCGATGACGTGGGAGACGTTTGCCTCCAACTCGATATGGTCCCTGGACAGAAGGACTCCCGCTCTGGCCGAAGCCGCTCCGGCCTGGATGATGCTCTCGTCAATGGACTTCGCCGAATGCGCAAGCCCGGCGAGAAAGACCCCGTCTGTGGCAAAATCAACCGGCCGCAGTTTCATGTGGGCTTCGAGGAAGTACCCGTCCTGGGTCAGGGGAACCTTGAGGAACTGGGCGATCTCCTTGTTCTCTTCATGGGGCACAATCCCGGCGGACAGCACAACCAGGCCGGCCTCGATGGATAGCTTCTTGTGAAGCTGTGCATCGTAGACCGTGACCTCCAGGCTGCCATTGCGACGCGCCACCGAGGGCTTCCTCGTCTCCTCGTACCGGATGAACACCACGCCCTCTTTTCTGGCCCGCGTGTACGCGCTCTCTTTGAAGCCGTACGTCCGGATATCCCTGTAGAGGACGTACACATGGGCCGCCGGATGCTGCTCCTTGAGCTTGAGCGCGTTCTTGACCGCCTCGGCACAGCATACGCGCGAGCAGTAGGGCCTCTCTTCGTCCCTCGAACCAACGCACTGGATCATGACAATGTTGCCCGTCATGCCGTTTCCGCGGTCCGACGCGAGCCTGTGCTCCAGTTCCAACTGGGTTATCACCCTGTCGTCTTCCCCGTACAGATACTCTTTCGGCCTATACTCCTTGGCCCCCGTGGCCACAATAACGACGCCATGCCGAACTTCATGGGTGCTGCCGTTGACAGCGATTTTCGTCGTGAAACTGCCGATGGAGCCCTCGATCGACTCGATTTTTGCGCCGGCAAACAGACGGATTCTGCCATGGTTGCGCACGCTCTCGACAAGCGATTGCAGTTCCGCCGCGGGATCCTCGGCGCCGAGGACGTAGCGGATCCGCCGCAGGTTGCCGCCGAGATCCTTCTCTTTCTCCACGAGGAAAACGTCGTATCCCTGTTCGGCCAGATCGAGAGCCGACACCATGCCCGAAAGGCCCGCGCCGACGACCAGGGCGGACTTGGTCATGGGAGCGCTCCCCTTCGCCAGGGGCTCCAAGAGCCGCGCCTTGGCCACGGCGATCCGAACCAGATCCCTGGCTTTCCGGGTGGCCTTCTCGTGTTCGCTCATGTGTACCCAGGAGCAGTGGTCCCGGATATTCGCCATCTCAAAGAGATACGGGTTGAGGCCCTGTTCCCGACACGTGTTTCGAAAGAGCGGCTCGTGAGTTCTCGGCGAGCACGATGCGACCACAACCCGGTTCAGGCCGTGCTCCCGGATCTTCTCTTTCAACCGCTCCTGGGTATCCGTCGAACATGTATAAAGGTTGTTTTCAGCATAGACGACGTTGGGCAACGTCCTCGCATACTCCACCACGCTGGGCACATCCACGACCCCGGCGATGTTGCTCCCGCAGTGGCAGACGAAGACGCCGACGCGGGGCTCCTGACCCGACACATCGATCTCGGGCGGATACTCCTTGGGAACGATCAGGGCGCCTCTGACCTCCTTGAGCAGGCGGAGAACTTTGCCGGCCGCGCCCGAGGCCTGCATCACCGTCTCCGGGATGTCTTTGGGCTCGGTGAACGGCCCGCAGACCAGCACTCCGTCCCGTGACGACTCGACGGGTCTGAAGGTGGAGGTCTTGCAGAAGTTAAACTCGTTCAGCTCGACGCCGAACGTGCGCGAAAGCTCGCGGGCCGAACGCGGGGCGCAGAGGCCGGTCGAGAGCACGACCATGTCATACTCGCTCGAGGTCTTTCGCTCGTCTTCAGACAGATACTTGACCACAAGGTTCCCGGTCTCCGGCAGTTCCTCGATGCCGGGCGGCCGGCACCGGATGTATCGGACCCCCTGGGCGAGCGCCCTCTTGTAATAGGCCTCGAAGCCCTTGCCAAAGGCCCGCATGTCCATGAAGTAAATGTCGCACGCCAGATCGCTCCCGCAGTGCTCCTTGGCCACGATGGCCTCCTTCGTGGCGTACATGCAGCAGATGGAGGAACAGTAGTCGTTTTCGGCATCGCGGGACCCCACACACTGGATGAAGGCGACGCGCTTCGGCGGCTTCTTGTCCGACGGCCTCACCACATGCCCCTGGAAGGGACCCGAGGCCGAAAGGATCCGCTCAAACTCGGGCGCGGTGATCACGTTGGCATAGCGTCCGTAGCCCAGGTCATTCTTGAGCCGGGCGTCGTAGCTCTCGTAGCCCGGGGCCAGGACCACTGCGCCGACGTTGAGCCGGATGGTTTTATCCACATCCTGGTGGTCGACGGCCCGCGCTTCGCAAGCCGCAACACATTCGAGGCATCCGCAACAGGTGGCGCACTGGACGCACCGACCGGCCTCCGCTTTCGCCTGCTCTTCGGTGTAGCCTAACTCCACCTCGTCGAAGTTGCCGACGCGTTGGTTGATCGCCAACGTCGGCATGGAAATGCGTGATTTTTTCGCCTCCCGGGTGAGATCCTTTTCCGCAGGCGCTGCTTTCCTGGGCTCCCGACCCGCCTTGAGGTCTTCTCCCCGGACCAGCCGGTCCATAGAGGTCGCCGCCTCCTTGGCCGCCGCGATGGCCTCAACCGCTGTGGCCGGACCCAAAACACAGTCGCCGCCGGCAAAGACGCGCTCGATGTTCGTCTGCCGGGTCACGGGGTCCACTTCGAGCGTGCCCCACTTGGAGCGCTTGAAGTCCATGGGGAGATAGTCGAGATCAGCCTCCTGACTCACGGCTGGAATGATCAGGTCGGCCGAGAGATTGAATTCCGATCCCTTGACGGGCACGGGCCGGCGCCTTCCGCTCGCGTCAGGCTCACCGAGTTTCATCCGCACGCAGCGCAGACCCGTGATCTTCCCGCCCTTGCCGAGGAGCTGGACAGGGCCTGCCAGGTAGACGAAGCGCACTCCTTCGCGCTCGGCGTCCTCGATCTCCCACACGTTGGCCGGCATCTCGCGACGCGACCGGCGGTACACGACCGTAACCTTCTCTGCGCCCAGGCGCAGAGCGGTGCGCGCCGCGTCAATCGCGGAATTTCCGCCGCCGACGACCAGCACTTTCCCGGCGGTCCGGCTCTTGCCGGTCTGGTTGTACTCGTGCAAATAGGCGACGGCATCAACGATGCCGGAGTGGTCCGCCTCCCCCTCGAGATTGAGTCGAACGCCTTTGTGAGCGCCGGTCGCAAGAAAAACGGCTTCGTATCTCTCGTTGAACAGGTCCTGGATCGTTCGCCCCGTCACACCGACCGGCGTGCCGAGCCGCAGCTCGATGCCATGATCGAGGATCCACTTGACTTCGCGCTCCACGATGTTGCGTGGCAGCCGATAGGCAGGAATGCCGTTGACGAGCATGCCGCCCGCGACCTTTTCCTTCTCAAACAGGGTGACCTGGTAACCTTTCCTTCGCAGATAATAGGCGCAGGTCAGACCCCCGGGACCGGCGCCGACCACCGCAAACCGTTCGGGGCGCTCTTCCGCCGGCCTGGTCGGCGGCTCGTACGGCTGACCCGCTTCCCAGTCAGCCAGAAAGCGCTTGAGGTGCGCGATGGCGACGGGTTGATCGAGCTGCCCGCGGCGGCATTCTTTCTCACAGGGATGCGGGCAGATGCGGCCGCAGATGGCGGGCAACGGATTGTTTTCCCGCTCCAGGGCCAGCGCCTGTTTGAACTTCCCGCGGGCGATGAGCGTGACGTAGCCGCAGGCAGCGACGCCGGCCGGGCAGGCCAGCGCACAAGCCGGCTCTCCCCGTTTGTCAATGGCGAAGGCACCGGGGACTGTTTGTGGATAAAGCTTGTAGATCGCTTTGCGCTGGGCGAGCCCTTTGTCGAACTCGTCGCTGACCTGAATGGGGCACGCCTCGGCGCACTCTCCGCAACCCGTGCACTTGTCCTGCTTGATGTATCTGGCCCGCTGATTGATGGTGATCGCGAAGTTGCCCGGGCCTCCTTCGACTCGGTCAACTTCGGACAGCGTGTGAATTTCGATGTCCTTGTGTCTTGCGATCTCCGCAAGGCGCGGGGCCATCGTGCACATGGCACAGTCATTGGTGGGAAACGTCTTGTCGAGTTGCGACATGACCCCGCCGATTCCCGGCTTGGCCTCCACCAGATGAACCTTGATCCCGGAGTCTGCGAGATCCAGCGCCGCCTGCATGCCGGCGATCCCGCCGCCAACGACCAGCGCGGATCCCACTTTGCCGTTGTGATCCGGCGCGCTCATGTCGGGACCGGCTCCAGAGTTCCCTCCGTCGGGACCTCACGCGCCGCCGCCTTCTCTCGCACGGCATGGAAGTAGATGGCCATGGGACGATAGATCATATGGGACCACTTTCCGAAAGGCACCTCGATGACGAGCATGGGAACCGAAACCACGAGATGGAGAGCATAGGCATAGTGAGCGGCCATATCGAAACCCGTGTACCGGAAAATGTGGATGGCGATGCCCGTGAGCGCGGTGCCCAGCAGAAGAACGGGCAAGGTCAGGTCGCTGGGCTCCGAAAACCGGTAGATTTCCCTCTTCTTCCTGATCCGTCCCACGAGTATGTCTGCCGTGGCATAGACGAGGAAAACCGTCGCAAGGTACCCCAGCCACCGCTGGGGATGGCGCCATGGATAGAGGCTGTCGGTCTGGAACCATCTCAGAAAGAAGAACGTGAGGACGAACATGACGACACAACCAAGGGCCATGAGCCAGTGCGCCGCCCACCGGCGGATGTTCTCCTTGCACTTGAGCATGTCCTTCTGTGTTGTCATTTGCACAGGCACGGTCCAGAGCTCGCTGATGTAGTGGTGAAGACGGGGTGTTTCACCGCTGCGCATGGACAGCCTGAACATCCGGTAGGCATGCGATAGAATAAGGACCATCGGAATCAAATAGACCACTCTCGTGACGGAGATGATTTTGCCGAACATATGGTCAAGGCTCATCGGCGTTGAGGCGAGATCCGAGACGGACAGGCCGACGTAGTGGAGGTGATAGAAAAGCGCCAGGGCGAACACAAGAGCGCCGACCACGCCGAGTGCCCCGATATGCCACGCCCCGGACGTGAGTATCTTCGATGACAGACCTGTCCAGTCGTACTGCGCGATGAGATAGCGCCGGAGGGTCCTCATGGACTCCGCTGGTTCGGTCTGCCGGGGGCAGGTGATGGAGCACTGCCCGCAATCGTGGCACAGCCACGGCTCAAGGCCTGCAAGAAGGGACTCCTTGAGCCCGATGACGGGGTAGCGCAGGGGCGTGCGTGGAAACGAGGCGGAAGGATACTCGACGTCGCACACGACCGTGCAGCCGCCGCAGTTCAGGCATCCGCTGGGATCGAATCTCCCATAGCGCCGGACTTCATCCAACAGAGATGGAATCACATGTTCCGTAGCCGTCGTCGTCTCCATCGCCCGCTTTCCTTGCCGCCATGCGCAGCTTCAACGTTCACCGTTTCCTGCCGTCGAAAGGATTTTCCCGCGGAACTTCCCCGAAGTCGCTACATCACCCTCTGCGCTGGCCGTAGTTGTGGGCGCTATTTAGGAAGCTCGCATCAGCTTTGTCAATCCTGCAACTGGACGGGCAACGATTCCGAAAGCTCCTGAGTGGCGGCGCGTGGAGCGCGCGGCGGGAGGTTCTTGGATCGAAGTGCGAGGCAGTTGAAAACCACGAATGGACACGAATTCACGCGAATGTTCGGACACCCGACGTAAAAGGTACTGAGGCAACGCTCACTCTCCGGTGAGCAAAAGACCGTGGGGCCGGACGACCTGATTGCCTCATCCGTATTCGTGTTTGTTCGTGTTCATTCGCGGTTTCCTATTCCGCTTCCGTGGGCGGACGCGCGTAGGGAGACGGTGTCAGGTCTGTATTTTCATACCGAATTGTCGCGACAATGGTTTGAAACTCATCAAAGGCTCATTCGCGGCCCACAATTCGTTCCCGCACCATTCCCCACGGAGAGCCTTCGTCCGGATTTCGGTGATAGGCGTCCAGCCGGCGGTCCAGTTCCGCTTTCTGCTCATCGGACAGGGGCACGCTTTCCGGAACCTCCGCAATGCTGTCCCAAATGTCCTCCACACGCTGAATGCGTTCGGGCGCGCTCAGGCTCATTACGTCTGCTTCAGTCACAGCTCGTACAGGGAACCCTCGTTCGGAACTCGGACGACCAAACCGCAGGCGTTCGACAGGTCGGTCGCCATTTGTTTCGCTTCCTCGTCGGTCCGCGTCGGCGACAGGTGAACGGTCATGGCGGTTTTCGGCGCACAGGCCTTGAGGAAGGACGCCAGGGGGCCGAACGTCGAGTGACGGTTGCGTTCGTCTTCGTCCGCTGCCGCTTCTTCGTCGGTCAGCCACAGCTCGTGCAGGAGACATTGGACGCCGCGGACCTTGCCCGCATTTTCCGGCATGACAACGGTATCGGTCAGGTACGCGATCTCGTCGCCGATCCGGACACCCACGGAACCGCCGGGATGTTGCTGGGGCCAGAAGGAGACGTCATACCCGCCGATCCTCATCCGCTCCGCGTTGATCGGAACGATGCGCATGTCGTTGCCGGCCATGGAGAAGGAATTCAACGGCGGCTTGAAGAGCCGCTCGATCGCCTCCCTCGGATCGGCCGCGATAAACGGACAAGTCGGCGCGTGGATCACCTTCGCACCGCCGGGCCAGTGGTTCAGGAAATACAGGCCGACGATGTGATCCACGTGATAGTGGGAAAGGATCACGTTCAGTTCGTCGTATCCGCGCATTGCCTCCTGCACCGCCGGCTCGCGCATCCGCGCCACGCCGGTTCCCGCATCGAGGAGGAACGCGGCGTTGTCGAACAGCGCCAGGTAGCTCGCCGTCTGGCGGGCAAAGGACGGATGATAGCCATTGGTGCCAAGGGGAATGAGTTTCATGCGGGTATCGTGTACACATCGTCAGCCCGCGCCACGGGCAACAACGCGCAGAGAACCAGAAAGCCACACGCATGTTTTCTTTTCATGTCATGAATTCAGCGCGCGGCACGCTGAAGTTCGGCCAGGGTTGACGCACCCTCATAGAGCGCCTTGCCCACGATGGCTCCCGCGAGATTCGATCTCCCGAGCGCGCGCAGAGCGCGTATGTCACCCGAAGTCGTCACGCCGCCCGAGGCGATGACCGAGCACCGCACGGCATCGCAGATGGACTCCATGGCCTTCAGGTTCGGACCCTGAAGCATGCCATCGGTCGCCGTATCCGTGACAATCAGCGTGGCCACGCCCATCGCGTCTGCTTTTTTTGCGAGGTCCACGGCGGTGAGCGACGTCGTTTCCGTCCAGCCCCTGATCTGGACCTGTCCGTCCCGCGCATCGATGCCGACAGCGAGCTTCGCGCCAAATTCGGTCACGAGCTTCTGAACCTGGTCCGGCTCGGACCACGCGCGCGTCCCAAGAATGGCCCTGGCCGCGCCGTATCCGATCATGCGCCGCACCTCGTCGTCGGTCCGCAACCCGCCTCCGACCTCGACCGGTATCGGTACGGATGCAATGATCCTCCCGATCAGGTCATGCTGGGCGGATGCGCCCTGGAACGCGCCGTCGAGATCCACGACATGGAGGTACTCCGCCCCGTCATCGACCCACCGCTTCGCGATCACGATCGGGTCCGTGCCGTAGACCGTCTCGGCATCTTCACGGCCCTGCAGCAGACGGACGCAACGTCCGCCCCGCAGATCGATGGCGGGGAGTATGGTGAATGAATTCATAGGGTCGGAATCAATCCCTTGGAGTGCGGCGGCTTGCCTGCCCGCCGTAGCTTTGGCGAAGGTGGGCCGCCGCCTTGTTCGGCGCAGCAAGCTGCGCCGTTACAAAGCGCAGGCAAGCCTGCGCACTCCATATGTCCCAGATCATAACGGCTGCGTTTTCTCGTAGGCCCAATCACCGAAATTCTGCAGCAGGCGTAGTCCGGCCTTCTGGCTCTTTTCCGGGTGAAACTGCGCCGCCATCACATTGTCGCGCCAGACCACGGACGTATACGTGAGCCCATAGCTCGTTTCCCCGGCCACGATGTCGCCGTCCGCACCGTCGACGTAATACGAGTGCACGAAATAGAAATAGGCCTCGTCCGGAATGCCGCTGTACAGCGGGCAATCCGGAATGCGCTGCTTCACGCTGTTCCATCCGATCTGCGGAACCTTGAGTTCGGGCGCGAGCCTGAATTTCCGGACCGTGCCGCGCAACACGCCGAGACCCGCCACGCCTGGTGATTCCTCGCTGCCCTCGTACAACGTCTGCAGGCCGAGGCAAATCCCGAGGAACGGGCGACCGCTCGCAATCCATTCGCGAATCGGTTCGACAAAACCGTGATCGGTGAGGTGCTGCATGCAGTCGCCGAAGGCGCCGACGCCGGGCAGAATGATCGCCTCACAGCCGGCCACCTGCTTCGGCTGTTCCACGATGCGCGCGGGCAACTCGAGGTAGGCGCACGCATTGCTCACGCTCCCGAGATTGCCCATGCCGTAGTCGATGATGCCGATCATGTGAATAACCACGCACCAATAACCAATAACCAAAAGCTTTCTCCGATCCTCATTCGGTTATTGGATATTGGTTATTTCAGAGGGTTCCTTTGCTGGACAATACGCCCTTGATCCGCGGATTGACCGTGCAGGCCATGAGAAGCGCCTTGGCCACGCCTTTGAAGACCGACTCGATAGCGTGATGCGGCTCCTGGCCGTAGAGCTGGTGGATGTGCAGGTTCATGCGGCCCTGCGTGCAGAAGGCGCGGAAGAATTCCTCAATCAGGTCGACATCGAAATCCCGGATCTTCCGCTTCTTCGTCGCGAGCGAATACACGAGGTACGGGCGTCCGCCCAGGTCGATCGCGACCTGGCACAGCGCCTCGTCCATCGGGACCAGGCTCCAGCCATACCGCGTAATGCCCCCACGGTCGCCCAAGGCGGCATTCAACGCCTCGCCCAAGGCCAGCCCGACGTCTTCCACGGTGTGGTGGTAGTCCACCTCGAGGTCGCCGCGGGCCCGTACGTTCATGTCGAACAGCGCGTGTTTCGCGAGCAAGTCGAGCATGTGATCGAGAAACGGGATACCAGTTCGGTTCGTGTATATGCCTGACCCATCGAGGTTAAGACGCACGGCAATATCCGTTTCCTTCGTCGCCCGCTTGATGCTGGATGCGCGCTTTTTCATGGCGGAACGAAGATACGGGGTGCGGGAAGGTGGCGCAATATCCAAAAGGCAGGGATGGCTGAGACATCTCCCTCATGATCTTGGGTACGAATGCCGCATATCCGGAGGGGCACGCGCGCCCACGGGCAAGCAGGAGCCCTGGTCGCCTTCGGCGCCGCCAGGCGGGTAAACTTGCCCCTCCGGTCGGAACGATAATCACCTGTCCGGCAGGGTGAGCGCTTTGTTCGGCGCCTATTTCGAGAATGGAATTCCGAGATCTTTGCAAATCTTCCGCGCAAGATGATCTTTGATCTCGGTGTGACGAGGAATGGAGGATCGACGATTCTGGCTTGGATTTCCCCACCATCAATGACTCCCGCCTTCTCGTATGAAGTCACATCCGTGTTCACAGAGCTGCTTCAGAAGCTTTACCCGCTTCATACGGTGAGGAGTTCTTCTGTATACCCGGCTGAAGCCGTTGCGCGTGCCTCTTGACGATTGAACTTAAGGGCTTCCTTGAGCGTGATTTTCAGGCTTTTGAGGAGTTCCGGTCGGGTTCGTTCCTGACAGTTTACGCCGGGCACTTCCTCGATCCATCCAATCCACCAATCACCGTCTTGTTTGACCGGAGGCTTTTAGACTTTTAGGGTCAGCCCTGAAAAGAAAGAATTACACATCATTCGCCACCCGATTCACGTTGGCGGTCGGCCGCTTAGTTCACATGCGCCGGTATCCGGATCAGCCCCTTGCATCGCCGGAGCTGACAATCTACTGCCGATCCGCGTTGCCTTTGAGAATCGTCCGCCATTCGATGCCGCGAAACGTGACGTGATGGATCGCGCCCAGAAACTGCAACCGCAAGGATCCCGCCATGGTACCGCCCTTCGCAGTCGCACAATCCCCACGTCACGTAGTTCTTTCTTTTCAGGGCTGACCCCAGACCGGTTCGCCAACCTCATCTTCACCCGCTCCAAACCTGCCGGTAGTTCCTTATTGCTGGTAGTTCCCATTGGTCGCCTCCTTTTTATGGCAACCAATCTATCCGGCCAGCCGTGTGGCGCGCACACACGTTTGCCGAAGGGGCACGACTTTTGCCTCTGTCGCGGGGTGGCAGTCAGGCGGCGTGACAGACGCTGGCCGCTTCAGCGGCGAGCGGCTGGCGCGACGCCTGCGGGCGCGCGCGTACATCCGAGGCCGGGAGGCCGAGTCCGCATCGGGGCGGAGCGCATGGCCGCGAATGTCCGGCGGCCTACCGCCGGTACTTCGCGGCGATGCGCGCAGGCGGTCCGTACGGGCGAAGGGAAAGGGGGACGTCTACGGGCCCGGGGGCGGCGGGCGGGAGGGCAGCGCGTTCAAAGTGAAAAGTGAAGGTGCGTCACTTCTCGGCCTTCTAATGAGTGACACCTTCAGCCCCCGTAGTGAGCGAGTTCTGCCGGGGCGGAGCACATGGCCGCGCCGTTGGCCGCCAACTTCGCGGCGATGTGCGGAGCGGGGTGGTAAGTTCCGAGGTCTACGCCAGCGGGCCGAGGTAAGAGCAATCAATTATTCGCATCCGCGTGATTAGGCGGGGATTGAACAGACCTACTTGCATTTTCGTAATCTTCAATATGAAGAAAAGGCCACGCAGAGATATCCCCTGCCGAAATAAAATTACCCCACTCACGTCGCCTCACCTGTTCACTCCTCCCTAAAACACGATCAACCAACCTGATATTTTCCGTTTCAAATGAGTAAGGTGGCCAAACATATTCCTCGGAAGTCTTCACGAAAATGATACACCGGTTCAGTACATCAAGCTGTTCTGAATTCAAATCTGCCTGGGTAACAATCTTTTCAGGAAGATCCGGATAGAAACACCATATCCGCTCACCAATAGTACTGAGACCGCGATCAAGCGTTTTAGATGGCCATTCATCATCAAGTTGATGATTACTGATTCCAGTCGTAAGAATCGCATTTAGAAGTCGGAGCGCTTTTACTCGGCCATGAATGTCTATCACTGAACCCTCACTCACAGTCACCATCGCCCCCATCACCGCCAGAACCATTGCCGCCTCCAGCCCCGCCGCCTGTGGTAGGACACTTGTCATCAGGTTTATCGGGGCATCCGGACAAACAACCCAAGTACTCGCCAAGGCATTTTGCATGTAGCCCAAGAATCCCAGCGCCAGCACCGATTGCAGCACCACCACCAATGGTGAATCTGCCCACTGTCTTGCCCGCTGGCGCCGGCAGTCGGAAAGTGCAGCGTTCGGCAGTCGGAAAGTGCAGCACCCGTTGGCGGTTTTCAGAACCTATGATGTTGGCTGAGGGGGAGCAAGCTGTTCCTTTCTGCTCCCCTGGAGGGATCGCCCCCCATGTGGGGCGGCGTGCCGCCCCGGGTGCCTTGCCAAGGCGCCGTGTGCTTTCAGTTCTCCTTTTCGTGGTTTCCTCGATTTTCGCGCTATTCGTTTAAAAACGGCTTCCTACGGTCGCGTATACGGCCCGATCTCAAGTGACCCCTTGTGATTCTATCCCCCCGTTTGCCGGTTTTTCGGCATCGCTGCGTTTGCCGCGACCGGTGCGGAAGCTTTTGCCTTTGGTCGTCAGGATGTGGCCGTGATGCGCCAGCCGATCCAGGAGAGCGGTAGTCAGCTTCTCGTCGCCAAAGACCTGCACCCACTCGGCGAACGCCAGGTTGGTTGTCACCAACGTGGAGCGCCGCTCGTAGCGGTCGGCCAGCAAGTTGAAGAGCACCTCGCCGCCCTCGCGTTTGAACGGCACGAAACCCAACTCATCCACGATGAGTAGCCGCACCTTCTGGTACCGGCGATGGAGTCGCCCCAGGGTCCGCTCATCTCGCGCTTCCAGGAGTTCACGCACCAATTCCGCTGCCTTGACGAACACCACGGGGATGCGTCGGCGTGCCGCCTCCACACCCAGGGCGATAGCCAGATGGGTCTTGCCGGTCCCGATCGGGCCGGCAATGACCACATCCTCGGCCTGATCGATGAACTGGCAGTGTGCCAATTCCAAGATCTTGGGTCGCGACACGCCCTGCAGTGCCTCCCAGTCGATCTGATCGAGCGTCTTCTGATCCGGGAACCCCGCCTGCTTCAGGTACCGCCGTGAGACGTTATCCTGGCGCGTGCGTAACTCCGCTTCCAGCAACTCGCGCAAGAACTCCTCGTACGGCCAGCCTTCATCGCGCGCACGGCGCGCGACGGCCGCACACTCACGGGCGATGGTGGGGGTGCGCAACTGCCGGGCATGGCCTTGGATAACCGCATCGAGCGCCGCATCGCTCATGACGCACCTCCCGTCAGCAAGAGATCGTAATCCGCCGCACAACCCGCTTCGACCGTCACGGTCCGCAAGGCCACCGGCACCAGGCTGTCCATCAACATCGGGCGTGGGGGGCGTTGCTGCGTGAGGGTCAGCAGGTTGCCACCCTCGGCGCCGAACGTGCCGCCAGCCAGCGCCTGCGCCAGGGCGGCGGTGACCGCCGCCTCGCCATGATCGTGCATCGCGCCAAGCACCCCGGCCAGGATCCGCGCGGCTTGCTTCGCGCCATGGGTCTGCTCCAAGAGCGCCCACAGCCGCCCGTACGGTTCGCCCAACTCGGCCACCAGTTCCGGCGCCACCTGTCGTACGGCTTGGGGCTTGCGGGAGAGTTCCCGTAAGTAATCGCGATACTCGATGCGCTTGCCCCCGGGCCGCTGGCGGGGCCGCGTGGCATCCTCGCCGCGACACCGGAAGCGAATATCCTGGGGCCCGATCCAGGCGTCAGCATCCAGCCGGGCCCAGCGTTCCGGCAGCGAGTAGAGCGCGCCCTCCACCTTGGCGGTGGCGCTGTGGCTGATCGCCACCGGCACCAGGCACCGCGGCTCGAACGCCGCCGCCGGCAACGCCAGCAGCAACGCGCGCTCTTCCTCGAACAGGGCGGTGAGCGCCCGTCCGTCGTCGTGGCGGCGCTCGCGCCAGAGCCGTTCGACATCCGCCAGCGCCCCCGCGCTGATCGTATCCAGGTCCGGCCCGGATACGATGGGGGTCAGATGCTGCAACCGCACCGACTTGCCGCGCCCCTCGACGCCACCCTTGTCGTGGCCTTCCCTTGGACGCGCAAAGCACGGCTCGAACAGGTAGTGGCTCGACAGCGCCTGAAAGCGGTCGTTGAGGATGCGTTCCTTCCGCCCGACCAGGCGGGTGACCGCGGCCTTCAGATTGTCGTAGATCAGGCGGCGCGCCACGCCATCAAAGAACGTGAAGGCGCGCACATGCCCGTCCAAAAAGCAGGCCCGGTCGCACCGGTCGTACAGATGGATAAAGTCGCGACCCGAGTACATCAGCCGCATCAGAAACTTCCAGGCCTTGCGCCGGAGTCCCGCCTCATCGACCGTGACCTCGAAGAAATCCACCTGCGCCTCATCGCCCGGCCGGTGCACCAGCGGGATGTACACCTCCGCCGTCTGGCGCCGCTTCTCCGCCAGGTACTCGCGCACCGTGCGCTCGCCGATGACAAACCCCTCTTCGCGCAGTTGGCGGTGCATTCGCGAGGACGTAAGCCGGTGCTTGCCTTCCAACCGCGGCGCCCATTC
>JAZDKY010000053.1:0-30870 GCA_043802525.1 bacterium
TAAACAACTTCCTCACTTGTTGGTCTGTGACGCGCATCTCCGTGGCCCTCCCTGCGCCACGGTTCAGCTTGTCAGAATTATCACCGCCCATGCGGAAGTGTAGTTGTCGTCAGTGCGGAAATGTAATTGTCGTCAGCCAGCGGGCCCTCCGAAGGCGGGCGGGCACACGGAGGTCACTGAAGGTTCGGAATCTTCCTTCAGTGTTTTCAGTGTGTTCGGTGGTTTCAATCAGAATAAAAGCTGCCTGTCTTTCTTCGTGCACTACGCGCCTTTCGTGCGCCCGGCGAGGATGCGGTAGACGCGCGCGGATTGATTTTCTCCGTGATTAGCGATACAAGTCCGGGCCTTTGAATGGGTTGACATGACGGATACCGAAATGGATAAGCCGATGCATTTCATTCGCGAAATCATCGCGAAGGATGTGGCGTCGGGCGCCAACGGCGGGAAGGTGGTCACACGCTTCCCACCCGAGCCGAACGGCTACCTCCACATCGGGCACGCGAAGGCGATCTGCATCGATTTCGGCCTGGCGAAGGAGTTCGGCGGGCGCTGCCACCTGCGCATGGACGATACGAACCCGGCCAAGGAGTCGATGGAGTACGTCGAGTCGATCAAGCGCGACATCCAATGGCTCGGGTTCGACTGGGGCGAGCACTTCTTCTTCTCGGCCCACTATTTCGAGCGGATGTACGAGGTCGCTTGCGACCTGATCCGGAAGCAGAAGGCTTACGTCTGCGAGCTCTCACAGGACGAGTGGAAAGAGTACCGCGGCGTTCCGACGCGTCCCGGCAAGGAAAGCCCGTTCCGGAACCGTCCCGCCGAGGAAAGTCTCAAGCTGTTCGCGCGCATGCGCGCCGGCGAATTCGCCGACGGCACGCTCTGCGTCCGCGCGAAGATCGACATGGCGTCGCCCAACATGCACCTGCGCGACCCGGTCCTCTACCGCATCATGCGTGAACCGCACTACCTGACCGGCGACGCATGGTGCATCTACCCGATGTACGATTTTGCGCACCCGCTCGAGGACGCGTTCGAGGGCATTACGCACTCGCTCTGCACGCTCGAGTTTGAAGTGCACCGGCCGCTGTACGACTGGGTCGTCGAGCAGCTCGACCTCCCGTACCGCCCGCACCAGTACGAGTTCGCGCGCCTCAACGTCACGTACACGGTGATGAGCAAGCGCAAGCTCCTGCAGCTCGTGCAGGAGGGCCGCGTGTCGGGCTGGGACGACCCGCGCATGCCGACGATCTGCGGCATGCGCCGGCGCGGGTACCCGCCCGAGGCCATACGCACATTCTGCGACCTTGTCGGCGTTACGAAGTTCGGCAGCCTGACCGACGTTGCCCTGCTCGAGCACAGCGTGCGCGCGGAACTCAACCGCCACGCGGAACGCCGCATGGCCGTGCTGAATCCGCTCAGGGTCGTGATCGAGAACGCGGAAGCGCTGCCCGCAAGTATCGAGGCGGTCAACAATCCGGAGGATCCCGCATCCGGATCCCGGCAGATACCGTTCGGCCGCGAACTGCTCATCGAGCAGGACGATTTCATGGAGGCGCCGCCGCCGAAATATTTCCGCCTCGCGCCCGGGAAATCCGTTCGTATCCGCTACGCCGGATTCCTGACCTGCACGAATGTCGTGAAGGACGGCGACAAGGTGGTCGAGATCCGCGCGAAGTGGGACCCGCCGACCGCCGGGCTCAAGGTGAAGGGCACAATCCACTGGGTGCCGACGCGGGAAGCCGTGTCCGCCGAGGTCCGGCTCTACGACCGCCTGTTCAAGGTGGAGGAGCCGGACGCCGACAAGGACGTCGACTTTACCGCGCACCTCAATCCGGAATCGCTCTCGACCGTCACGGCCCGGATGGAACCGTCACTGAAAGACGCAACGCCCGGGACGCGGTATCAGTTCGAGCGCATCGGCTACTTCTGTGCCGACGCGAACGAGACGATGCCCGGCAAACCGGTCTTCAACCGTACTGTGACGCTCAAGGACTCCTGGGCGAAGGCGGCGCAGTCCGCGAAATAGCCATGTGGACGGGTCGTGGCCTGTTCCGAGCCCGTCGAGGAGCGGCGCGCGGGGACCGCACGCCCTACCTTGTCGTGACGAAATTCAAAAACTTGCACCGCCTGTGGACGGTGTACGCAAATACCTACATCGCTTTCGCTTGACGCTTTTGCCGTGCGTGTCTGTAATCTGCGGCGCGCGGGCATCATTCCGCGCCGGGAGGGCTTATGATCGGGCTTGATGTCATCTTCATGGCGTGTGCGGCGATGGGCGGCGTGCTGTTCCTGGTGCAGATGATCATGCAGTTCGCGGGGCACGATGCGTCGGCGGACGTCGGCTCGCACGATCCGTCGCTACTGACGCACGATGGCGGCGCCGCGGATTCGAGCTTTAAGCTGCTCTCCTTCCAGGGACTTACCGCCTTCTTCATGATGTTCGGGCTGGTCGGGCTCGCCATGCTCCGGCAGAGCGGCGTGGGCGCGACAGGGTCGCTCATCGCGGGCTTGGTCGCGGGCTTGGGCGCGGTGTGGGTCATCGGGAAACTCTTTGCCTCGATGCGGAAACTGCAGTCCAGCGGCACGCTCGACCTCCACAAGGCCGTCGGGCAGCCGGGTGAAATCTACATGACCATTCCGGCCGGCGGCACGGGCAAGGTGCAGGTCTCGGTGCAGAATCGTTTGAGTGTTTACGACGCCGTGTCACGCGATGGCGCGGAGATCAAGACCGGGGCGTCCGTGAAGATCGCCGAGCTGCGCGGGGCGAATATGATGGTCGTCGAAAAGATCTGAGTTCTGTCAACCAGAGGGAGTATCCGACATGTACTGGGTAGTAGCGATCGCAGCGGCCGTCATCCTCATCGTATCCACCGTGCTGTTCATGGCGGCCCGCTTCAGGCGGTGCCCGTCGGACAAGATCCTCGTTGTCTTCGGGAAAGTGGGCGAAGGGCAGACGGCGCACTGTATCCACGGCGGCGGCGTGTTCGTGTGGCCGCTGATCCAGGACTACGCGTACCTGAGCCTCACGCCGCTCACGATTCCGATCCCCCTGCAGAACGCGCTGTCGCTCCAGAACATCCGCATCAACGTGCCCAGCACGTTTACCGTCGGCGTGAGCACGGACCCCTCGATCATGACCAACGCGGCGGAACGCCTGCTCCACCTCGAGGAGCCTGAAATCGAGAGCATGGCGCGGGAAATCATCTTCGGACAGCTCCGCCTGACCGTGGCTTCGTTGACGATTGAGCAGATCAACCAGGATCGCGAAAGCTTCCTCGCCTCCATCCGCAAGAACGTGGAGCCGGAACTGAACAAGATCGGCCTGTATCTGATCAACGTCAACATCACCGACATTACCGACGAATCCAACTACATCAGCAGCATCGGCAAGAAGGCCGCGTCCGAGGCGGTCAACCGCGCGTTGATCGATGTCACGGAGCAGGAGAAGCTCGGCGCGATCGGGCAGGCCCAGGCGAACCGCGAAAAGGAAATCAAGGTCGCCGAGAACGTCGCCGCATCTGACAAGGGCCAGAAGGCGGCCGAGGCCGACCGCCGTGTGTACGTCGAAGGTCAGGAAGCGTCAGCCGTGACCGGCGAGAATAAGGCCAAGGCCGAGATCGCCGAGACCAATGCGGAGCTGCTCATTCGCCAGGCTGCGGCGTACCAGCGAGGCGAAGTCGCCCGCCGTGCGGCAGAAGTGGAAATCCAGAAAGCCCAGTATCTCGCGGAACAGCAGCGCCTGAACGCCGAGGAGGTTGTCCGCCAGGAAATCGACAAGCGAAAGATCGAGATCGGCGCCGAGGCGGAGGCCGAGAAGACCCGGCGCGAAGCGCGCGGGCAGGCCGACGCGATCCTGATGAAGTACGAAGCCGAGGCCAAGGGCATCAAGCAGGTGCTCGAGGGCAAAGCCGCCGGTTACGCGTCGCTCGTGAAGAGCTGCGGTGGCGATGCGAAGTCCGTGGCGACGCTGATCATGACGGAAAAGATCGAGGAGATCGTCGCGAAGCAGGTTGAGGCGATCAAGAACATCAAGATCGACAAGATCACCGTGTGGGATTCCGCCGCGGGCGGCGAGAAGGGCGGGTCCACCGCGAATTTCATATCCAGCCTCATCAAGAGCATCCCGCCGCTCCATGATGTCGCCGGAATGGCCGGCGTCGAATTGCCCGACTACCTCGGCCACGTCAAGGACACGCCCGCAGCGGGCGAGAAGAAGTGACCTGTCCCACGAACGTTGCATTTCTTGTGTTCTCGGAAAGATTTTGAGCCACTAAGGAACACCCATAGTGGAGCGGCACCCCGTTTCCCTTTTTCTCAACCGCGGATAACGCGGATGTACGCGGATAAGACAAAGGCCCTGCCAACGTTCGGAATCTTCTCAAGCCGCGAAGATTTTCGGATGAACCGCAGTTCGTGGTTGAAGTTTCAGGTCACAGGTCACGATTCAGGTCGTCAACCTCCCGATTTTAGTCGGAAGGCCGAAAACGGATGCCGCGCTGCTGAGCGGGCGGTGCAGCGCGGCATCAACGTGGGTGTGGGACACCCTTCTCTACGCGTGGTGGTTTCCGGCCGGAATTCCGATGTGATCGCATACCCGAGGTGCTGGGCATAGATCGGTCACCGGAAGCCACGGGCCGAAATCGTTCGCCTTTGCAAAGTCCTTATTCTGAACAGCAGAATGCATGGAGGTTTCTCTTGTATCTCTTACGCCATGATGATGTAAGGCATCGCGATTGCGGCGAGGAGTCCGAGGATCGCCACCGCGATCATGACCTGCGCCGACGTGAAGGCCGGTTGCTCGCTGACGGCTATTGCGTGTCCTGTAGCCTTCATTCCCTGATTCCCTCTTATTAGTATTGCGATTGAATTCATAACCGGAATTCTATTTAGCACGACCCATGCCAACCCCTTTCGGATGTGCGTAACGGGTTGCAATTACGCATATTGATGGTGTCATGGCGTCTGCAATGCATTCCGATAATCAAGAATACTCTCACGAGTGAGAATGGAGCCTCCGGGAAAGTAGCGGCCCCGGCATTGCACCGGGGCCTGTGTGCAGTGACCTGTTTGAGAGCGATTCCTACAGCGTGTGGTTCATGATAGTGCACTTCGTGCCTGCGTCCAAGCTGCTGATTATGTACGACCCGGCGGCGGGGCATACCGGTTCAACCGACAAATACGTGGGAATCAGATCGATGATCGCAGGCGTCACGCTGTAGTTTGCAAACCCGTACTGGTCCTTCGCGCAGTCGATCTGGCGAAGATTATTGATGCAACTGGATGTCTGTGATTTGACGCGCGCGTAGGACATGGCGGGAATGGTGATCGTTGCGAGAAGACCGATCAGGGCGACAACGACCATGATTTCTACAAGCGTGAAGCCGGGTTTGTGATTCGTTTTCATGATCCTCTGCCTTATTCATATTCATGACTTGGACCACTCCCCGGCTACCCCGAGGAATAGTTAAGCAGAGGCCGTGCCATGCCTCGAAAAGGGTCGAGATGGATGCTCCGTGGCCTTTCCTCCGCTTGTCGGCTCCGATAGAACCAGTATGATCTCATATTTGAGAATCGGGCTGCCAGCATCTGGCCCGCTTGAGGGGTCGATCTGAACACGGATTTCCTGCTCACAGGACTCATCGGTGTGGCGGCCGCGTTGTATGCGTCGGTCGGCCACGGGGGTGCATCTGCCTACCTGGCGGCCATGGCCTTGGCGGGCATGAGCCCTGGGGTGATGAAGCCGACGGCGCTGGTCCTTAACATATTGGTGTCCGGCATTGCTGCCGCGAGATTTTGTCGTGCTGGATGTTTCAAACCGCGCCTTTTCCGGCCGTTTGCCGCCGCGTCCATACCTGCTGCCTTTCTTGGCGGGCTGACGAGTCCTGGGGACCAAACCTACCGGATCGTGGTCGGCATCGTCCTGGTCTTCGCCGCGATCCGGCTTTTCCTCTCGGTGCGGACGGCGGACGCCGCGCCGGCCCGCGTGCCCTCGACCGGCGTATCTCTCGTGGCCGGCGCGGTCATCGGATGGCTGTCCGGGCTGGTCGGCGTTGGCGGGGGCATCTTCCTCAGTCCGCTGCTCCTGCTTGTCCGCTGGGCAGACCCGCGTTCGACGGCTGCTGTGTCGGCCGTGTTCATCCTCGTGAACTCCGTGTCGGCCCTCGCCGGCCACTTGGCATCGCTTGGTTCCCTGCCTGAAGCCCTTCCATGCTGGGCGGCCGCGGCGGTGCTTGGCGGGTTCGCGGGGGCGCAGTACGGCAGCCGCTATTCGTCGATGGCTCTCCTGCGCCGGCTTCTCGCGGCCGCCCTGCTCGTAGCCGCCGCAAAGTTGATTTTTCAGTGACTGCCTGCCCGCTCCCTTCGGAGGGCAGGCGGGGGAATAATCCCGGCCGTGGCCGGTTTTGAATGTCGTCTCCTGGTTGGTAGGGCGGTTCGTGTGCCTCACCGTAGTTTCCGAGCGAAGGCGGGTTCCCGACCGTCGGATGGGGGTGGTGGACGGCGGCGCGGCAGGGACACCGCGCCCTACTACCAGTTCATGACGAAATTCAAAACCGGGCACTCGTGGAAATCCCGGCGAACATTTCTCCAACGCTTGGAAATAGTGGTATAAGTTTCGGCAGACGAAACCCATGGCGATAGCTGAGAAAACCACCTTCCGCTACGTCGGGCAGAGCATCCCGCGTCTCGACGGTGACGAGAAGGTGCGCGGGCTCACACAGTACGTCGACGATATCCGCGTGCCCGGCGCCTGGCACGGCTGCGTCGTGCGGTCCGCCGTGTCGCACGGGAAGCTGAAGTCGGTCTCGTTTGACCCCGCATTCGACTGGAACCGCGTCTGCGTTGTCACCCCGAAGGACATCCCCGGCGAAAACCTCGTCGACATGATGGGGCGCGACATGCCGTTCATCGCGCACGACCTCATCCAGTACCTCGGCGAACCGGTTGTGCTCGTCGCTGCGCCGACCAAGCGCCTCGCCGGGGTGGCCGCTTCGTACGTGCGCGTCGACATCGAGGAACACCCCCCGATTCTTACGCTGGATGAACTCATCGAGCGTCACAAAAGCCGATGCTCCACGCTCCACACGCTCCACGCTCAAACGATCGTCAAGGGCGACATCGAAAGGGGCCTCGCTGCCTCGGACCACATCGTGGAAGGCGAATACCGCGCGGGCCATCAGGAGCACCTCTATCTCGAGCCGCAGGGCATGGTCGCCGTGCCGGAACCGGACGGCGGCATCTTCATCCAAGGCAGCCTCCAGTGCCCGTACTACATCAACCCCGAACTCTGCTCGACGCTCAACATCCCGCGCGAAAAGCTGCGCGTGAAACAGGCCGCGGTCGGCGGCGCGTTCGGCGGTAAGGAGGAATTCCCCACGCTCATCGCCGGCTACTGCGCGCTCCTCGCGATGAAGTGCGGGAAGCCGGTGAAGATCGTCTATGACCGGCACCAGGACATCCTCTTCACGACGAAGCGACACCCGGTCTGGGTGCGCTACCGCACCGGCGTGAAGAAGGATGGCACGCTGACCGCCATGGAGGTCGACTTCGTCCTCGACGGCGGCGCGTACACGACGATCAGCCCGGTCGTGCTCTTCCGCGGCATTCTCCACACGACGCTGGGTTACAGGTGTCCCGACATTTTTATCGACGGGCACGTCTACCGGACGAACACATTTCCGAACGGCGCGTTCCGCGGGTTCGGCGCACCGCAGGCGGTCTGGGGCCTGGAGTCGCACATGGACAAGGTCGCCGCGGCGTGTGGCCTGGCGCCGCACGAGTTCCGGCTGAAGAACGCGCTGCGCACGGGCGATACCACCGCGACCGGGCAGGTCATCGCCGAGGATATGGGCACGCCCGCGGTGCTTGAGTCCGCGCTCAAGCGCGCGGACTTCGCAAAAAAACTCGCACGCTGCTCGCGCGGTTCGGCTCCGCTCACCGCAGGCGGCCGGTTGGACGGGGAAAGGATGTATGGGATCGGTCTCTCGTTCTTCGGACACGGGTCCGGGTTCACCGGCGATGGCGAACGGCGACTCAACACGAAGGCCGCCCTGGACCTCGAATACGACGAGCACCTCAGGCCTGTCGTGAATGTGCGGATCAGTTCGACCGAAATGGGGCAGGGCACGGTGACGATCATGCCGCAGATCGCGGCGGACGGGCTGTCTGCGCCGATCGACTTCGTGCGCTGCCCGCTGCCGGATACGAAGTTTGTCCCGGACAGCGGGCCGACCGTCGCCTCGCGAACCACCATGGTGGTCGGCAGCACCGTCTACAGCGCCGCGCGGAAGATGAAGGACGCTCTTCGCGCCTTCGCCACCGACCAGTTCGGCGACCCGGTTCCCTACGACAACGATTTCGCGAAGGTGGCGGCCGCCTACCTGAAGGCGAAAGGGCCGTTGCGCGTGATGGACCAGTTCCACCTGCCCGATACGATCACGTGGAACCAGAAGACCTTCGAGGGCGATTCGTATCCGTCGTATTCGTGGGGCTGCAACATCGCCGAGGTGGAGATCGACCCGCTCACGCTGGAAATTCACGTGCGTCGCATCACTGCGTTCTATGACATCGGCCGGCTCATCAATCCCGTGCTCGCGAAGGGGCAGATCGAGGGCGGGTTGACGCAGGCGCTCGGGTACTCGGTGATGGAGAAAATGGAAATCAAGAAAGGCGTGTATGACGCGAACCGGATGCAGACCTACGTCGTGCCGACGATGCCCGATATCCCGGAGTTCGACATTCACTTCCTCGAATACCCGTACCTTCACGCCGTGCCCGGCGCGAAAGGCGTCGGTGAGATCCCGATGGACGGCCTCGCCCCCGCGATCGCAAACGCGGTCGAAGCGGCAACTGGAATTCGGATTACAGATTTACCAATAACACCTGAGAAATTGTTAACCGCAAAAATGCGCAGAAGTCGCAAGGCATAACGATTTCCGTTTTGCGCTTCTTGCGCCTTTTTGCGGTTGGAAATCCTGATGAAGAAAATTGCTCGCGCGTGGAAGATCAACGGCGTCGAATGCACGGTGGAGTTTCCGCCGATGCGGAGGCTGCTCGACGTGCTGCGCGAGGACCTTGACCTGAAGGGGACGAAGGAAGGCTGTGGCGAGGGCGAGTGCGGCGCGTGCACCGTCATCGTGGATGGGAAGCTGGCCCTCGCGTGCCTCCTTCCCGTGGGGCAGGTTCCCGACGGCTCCGAGATCATGACCATCGAGGGCTTGGAAAAAACGGAGGGAGGGCGCCTCCTTCAGAAATCGTACGTGGAGCATGGCGCGGCCCAGTGCGGGTTCTGCATTCCCGGCATGCTGATAGCGTCGTATGCGCTGCTTTCAAAAGGCGGGAACGTGGACGACCACGCGATCCGCGATGCGCACGGCGGGAACATCTGCCGTTGCACCGGTTACGCCAAGATCATCGAGGCGGTCCAGGCCGCCGCGGAGAAATGGCCACAGGAACAGGAAACCACGAATGGACGCGAATAGACAACCCTGGCGCGCCGACAGAGCGGCGCGGCTACAGCCATCCGACTTGGGTTGTAGCCACGGCGCTCTGTCGCCGTGCCCTTCGCGTCCATCCGTGGTTGAATTCTGATGAGGGGCATTGAGGACATAGAACTGCTGCAGCCGGCAACCCTCGCGGAGGCGTTGCGCCTGCAGGCCGACGAGAAGACCCGCGGTGTGCCCGTGGCGGGCGGCACGGATCTTATGGTGCAATGGGAGTCCACGGTACGTCCGGTTCCCGCGCGTGCGATCAACATCAAATCGCTCAAGGAATTGGCGGGCATTCGTGATGCGGAAAACTTCGTCGAGATCGGAAGCGCTGTGACCCACGCCGAAATGCGAGCGTCGCCACTGCTCGCAAAACATCTGCCCGCGCTCGCGGCAGCCGCTGCGACGATCGGCGGCATGCAGATCCAGGCCATGGGCACCATCGGCGGCAGCCTCGCGAATGCGAGTCCTGCCGGAGACCTCACGCCGCCGCTCCTTGTCGCCGGTGGGTACGTTGTCGTGGCGAGTGCGACGGGAGAACGCACCATCGACCTGTCAAACTTCTTCCTCGGCTACCGGAAAACCGACCTGCATCCGGACGAACTGATTGTTCGATTCGTGCTCAATAGACTGCCCGTGGGCCAGCGCGAAGGATTCCGCAAGCTGGGCCCGCGCGCGTCGCAGGCCATTTCCAAGGTGATGGGCAGTTACAGGGGATGGGTCGATGGCGGGATCGTGAAGGAGTTCCGCGTCGCGCTGGGCAGCGTCGCGCCGACGGCGCTTCTCCTGACCGGGGTGGAGGAATGGATCGCCGGCAAAACCATCAGCGACACGACGCTCGACGAGCTCGAACGCCGCGCCGCGGACGCGGTCCAGCCCATCGCGGACATTCGATCCACCACGGAGTACCGGAAGTGGGTTTCGGGGCGGCTGGTGAGAGGGTTTCTTGAGGAATTGACCGGATTGAACGTTGAACATTGAACATTGAACATTGAACGTTGAACGTTGAAGGATGGATCATTCCTCGTTCGACGTTTTCATATCCCCCGCAGTCTTTTCCAGTCTTCCGGCGTATTCACGTTGTTAAGGATCGCGCCGTCGCCGATGTCAATTTCCTGCGCGACCGGATCGATGAATTGATCGAGACGTCCCCCGGGTGTGGACATGGCCGCGAGAATTGTTCGCGCGACTCGCGCGGAAATCCAGGCGATGCGTCCCTTCTGGCCCCGATGTACGGGACGGATGGCTGGGGGGCGCTTCGAGTCGGCGTACTGCCGGAGCGCGTAGATCGTCTCGGCCTGGATGCCGACCGTGTCGACGGGCAGGATGAAATAGCCGTCGAACGACGGGAGCATGCGCAGGCCGGTCTGTGCCGAGGAAATGCGCCCGGTCTTCCATGCGAAATTGATCGCCACCGGCGAATGCAATTGCGCGTGGATCGCCGCGGCGTCAGCGCCGAGCACCACGACGGTTTGCAGGCAGCCCCCGTTGACCAGCGCCGCAGCCTGGGCGTCGGCGAGGGGCGCGCCGCTCGCAGTCGGAAGCAACGCCTTGGGACTCCCCATGCGCGTCGAGGCCCCGGCGGCCAGGACAATTCCTGCGTGGCGCTGATAGATCGTCGTTGTCATATCGAAGTGGCCACCTACAATTGCCGCCACTCAACTCAAACACAATCGCGAATGGGGGAGACGCCATGAAGAAGATCCTTTTCAGTGTTATCGCCATCGCCGCTGCCGCCGGATTCGCGACCTCCTCTGCGGCCCAGGGCGGGTTGGCCCTCGGTGCCAAGGTCGGCACGTTGGGGCCCGGGGTGGAACTCACGGGTTACCTGGTCGGGGACCTCAATATCCGCGCGGGATTCAACTACCTGCCGTACAGCTACGAATTTGAGGAAGACGGCATTAATTACGATGCCGACCTGACCATGCAGTCCGCGCTGATTCTCCTGGACTGGCACATGTTTGGCAACAATTTCCGTTTCAGCGCGGGCCTGACCATCAACGACAATATCCTGGAGGTGACGGGTGCCACGTCCGAGCCGGAAGAAATCGGCAACAGCCTGTACACGCCGGCAGAGATCGGGACGCTCAAGGGCAGGGCCACGTTTGACCAGCTCGCCCCGTACGTCGGCATCGGTTATGGCAACGCCGTCGCGGATGATGTCGCCCTCAGCTTTGTCTTCGACCTCGGCATTATCTTCCAAGGCACGCCGGACATCGACCTTTCGTCGAGCGGCACGATGGCCAGTGACCCGCAATTCCAAGCCGACCTGAAGGAAGAAGAGCAGAACATTCAGGACGAGGCCGATTCCTTCAAGATCTACCCGGTGCTGGCTTTCGGGATTGCGTATTATTTCTGGTAGGGACCGCTCGCCGAGCGGTCCGCGGCGCTTTCGGCGAAAGCGCCCTACCTTGTCTAGAACCCAATCTTCTTCTTCGGCTTCGTCTCCGGTGCCATGAGCAGCCGGATGGCCTCAAAGATCACCTTGAAGCGCGCGTCGTACTTCTTCTCCAGCGCTTCCACTTTCTTGAAAAGATCCGCTTTCTCGGCCAGGAGTTGCCGCAGCGCAACGAAGGCCTTCACTACTTGGATGCTGGCCTGGACCGCGGCCGGGCTGTTCAGGACGGAAGCCAGCATGATAGCGCCGTACTCGGTGAAGGCATAGGGCTGGACGGGGGAGTACTTGAGCTTTTGGAGGTGGTCGCAATTTGCGACAACATCCGTCTTTTCCATTTCGGTCAGCTGGAACATGAACTCGCGAGGAAACCGGGCGGCATTGCGCTTCACCTGCTCGTTCAGGCGCCGTGTCGTAACACCGTAGAGTTCTGCCAAGTCGGCATCCAGCATGACGCGTTGGTCGCGGATGACCAGGATACCGCGCTGGATACGCTCCGCAGGGATCATGCTCGTTGACTCGCTCATATTGTGAACCCGCAGGTTGTCACAGATTGTGACAACCTCCGCGAACACGTATCATGTGCGGCCCATGACAACCACCAGGAAAATCATCCTTGCCAGCGAATCCCCGAGGCGGAAAGAACTACTCGCCCGGATCGGGGTTTCCTTCGACGTCGTTCCCGCAGGGATCGACGAAAAACCGTGGCCCAACGAGGCGCCCGCGTCCTACGCGCTGCGCAACGCCTCCGACAAAGCCCGCGCTGTCGTTCGGCGCGTGGATGGCGGATGCATGGTCATCGCGGCGGATACCATCGTGGTTGCCGACGGGAAGATCCTCGAGAAGCCCGGCGATGCTGCGCACGCGACGGAAATGCTGCGCATGCTCTCGGGCCGCTGGCACGAAGTCATCACGGGTGTGTGCGTGCTCGAAGACGGCCGAGAATCGGGCCGGGTGGTCCGCACCGGTGTGAAGTTCAGGGTGTTGAGCGATGTGGACATCGACGCTTACGTTGCCACCGGGGAGCCGATGGACAAGGCCGGGTCCTACGCCATCCAGGGCGGCGCATCAGGGTTCGTGGAGCAGATCGAAGGGTCGCACTCGAATGTGGTGGGGCTTCCGGTTGAGGTCCTGCCCGGTCTGCTACATCCGAAATCCGACCTGTCCGCCATGGCGCGAAGCGCGACGGCGGAAAACCGAAATCCGAAATAGAGCGGCCTTGGATTTCGATTTTCGGGCTTCTGGTTTTCCTACCAGTGCGTTTCCCCGCCCCGCGTATCCAGGAACATGCCGCTGTCGTCGGGCCTGAGGCCTTCGATGAGGTGAACGAGGCTGCGGGCGGTGGATTCGACGTTCCGCTGCGCATCGAGGCCGCCCATGTCCGTACGGACCCATCCGGGGTCGGCCGCGACGCAGATGATGCGCGGGTAGTCCATCGCCACCGTCTTGGTGAACATGTTGAGTGCCGACTTCGACATGCGGTAACCGTAGGCCTTGCCGCCCGTGTTGTCGGAGATGGATGCGAGGCCGGTGGAAACGTTGACGATGACCGGGCGCGCGCACAACTGCAGGAGGGGGAGGAGGGCCCGCGTGACGCGGAGCGGACCGAGCGTGTTGACGTTGTACATCTCCACCAGGTCGAGGATGGAAACCTGCGTCAGCGGCGCCTCGTGATTCCTGAAGACGCCGGCGTTGTTGATCAGCACATCGACAGCGAACTCGGGCCCCAGGCGCTCGACGAGCGACTGGACGCTGTCCTCCGACGTCACGTCCAGCTTTTCGAGCCGGCACTGTTCGGGGTATGCGGCCGTGAGGGCCTTCAGTTTCTCCGACGCGTTAGGGTTGCGGGCTGTGGCGACGACGTGGTGGTCCTGTTCGAGGAGCTGGTCGCAGAGCTCCAAACCGATGCCGCGGCTGCAGCCGGTGATGAGAAACGTTCTGATCCCGTTGGCCATGCCGAGTTTGCTGTTTCAACCGCAAGAAAGCGCAAAATACGCAAAAACCAGACCGGCCCCTCTTTTGCGCCTGTGGCGGTTCCCATTGAGAACTTCAGGAAGGCTATAGCATTTCCACGCGGTAATCAATCAGCACGATTTCAGGATTTGAGCGGATGAATTCGCTGACGTCGGCGAGGCGTTTTTCGACGACGTCCTTCTGCGCCGCGACGGTGACGACGGCCAGCACCGAGGATTTCCATACGTCCTGGTGGTCGATCTCCGCCACGCTGACGTTCATCCTGTTCAGCATGCGGTCCTTGATGCTCTTGATCACCCTGCGCTTGTCCTTGAGGGACTGCGACGTAGGGATGCTGATCTTTGCCTGGAGGACGCCGATGACCATGGGGGGGGCATGGCATGAAAACCTGAGACCTGAAACTTGAAACCTGAGTAGGAGGAGAACCTCCGGCCCTTCCGAAACTCAGGTCTCAGGTTTCTCTTCCTCCCCCGTCCAGCACCTCGCGCACCTTCCGCGCAAGCTCGCCCTTGGAAAATGGTTTGGCGAGGATGGGCGTGCCGACCTGGTTGGGGTCGGACTCGGCCACCCGGCCGTCCGTGTAGCCCGAAATGAACAAGGCCTTGAATTCCTTCCTCGTTTCCCGGAGGCGCTTCAGCAATTCGGGTCCGTCCACGTGCGGCATCACGACGTCCGAAATGACGAGGTGGATAGGGCCCTTGTAGCGGGCGCACAACTCGAGGGCCGCGCCGCCGTGCCGGGCATGCACGACCCTGTAGCCGACGTCTTCGAGCATCCGCACCACGAGCCGCCGGATCGTGTCTTCGTCTTCGACGACGAGCACGGTTTCCGAGCCGATCGGGGCGCTGACGCCCTCGATCTCGTGTTTCTGGATATCGGCTTCCTCGAATTTCGGGAGATAAATGATCGCCCGCAGGCCGCGATCGGGTTCGGTGTCCAGTTCGATGCAGCCCCCGAAAAACGTCACGATCCTGTGGACGGTCGAAAGCCCGAGGCCGCTGCCCTTGTCCCTGCTCTTGGTCGTGAAGAGCGGATCGAACGCCTTTTCCTTCACGTCGGGACGCATGCCGCAGCCGGTGTCGGCCACGGAGAGCACGACGTAGTCGCCCGGCCTGAGGCTCTTGCGGGACCGGCAGGCGTCGTCGTCGAGCGTCTCGTTGCGGGTCTGAATCGTCAGCGTGCCGCCCCGGGGCATCGCCTCGCGCGCGTTGATGGCCAGGTTCATGATCACCTGCTCCATGTGGCCCTCGTCCGCCTTGATGCGCCCCAGGCGCTCGCCGAACACGGTCACGACTTCGATATCCTCGCCGAGCGAGCGCCGGAGGATCTGGTCCATTTCCCGGATGACCTCGTTGAGGTCCAGCGCGCGGATGCGCATCGCCGTCCTCTGGTGCGTCAGGGCCAGGAGCCGCCGCGCCAGGTCGGCGGCGCGGTGCCCCGTGCGGACGATTTCGCTGACGTCGTGATAGCAGGGGTGGGACTCTCCGAGCCGCGCGACGGTGTAGTTTGCGAGTCCGAGGATGGAGGTCAGCATGTTGTTGAAATCATGAGCGATCCCGCCCGCGAGGCGGCCGAGCGCATCCATCTTCTGCGTCTGGCGCAACTGCTCCTGGCTCCGGAACAGTTCGTCCTCGACCTGTTTCCGGCTGATGGCGTACCGCACGGTGCGGGAGAGCACGTTGGTATCGATGAGGCCCTTGACGAGGTAATCCTGCGCGCCGCTGCGGAGAGCCTGCATGGCCATCTCCTCGTCGTTGTGTCCCATCAGGACCACGACGGGGACGTCGTGCACGCGCTCGCGGAAGCGGACGAGCGTCTCGATGATGTGGCTGTCGGGAAGGGACAGGTCGAGCAGCACGACGTCCGGCCGGTTGTCGTTAATAAGATCGAACGCGGCCAGCCGTTCCGCGCACACGAGGTCGCACACGCTTCCGGGGACGTCCTTGAGCATCGACCGCAGGTAGTCGGCGTCGCCCGGCTCATCCGTCACCATGAGAACGCTGATCTTCTTCCGTATAACGATGTTCACCAAGTTCATGACGGAATCCTATATGATTTCGACCATGTAGTCCACGAGCACGTAGCGGGGATCTGAGCGGAGGAACTCGCTGACCTCCGTCAGCCGTTTTTCCACCACGTCCTTGTGTGCCGCGATCGTGGCGAATGCCATGACCGTCGTTTTCCACACGTCCTGGTGGTCGATCTCCGCCACGCTGACATTCATCTTGTTGAGGATGCGGTCCTTGATCCCCTTGATCACACTGCGCTTGTCCTTGAGGGACTGCGACGCAGGGATGCTGATCTTCGCCTGGAGGACGCCGATGACCATGAGGATAGCTTAGCAATGCGGAACGAAAGCTCAATCCGCATACGGGGGCTGAATATCGGGCAGGGGAACGCCATCGAGGGCACAGCGCACACACACAGCCAGTTCTTCCTTCGTGAAAGGCTTGGCCAGGATCGGTGTGCGTCGCTCATCGGCGTCGTCTTCGTCGAGCCGCCCTTCCGTGTAGCCTGAAATGTACAGCGCCTTGAAGCCCGGCCTCATTGTCCGCAGCTGCTTCATCATGTTGGGACCGTCCATATGCGGCATGACGATGTCCGAAATCACGAGGTGGATTTCCTTTTCCTCCCGGCTGAACAGCTCCAGGGCGACGCCACCGTGGCGCGCTTCCAGTACGGTATAGCCGAGGTCCTGAAGCATGCGCTTGGCAAGGAAGCGCACCGCATCCTCGTCTTCCACGAGCAGGATGGTTTCTGTTCCGCGGGGCGTTTCCCGCACCTCGGCTGTGATGGCATTGCCGGCGGAGTTGTCCACGGCGGGCAGGTAAATCCGCACTTCCGTGCCGACGGCGACTTCGCTGTGAAGTTCAATCACTCCGCCGAATTGCGCGATCGAGCCATAGGTCGCGGCGAGGCCGAGGCCCGCACCCTCATCCTTGCCTTTCGTTGTGTAGAACGGCTCAAAGGCGCGCTCCAGGACGTTGGCCGTCATGCCGCAGCCGGTGTCCTTGACGGTCAGGAGGACGTGCGGCCCGGGGCGGACGTTCGTTCGTGTACGGCAGAACGCCTCATCCAGCGCGATGTTCTCCGTGCGAATCGTCAGCGTGCCGCCCCGAGACATCGCGTCGCGCGCATTGAGCGCGAGGTCCATGATGATCTGTTCGATCCGGGACGCGTCCGCCCGGATCGGGCTCAGGTTCTCTCCGAGAATCGTGACGATCTCGATGTTCTCGCTGAGCGTGCGGCGCAACAATCGATACGTCTCTCGCGCGAGGCGATTCAGGTCGAAGGTTGTTAGGCGGATGACCTGGTTCTGGCCGAGGGCCAGGAGTTGCCGCGTCATGAATGCCGAGCGGCGGGCAGCCTCGATGATCTGGACCACGTCGGGATGGGCCGGGTGGTCCTCGCCGATCTGCGTGCTCACGAAGCGCGCATAGCCGAGGATGGATGTCAGCATGTTGTTGAAATCGTGGGCGATGCCACCGGCGAGCCGCCCGACAGCCTCCATTTTCTGGACGCGGCGCAACTCTTCCTGGCTTTGGAGCAGTTCATCCTCGACCTTCTTGCGCCCGATCGCGTAGCGAATGGCCCGGGCGAGGCTGTTGTTGTCGATCTGGCCTTTGATGAGATAGTCCTGCGCGCCGTGGCGAAGCGTGGCAACCGCCATCTCCTCGTCGTCAAGCCCCGTCAGCACGACGATCGGCACGCGGGGCGATTGTCTGCGGATCTGGTCCAGTGTTTGGAGACCCCGGCTGTCGGGAAGATTGAGGTCCAGCAGCACGACGTCCACGTTGCCGCAGTCCAGCGTAAGGAGACCGTCGGCCAGCCGCTGCGCCCATTCCATGTCAAAGGCCTGGCCGGGCAGGTCGTGCAGGGTCCAGCGCAGGTAGTCCGCGTCGCCTTCATCATCTTCCACGAGCAGCAGCCGGATGGCCTTCTGCGTTGAAGTGGTCATGCCTCCCCCCTCTCGCCGATGCCGCCTGTTCGCGTTCCCTGCGCATGCCGGACGGATGGTTCCGGCACACGCGCCACGTTCAGCCAGAAATCGCCCAGGCGCTCCATGACGGATTCGTATTCCTTCAAGCCGGGCGGCTTCGAGATGTAACAGTTGGCGCCGAGCTCGTAGGCCGTCCGTATGTCGCTCTCGGACTTCGATGTCGTCAACACGACGACCGGTATGGCGCGGAGGCGTTCGTCGGACTTGATGGCCTGCAGAACATCGCGACCGTCTTTCCGGGGCAGGTTCAGGTCCAGGAGGATCAGATCCGGGCGGAGTGCATGCCGGTAAGCTCCCTCGTGCCGGAGAAAGGCAAGGGCCGACGCGCCGTCCTCGACAACGTCGAGGTCGAGAGGCACGCGCAGGTTGCCCAGCGACTCCCTCGCCAGCAGGACGTCGCCGGGGTCGTCTTCCACCAACAAGAGCCTCTTCCTCGCCGCACGTGATCCGTTCATTCCGTGGTCTCCCTGCATGCGTGTTCCGTCTGTGATTCTGCGACTGCCGTGCAAGAGACGGATTGCACTTCCGCGAACGGCGCCGCATCGCGATCCGGAATCGTGAAGAAAAACGTCGCGCCCCGTTCCGGTTCCGATTCCACCCGGATTTTCCCCGCGTGCCGTTCGACGATCCGTTTGCAGATCGCAAGGCCCATGCCCGTGCCGGGATATTCGCGGCGGGTGTGGAGCCGCTGGAAGGCCAGGAAAATGCGGTCGTGCGCTTCCGGCGCGATCCCGATGCCGTTGTCAGAAACCGCGAACAGCCATCTGCCGTCGGTGCGCTCCGACCAGATCCGGATCCGCAGGGGCGTATCGCTCCGGAACTTGGCGGCGTTGCCGACCAGGTTCTGGAAGACCTGCCGGAGCAGTGTGGCGTTCGCATGAACGACGGGCAGGTCGCCGACGTGGATCTCGCCGCCGTCTTCCTTGATATGCCGCTCCATGTCGCGTGTCACCGCCAGCACGATGTCGCCGACGGCGACCGGATCCACGACCAATTCGCCGCGCCCGACGCGCGAGTACAGGAGAAGGTCGTCGATCAGCAGCTGCAGCCGCTTGGCACCATCCACGATGTACTCGATGAACGTGTCCGCGTCGGCGTCCAGCCGGCCCTGATAGCGCCGGGCCAGCATCTCCGTGAAGCTGCGGACCTTGCGCAGCGGCTCCTGGAGATCGTGCGAGGCGATGAAGGCGAACTGCTCCAGGTCCTTGTTGGATCGCTCAAGTTCGTCTGCCATCTGCATGAGCCGCTGCTCCGCTTTCTTGTGGCTCGTGATGTCGCGTATGATGCCGGTGAAGATCCGGCGGGGACCGAACCATACCTCGCTGACGGCGAGGTCCAGGTCGAAGACGCTGCCATCCTTGCGCCGCCCCGTTTCCTCGCGGCTGATACCGATGACCTTGGCCACCCCCGTCTGGAGATAGTTGCTGATGTACGCATCGTGCCGGTCCCGGTGCGGCGGGGGCATGAGCATCGCCACGTTGCGCCCTTGCACTTCATTCGCCGCATACCCGAATATGCGCTCGGCGGCGGGATTGAAGGAAAGCACGCTGCCCCGTTCGTCGATCGTGATGATGGCGTCAACCGTTGTGTTCAGGATGGCCCGCGTCTGGGCCTCGCTGTCCCGCAGGGCTTCCTCCGCGCGGCGCTGTTCCGACACGGCAGCCGCCATGATCAGGGCGATGACCGCGCTTCCGCCGAGATACGTCTGGAGCAGGATGAATGATTCGTGAGGCGAGAACTGCGCAAAGGGCCCCAGGTCCCGATACGTGCCGGAAAAGGCGATGGCCGAAAGCACGAGTGATGCCGTCGCCGTCTCGCACGGCCCGAAGCGGAACGCCGCCCAGACCAGCAACGGGAGACAAACGAATTCGAGCGGATAATCCTTGTTCTCAAAGGGCAGCCATCCCGAAAAGACACACTGCCCGATGGTGATCAGCAGCAGCAGGAGCAGCAGCGCCTCGTAACGATTGAAGACGCTCCATTGAATGCGCGGCTTCGTGAACCAGAGGATGATGAAGGGCGCCACCACCAGGTCGCTGATCATGTCGCCCACCCACCAGGCCAGCCAGGCGGGCGTGAACTGCGACGCGGACACGAAGCCGCCGAGCTGGAGGCTCACGACGCCGATGGTCGCGCTGATTGTCGTGCTGAACAGTGCCGTGACGGCGGCATAGGTGACGATCTGCCTGGGCGAGTCGAACGCGCGGACGCCCCCGCTGAAACGGTTCACCAGCCAACCGCCGGCCAGGGCCTCGAGCGTGTTTCCGGCGGCGATGGCGACGGAGGTCCACGCCGTGCCCGCCGTGCTGAAATTTGCCAGGAAAGCGCCCGCGAAAATCGCCGGCCAGACCCAACGCCCCAGGATCAGCACGGCCGCGAGCGAGATCCCGGTGCATGGCCACACGATCGTCGCGTTCGGCTGGACCTCGGCCAGCATCAGTCCGAACCTGGCTGAAAGATAGTAGGCAGCCGTAAACAACGCGATGACGGCAAACCTCATACCGCGCCCGAGCGTGGGCAAACTACCTGTATCCGTGGTCATGGGGCTGTCCAGCAGAACCGCCACCTCTTGCGGAACCGTGCTTCACCCTGAATCCGGCAGTTCAAACCAACCGCAGATTCCGCCGGACAAGTACGCAGATAGCGCAGATACAGTAATCAAAAACGAAACGATCGTTTCACCATCCGGATGAGATGATTGGAAGCCACAACATCCCGATATCTGCACGTTCACCTGCTCTTATTAGGTTCAACAGGGTCATTGTAACGTCCGCTACGGGTTGGCGCCTGTCAAGTGAGCGGAAGAAGGGTCCGGGACTGGGTCTGAAATCCGACCGCTTAAGGTGGGGTGCCCATCAGATCGGGGCGCTGTCCTTCGATGGGGTGCGGATGCAGGGATAGTCGTCATCCGGCAGGCGGGCGGGCGGGGTTATCCCGCCGCGCCACCGGAAGGCCTGGCCGGTATGATGGCCGCGACCTTCTGGATGAACTCGGCCATTTGGAAGGGCTTGTGGACAAAGCCGGCCAGGCCCCGCCCGCTGAAGCGGTTCGTTGTGTCCTGTTCGGTGTAGCCGCTCGCCAGCAGAACGCGCGCGCCGGGCTTGATCTTCTGGATCTGCGCGAAGGCTTCCTCGCCGCCCATGTGCGGCATGGTCATGTCGAGGACAACCGCATCGATCCGGTCCGCATGCTCGCTGAACACGCGGACACCGTCGCGGCCGTCGAGCGCGGTGATGACGGTAAACCCGTGGCGCTCAAGCATGATCTTGGCGATGTTGCGCACGGATTCCTCGTCGTCCACCACGAGGATCGTGCCGTGCCCGTGCACGAGCGAAGCCTGCGGCCGGTCATCACGCGCGACCCTTTTCGTCGCCTCCGCCGCGCAGGGGAAGAAGACCCTGAACGTGGAACCCTTGCCGGGCGTGCTCCGGACCTTGATGGCGCCGCGGTGCCCGCGCGCGATGCCGAGTACGGCGGCGAGACCGAGCCCGCGCCCGGTGAACTTGGTGGTGAAGAAGGGATCAAAAACCTTCTTCAACGTCGCTTCATCCATGCCGCTGCCGGTATCCGCCACTTCGACGTAGGTGTAGTAGCCTTCGGCCAGGCTTTCGTTAAGGTGGGCGTCGGCGAAGAAGTCGGGGTCGGCTTCCACGACCCCGGTGCTGACGGAGATGATCCCGCTGCGCTCGCCGATCGCGTCGGATGCATTGGTGATCAGGTTCATGATCACCTGGCGGATTTGCGTGGGATCGCCCTCGATGGCGGGCAGGTTCTCCGTGAAATTGTACTTGAGCACGGCGCGCTTGCTGATCGAGACCTGTAGCAGGTGCGACGTCTCGCGGATGAGCATGTTCAGGTCGATCAGGTCAATGACGAACCGGCCCTTGCCGGAATAAGCGAGCATCTGGTTGGTCAGTTCCGACGCGCGGATCGCCGCCTTCTTGATATCCTCGATATGTTCCCGCGCCGGCAAATCCGGCGACACATCCATCAGGGCGAGGTCGGCGTTGCCGAGAATGCCGACGAGCAGGTTGTTGAAATCGTGTGCGATGCCGCCCGCGAGGATGCCGAGGCTCTCCAGTTTCTGTGCCTGGAGCATCTGCGCTTCCAGCCGGCTGCGGAGATCCTCCTCCTGCTTGCGCGCCGTGATGTCCTCGTTGACGATGAGCGTTCCTTCGATCTCACCCCGCTCGTCGCGCAGGGGGATTGCGGAGTTCAGAATGGTCTTGCGCGCGCCGTCGAAGGTCTCGATATCCATTTCCTCGTTGAGAATGCTGTGCCCCTCTTGCCGTGCGCGCGCCGAGGCCCACTCGTGCGGCTCTACGCACTTGCCCGTGGCGGGCCACCAAGCCTTGTACTCGGCATAGCCGTCCACGCCGACAAGGCGCGCTCCGGCCCATATCCTGTTCACCTCCGTATTGCCGTACGTGATGATTCCCCGGCGGTCCGTCAACCACACGCCGACCGGCAGGTTTTCCAGGATGCGGCGAAGGTTGCTTTCGCGCGTACGAACCGCCTGCTCCGCCTTGCGCTGTTCCGTGACATCGCGGACGATGGCCAGCGCCCGATCATTGTCCAGCCGCGCCACGCGCGCCTCCCAGTGACCGGGTCCCTTCGGTGTCACCAGGTCGTAGTACACCTGCTGGGTGACGCCCGTTGTGATGGTTTTCTCGATGGCCTGTCCGAACTGCTCCAGGTGCTCGGGAGAAAAACCTGTTTCGCGAATGTGGCTTCCGATGACCTTCGAGGGCGGAAGCGCCAGGTCCTCCTTCTTCGCAGCCGTAAGATCGAGGTAGAAACCGTCGCGGGACAAGACAAACACGATGTCCGGAATGGCCTGGAGCATAGCCCGGTTCCGGTGCTCGCTGTCGCGCAGGCGATCCTGGGCCAACTTGCGTTCAAGTGCGGTGGCGACATGGCGCGAGATGTCCAGGAGGACGTCTTTCTCCCGCGCGCCGAAACGAACGCTGTCGGTGTACGACTGGACGGCCAGCACCCCGATCAGGTCCTTGCCGCTCCTCAGCGGAACGCCGAGCCAGTCGCTCGGCTTGGTTCCCAGAATACCGAAGCCCTTTGCGGCCAAGGCGTCCGCCGCGCCTGGTTCCGAGAGACGAAACGGCTCGCCGGAGCGGACCACGAAATCGGTGAGGCCCTTGCCCAGACCGCGGCTGGCCGGTTCGGGGTCCTTCTCATCGGCAACATAGGGAAAATGAAGCGTGCGGGAGGCCGCGTCGTACGCCGCGATGAACGCATTCTCCGCGTGCATCAGGTCTTTGATCGTCCTGTGCATGGCGGAACAGAACGTTTTGAGGTCGTCCGAGGAACTCGCCTCGTCGAAAATGCTGAACAGCACGGCGCGGACGCGCTCGGACTCCTTCAGGGCGGCGAGTTCCTCCATCGCGGCGCGGTACTTCAGGCCCAGATCATCCACCGTAATGTGCGTCTCGGATGCCGCGGAGGGGTTCGAGGTTTTCTTCTGCGGCACGGTTCTGGACGAGTCCTGCATAGGCACAAAAACTCAAACCGTGCATTTTAGGTGCTCGCAATCTCCAGGGTCAAGAACCGTGGCCCCAGTAGAACGCTTTAATTTTGTGGTAGAGCGTTTTAGCCAGTTGGAAATGCTCGTCGAGCGCAGCCATGGGAATCGCGTGCCGGCTCGACTTCTGCCCGCGCGGCCCTGCGTGCCGCGGCTACAGCCAAACCGACACCCCCCGTCGACGCGCTGCCGCTGGTCTGCCCGAGTTACAACTGCTATAGTCGCGCAATCGACTGTTCCGCACCCGAAAGGCTTTGCCGTGAAATGAATCGCCCCTGCTGAAAAGGACACCGCGACTGACACGCTTGGAAATCTGAAGCTTTTCATCCTTTTGCGGACGGCAACGGGCGAACGGGCCCTGCTTTGGCCCTGTGAGAACTGTTTCGGCGCGGGTTCGATCTTAAATGAGCCACGCCTGCGCCCGCCAACGGGAGTTGCTGACGGAATACCGGGCCGGGCTGATCCACGAGTGCGTGACCGGCCGGCGGAGGATCGGCGAGGCGATAAACCAATGAACCACCAATTTGCCACAATTTGGTAATTGATTCCGTGTGGCCCTCGTTGCCGCCGAAAGCGCTCGCTCCGGCCTTTGGTGGGAAGCCCCGCGATGCTCTGTGGCAGCACCTGACGGGCCCGGCTCTATCAACTCGCGCCCCGTCCCGCGGCTGCAACGTTACCCGCGAATCCTCACACCCATTTTCCCCGCGCCCCGATTCTGCGCGACCCGCAGTTGCCGTGAGGGGTCGAGCAGGTCTTTCTCGGCCAGGGGGATGGATGCGGCGGGCACGGATACCTTGCCGATCATCGCATGATGGCCCACGCCGCCCAACGGGCTGGCCTCGAGCACGCGGCTCACCCGGGTGACCCGCATCGTGCCGCGCGGTTCGAAGAGATCGTCGGGCAGCACCATCTCGTTCCGCGACAGGGTCGCGCCAACGACGCCTTCGAAGGCCTGTCGGAGCATCCATCCCGCAGCACCGGTATAGCCGTTCCAGATCATGCGTCCGGGATCGAACGTGGTGAGCAGGTCCGCCGGCTGCTTGTTGGGCTGCCCGCCGTAGTTCTCGATCTCCTCCGGCGTCACATGGGCGACCGGCGCGATCTTGCGCCACAGGCGATAGGCGGTCTCCCGGTAGTACGCCGCCTCGGCGGTCTTGCCGTCGCGCGCGAACTGCTCAGACAACAGCCGCGCGGCGCGGATGAGCCACTGCACGCCGTGGCAGTACATGCCGTTCTCACGCACCCCTTCCGGGTAGTGACTGCTGCGGCCGAGGTAGGGCTCGGTGTCCTCTCGGAGCGCGGGCCATCCGAGGAGGATGACGTTGCCCCTTTCGAGCACGCGCAGGGTCGTATCGAAGACCGTGCGGGCGCGTTCCGGATTAATGCCGGACATCACAGCCCAGGCGCCCGTGAGCGCATCGATCTCCCACACGCCGCTGCCTTCCACGCCGATCTCGGTGCCGTCGTCGTGGATCGCGCGCAGGTACCGGTCTTTGCGCCATGACGCTTCGAGCGCGCAGGCGAGGCTCGTCATCTGCTCGACGTAGTACTGCTTGCGAAGGACGCCATCGCGCCGTTCAACGAGGTCCACGACGTTCTTGAGGATGTAGTAGAGGAAGAAGCCGAGCCACACGCTCTCGCCGCGCCCCTCGCTGCCGATTTCGTCCAGGCCGTCGTTCCAGTCGCCCGTGCCGATCAGCGGCAGGCCGTGCGCGCCCATCCGCTTCTGCAGCACGAGGTCGATGGACTTCATGCAATGGCGGTAGACGGAATCGGCGCGGGCGGAACGGTGGTAGATCGCACCCCAGCCGTGCTTGTTCTTCGGGAGCGGCTCGAAGGGCAACTCCGATTGCAGGTAGGAGGTCATCTCCTCGAGGATGGATTCATCTCCGGACATGCGAACGTATTCGACGACGCCCCACGAGAGCCACAGGAGGTTGTCCGAGGCATGCGAGCGGTTGGCGAACCCGGTGCGACCGTCCTTCATCGTGTGGAACCAGTGCACCACGTCACCTTCGAGGAACTGCTGCGAAGCGTGCAGCAGGATCTGCTTGCGGGCGAGGTCGGGGGTCATCCAGATGAGATTAACGGAATCCTGCAGTTGGTCGCGGAATCCGTACGCGCCGCTGGTCTGGTAGAAACCGCGACGCGCCCAGATGCGTTCCGCGAGGGCCTGGTACTTAAGCCAGTTCTGGAGGTTGTCGAAGTGTGGATCGCTGGTCTCGATGCGCGTCGTTTGCATCAGGTTCATCCACCAGGAACGGGTTGCGGCGAGCGTGGTGAGCGCGGCTTCGGCATGGGCGTATTTGCGCAGGAGCGCGACCGCCTGCTTCCGGTTATCGGTCTGGCCGAGGAGGATGGCGACGGTCTGCTCGCCCCCCGCGGGAACGTCCAAGGTGCCGAGCAGGCCGGCGATGGTGCGCGTATCAAGCGTGGGCGACGCGTCGGCCTCGCCGTGTTCGACGAAGGAGGGGCGGTCCACGCCGCGCCCTGCACCGAAGAATTGTCCGCGCTGCGTCACGACGCGCTCGGCCGGGATGGACATCGCCGCGAAGGCGGGGCCCTGCCGGAACGCATTGCGCGGGTTGGCGTAGAAGAGCGCGTGCAGGGACTTGTCGTAGCGGACCTGGAGGGGGCCGGAGTGTTCCGGCTGGCCCGCGAGAACGATCTGGAAGTAGGGGGCAACGCGCAGGCGGCGCGCCACCTTGTCGTTGTTCCGCACGGTGAGCAGATAGATGCCGGTGTTTTCGTCCGGCGGCACGAAGACGTTCAACTCGGTGGAGAGGCTGCCGCGCGTCATGCGGAAGACGGCCGTTCCGTCCACGCTGAAATCCGTTTCGTAGGACGCGGTCTTGTCGTTCAGCGGGTGGAAGGTGGGGCAGAACCACTCCTTGCGTTCCGGATCAAAGAGGTAGATCGCCTCGCCGGGCAATTCGCGCGTGACGGTGTCGGGCCAGTCCGGGGTGAGCCGGTTCTGTTGCGAGTTGCCGCTGGCGGAGGTGTGCAGGCCGCGGTTGGTGACGGTGATGTAGTGTCCGCGGGCGTTGGCGAGGGCGTGGTCGTACGGGCGCGGCGTAAACGGCGTGTGGACGCGCAGGGTGTTGCCCTGGTTCATGAAGCTGGAGTAGGAGCGCGGCGTGCCCGGCAGGATTTCGCCGTGGCCGATGAGCGGGGATCGGGGCGGGCTTTTCGCGGCCCGCGTGGCCGTCGCGGGCTGCAGGGGCAGGTGCTTGTGGACGAGATCGAGGGCCCCGGCGCGGTTCTTTGCGTAGCCGATGAGGATCCGCACGGTGCGCGAGGCCTTCGGCGCCAGCTCGACGCTGGTGAGGAGGCTTGCGACAGGATCGAAGGTCGGGCAGGGCGGCGTGTCGTGCGCGTTGAGGAAGGCCAGCGTCTCCAGCGCGCGCGGGGCCCAGACGGTACCGGCGCGGCCGATGAAGTCCATGCGCGAGATGAGGAAGCCCTCGGGCGCGATGTCCGTCGCGAGGATGCCCATGGCCTTGGAGGTTCTCTGCCACGCGAGGATGGCGTGCCCGGCCTGTGCGTACTCCATTTCCGGGAAAAGGCGGTTGTAGAGCGTGTGGCCGCGGTCCGACTCCGGGCGGTCGAGCACCCATTCCAGGTAAGGAACGAGTTTGAGGTTCCTGGGCGTGTCCGTGAGGTTCTCGAGGGTGACGGTCCAGATCTCCGCCGTGCTGTCCGCATCGGGCAGCCGGATGTCGATCGCGGTGCGGATGCCGTGGGCCGTATTGCTCACCTGCAGGCTGTCGTCGCGACATTCGATCCGCGCTGCGGCGTGTTTCGCGGGTGGGACATTGCCGGTCGTCGGCCAGGCGCGTCCAGGTTCGTGCGCTGCCTTGGCGGCATCCACGAGGAAGAGGATGCGGCCCGCGGGATCCATCGTGTCATAGGATCGACGGCTCACATCGTGTCGTTTTGACGAGACCTGACTGAAGATCTCCCCGTTGTCGCGCGCGGTGACGCGGTACTCACGGTTCGCGATCTCGAACGTGCGCGATCGCTTTCGCGCGTTGCGCTCGCGGAGTTTGCGCAGGGCGAAGAAGATCGCGGTGGCCGCGGCGCCGGCCGCGGCGACGAGGAGGAGCGACTCGGCGGCGGAGAGGGACTCCAGTCTGGCGACCCACGTGTCCTTTTTTGACGCCGCAGCGAGCGCTTCGGACGTCGTCCATGCGTAGTCCCACGAGTCGCCGCGCGGGAGGTAGAACGGGATGAGCAACGGCGCCCAGGTTGTGAAGCGCTTGATCGCTTCCGGAATGCAGCGTTGCGTTGCGGACGGGCCGAGGAAGCGGGCGAGCCGTTCGTCGAGGCGGTCCATGCCGATGAAGCTCAGGTTCACGAGCGTCGCCACGCGCAGACCCATGTGATCCATCCAGACGAGGATGCGAACGAGGTCGAACGCGAGGACGTAGACGAACATCTGGACGCTCCATGCCTGGAAATTCTCCGGGCTCAGCGTCGCGTGCTGGTAGATGGCGGCGAGCGTGCGGAGGGCGCCGTCCTGATTGTACCAGGTGGCTTCGCCCATCATGCGCAGGAAGGTGAAGATGATCGGCGACATCCAGAGGCCCCAACGCAGGACCTGGATCATGTGGCGGACGAGGTCCATCAATCCTGCGCGCGAGAAGAAGAAGCAGATCGGCGCCTTGTCCCGTTGGAAGAGCGCTTCGAGGAACGTGCGGTTGATCGCAAAGAGCCATGCGGCGACGGACCAGTTGATCACGCCCGCAAGCGCTTCGTTGAAGAGCAGTTTTACGCCGCCGGTGTAAGCGCCCAACTGGATGTGCCCCCACTTGTTCACCAGCGGGTAGGTGTCGTAGGCTGCGGGGGCGAGGCCCGCGCTGACGTAGAGCTTGATCTTTTCCACGACGACCGGGACCTGTGAGGCGTCCAGGTAAAAGGCGAGGGCGCTGCCTACGAAGCCCCCCATCAGGGCGTCGGCGAAGTAGACGCGCCAGGATTGGATGTGGCCCCGGCCCTGCCACGCATAGATCAGGTCCCGCGCGAGGCTTGCGCCGGCGGACGCGGCGAGGCCGAGGGCGAGGCCGAACTGCACGCGGTCCGGCGTCGTACACCGGAAGACACCTTGGGAGATGCCAAAGGCGAGGCCGAAGCCGAATACTGTGCCTCGGAAGTAGAGCGGCCATCTACGGTAGTTGTAGCGGACGCGCCCGAAAAAGCCCTGGCTGCCGTCGAAGGTTTCAATGATCGTTTTGAGCAGTGGGAAGACAGCCGCGCCGAGAACGACGCCGGACAGGAGCGGATGGGCCAGCATGAAGAGTTGGAGCACCCGCGTCTGCACGAAGAGGTAGACGCTGTAGAGAATGGCGATGAGCACGCCGCTGTAGGCCATGCCCTTGCCCATCCCGACCAGCGCATGGGAGCGGGCGGAGGTCGCGGAAGGTCCGATGCCGTGCGTGCTGTCCATGATCAGTCCGGTGATGAGGTATACTTCGGCCCACAGACCCGCCTGGGAGAGGATGGTCGCGAGCAGGCCCGCAAGCGAGCGGAGCGCGGGATGCAGCGCGGCGACCGCCTGCGTGGAACCGAAATCGGCGATATTCGGCGCGAGCACGACGCCGAGCGAGACGAGCACGATGGCGCCGTGTGCGCGGAAGGTCGTGAGCAGGCGACCTTTGGTTGCCAGCCCGATGGCGCTGGTGACCAGTTCGTTGAAAACGAGGACAACGAGCAGGCGACCGACGATGTCCAGCGCGACCGGCGCGGACGTCAGTGTGCCCGCGGTAAGGGTCTGGATCATCGAGTGCATGAGGTCCGGCGACTGGAGGAGGAGCAGCCAGCCGACAAGATAGGGCGTGCCGACGATGAGGCATCCGCTCACCGCTCGGAGTGAGCGGCCCGATGTCGCGAGGACGAACGCATGGGCCGCGTGGTAGATCGCGAAGGCGATCGCTGCGGTGAACTGGCTCTTCAGGAGCAACTGATTCCAGTCCGCGGGCGCCTGGAGGACCACCTGCGAGCTGGAGGTGACGGCGAGGAGGCCGGAAAGAAACAGGCTGCGGAAGCATTCGGAGGGCGTGAGGTGATTGCGCGTGAGGCCGTACTTCATGAAATCCGCGAGCGCGGCGCCGCCGACGGCGACAGCGAGGAAGCGGAAGCCCGCCGCATCCGGTGTCAGGCCGCCGAGCTTGTGGATGTAGAGCGCGAGCCCGGCGGTGAGGACGGCGCCGAGGCCGAGGGTGAAATCCCGCGCCAGGCCGACAGGGGTGGCCGTCTGCGCGGAGGCGGGCCGGCGGAAAAGCCGCGCGGCGAGCGCGGCAAGCAGCCAGGCGGCGAAGGAGGTTGCGAGGAGGAGACCGGCCTTCGCCCAGGCGGAGTCGCGGATTATTTCCGCGAGGGATCGCTTCTCGAAATCCAGGGCGAGGAAGAGTTTACCTGCTGCGGATTGCCCTTCGAGCGGCTGGATGACAAAGACCGCTTCGTGGAGATCGCCGATGCGATTCCAGTCCACCAGTTTGAAGAACGTGTTGCGCCCCGGCTTAAGGTCGAGGTGAATCGTCTGGATCGCGGCGGAACCCTTGAGTTCGACGGAGAGGAGGATGAGGTCGTGCCGGACATCGTCCGGAACCGTGACGCCGACGCGAATTCTATCGGCTGAAAGCGCTTCCAATTCGGCGGAAAAATCTTTCGTCCAGATGCCGACGGCGCTGCCGGCGGACGCGTCATAGTTGAGCTCGAAGACCTCGCAGCCGGTCTCGGCATCGGTGACCTTCTCCACATCGCCCTGGGAGGGACCCATGTTGAACACGCCGTGTTCGGCTGCGCGGAGGATGCTGAAGATTTGTTCCGCCGCCTTCGCGTCCGAGGCGGTGAGACACGTGGCGCAAACGGCGAAGAGGAGGGTGCGTAGCGCGTGAGCGACGCGGAAGTTGGGGGTGGAGCGCGACATGTCCTAATCCTTTCCTGACGTGACTGATCTCAACTAAAAAAAAGCATCATAACAATATCGGAACCGCAAATAAAGCCCAGAAAACGTGCTGGGCCAGTCTGAAATTCGTTCCTTGCCGCGTCGAGGGGCGGCGCGCCCTACCTTAGGCCCGGATATCGCATCGCAAGAATGAGAACGATGCAATATCCGGGTTAGCAGGCCCTCCGGCGGCGGCCGGATCGTTTGAGTGAGAAACATCAATCCCAGCTTGAAGTTTCAGGAGGGGGAACCACGGAATGCACGGACTACACGGAACGTCGACCCTGCATCCCTTTCCGTGCCTTCCGTGAGCTTGCCCGCCTTGGGAGGGCCTGCCCGCCTTGGGAGGGCTCCGTGGTTGAGAATCGGGTTGGTAGGGCCCCTGGCGGTGGCCGGATCGTTCAGGGATGAAACTTGTTGTAGTCAAGTGGGTCTGATGTTTGCAGTCTTTCAAGAAAAGAGCAAAGGCCCCGGCAGTCATGACCCTCGCGTCACTGGTGCGTTCGTGCCCCAAGACTAGTCTGGTCCCGAGCA
>JAZDKY010000054.1:0-5472 GCA_043802525.1 bacterium
GCGATCGCGCGACGCGAAACGGAAGCATGCCACCATGACCGATTTCCAATCCGCTATGGGCGCCGAACACGCATCGCCCGCAATGCGTTTCATCACAGCACGTTACCCCACGTTCAAAACCCGTTCGTGAATAAGCCATGATCGCGCCCTAGCTTTCACAAATCACCCCTTGACTCCTCCCCCCCCATGGCTATGATCACCCCCCTTCCGTAACCGAGGGATCAATCATGGGTTCAAAGATTCTAGCCAAAATCGACGAAGAGCAGCGCAAGTCGCGCAAGGTACCGCCGTTCAAGGTGGGCGACCTGATCACGGTTCACGTCCGGATCAAGGAAGGCGACAAGGAACGCGTGCAGCTCTTTGCGGGCACCGTCATTGCGCGTGACGGCCACGGTTCCACGGAAACGTTCACGGTTCGCCGTATTTCCTATGGCGAAGGCGTCGAGCGTATTTTCCCCATCTACTCGCCTGTCGTTGAAAAGATCGTCGTCGAGCGCCCGGGCCGTGTTCGCCGCGCAAAGCTGTACTACCTGCGCGGCCGCACCGGACGCCACGCCAAGATCCGCGAGGAAGTGACCGGCCGGGGCGGCGAGGCCGCCGCGAAGGCTGCGCAGTCCGAGGCAGCACCCGCGCCCGCGCATGCTACGGCATGAGCGTCAGGCCTGGCTCTCCGGACATAACCGCCTCGCCGGTATCGACGAGGCCGGACGCGGGCCCTTGGCGGGTCCCGTCATTGCTGCAGCGGTCCTGATCGACCGGACCTTCCTCGAAGCCGAATCGGAGAAACTTTTTTCCGGCCTCACCGACTCCAAGCAACTCACCGCAGCGCGCCGCGACCATTTCTTTTCCATTCTCACGGATCACGCATCGGTCCGCATGGGCATCGGCCGCGCCGAGGTGGACGAGATCGACGCGATCAACATCCTGAAAGCAACGCATGCGGCGATGGCCCGGGCCCTCGCGCAACTCATGCCCGAAGTGGACCATGCGCTGGTCGACGGGCTGTCCGTTCACGGCCTGCCGTGTTCCTCGACTGCCATTGTGAAGGGCGACGCGGCCAGCCTCCTGATTGCCGCGGCCAGCATCGTTGCCAAGGTCACGCGGGACCGGATCATGCTGGAACTCGACCGGGACCATCCGGTGTACGGCTTTGCGAAGCACAAGGGCTATGGCACGGTGGAACACCTCGAGGCGATCAGGGCCCACGGACCCTGCGTCTGCCATCGGCGATCGTTCAAGCCGGTGCGTGAGTTGTGGCTTGACCTGTAGCCGCGCCACGCTTGCCCGCCTGGGCGGGAAGGGGCGCGCCGTGAACAGCTCCGTGACGCGTCGCCCTGCGTGCGACGGCTACAGCAGGCATCCGGAAGGAATCAATACGGGCAGGGCATGATTTCGAGACTAAAAACCTGGCTTCGAACACTGGGATTGGGCGTACGTTCTCCCGCGCACCTCCGGACGGGCGAATGGGGCGAGGCGCAGGCGGAAAAATTCCTGCGCGCGCGCGGATTCAAGATCGTGGGACGGCGGGTTCGCGTCGGACGCAGGGATGAACTGGACCTTGTCGTGCGGAATGATATGGTGCTCGTGTTTGTGGAGGTCAAGACGCGGCGCTCGGAGGATTTCGGCCGCGCGGCATCCGCGGTTGATCGCGCGAAGAAAAGAAATCTCAGCCGCGCGGCCGTTCGCTACGTGAAGCGATTGCGGGAAAAGCCACCGTATGTCCGGTTCGACATCGTGGAAGTGGTCGGGCAGCAAGACCGCGGTACGCCGGAAATACGGCACATCGAAAACGCCTTCAGCATGAGCGACCCGTACAGAATCCTTGCCTTGGTCGTGGCCCTGGGTGTCGCGTCCGCGCGGGCCGACGGCCTGCCGATGCCGTCGTTCGACCAGGTCCTCGACGCCGGCCGGGCCCTGGCCGGGCAACTGGACGAGTACGAGATCGACCTCGACGCCGTACAGGCGCCACCCACCCTCGACGACTGGCATGTCTTCTGGAAGCAGGTGGACCATGCGTTGAATGCGGAATCGCTCGACGAACTCGCCTGGATGTTGCCGGAGGTGCAGGCCGCGATCCACTACCTTGACCAGGTGCCCGGCGGTCGGGCGTATGCCGACTGGCTGCGGCAGCGGCTTGATTATTTCACGATGGCCGAGGAGGTGATGCCTTCCGGCCGCGCCGCGCGGAGTGGCGCGCCGGCCATCCTGTTTCCGCGGCGCGCTGCGAGTGCGCCCCCGAAGCCTTCGCTCAGGGCGACAGTGGGAATACGCGACGCCAACGCATGGCGGCGAAGACTCGCGTCGCGCGCCGTGCCGCGGGCAGCCGAGCGGCTCGTTCCCGTCCTCAAGGAAGTGTTCATCGAAGAAGGTGTTCCCGCGCAACTCGTGTGGGTCGCGGAGGTGGAGTCCTCCTTCGATCCCGCGGCGCGGAGTCCTGTCGGCGCGACGGGGCTGTTCCAGTTCATGCCGGACACGGCGAAGCGGTTCGGGCTGAGCCTGACGCCGAGTGACGAACGGCTCGTGCCGGAGAAAAGCGCGCGCGCGGCGGCGCAGTACCTGCGGCTGCTCCACGGCCGGTTCGGGTCCTGGTCCCTCGCGCTCGCCGCGTACAACGCGGGGGAGGGCACGGTTGGGCGTTTGATGAAGAAGCGTGATGCAAGTACGTTTCAGGAGATCGCGCCGCATCTTCCGGTGGAGACGCAGATGTACGTGCCGAAGGTCATGGCGACAGTGTCGCTCCGGGAAGGCATCGATGCGGGCGCCTTGCCCGGGCCGATTGCGATGGTGGGAGGGTTGTGAAGAGACTGCTGACCGGAATACTCGCACTCGCAACGATGGTGGTGACGATCCGCGCGGACGTGTGGGGCGAGGACTACGCGGAGGCCATGGCCAGGGCGAAGCAGGAGGGGAAGTATATCCTGCTCGATTTTACGGGCTCGGACTGGTGCGGCTGGTGCAAGAGGCTCGACGCGGAACTCTCGGACAAGTTTGGCGTTGCCGGCTACCCGACCATCATCCTGCTCGACCCGGACGGCAACTATGCGGGGCAGACCGGGTACATGCCGGGCGGTTCCGGCCGTTTCGTGGAGAACCTGAAGAGCCTGATCGATCAGGCTCGGGCGAGAAAGGCGGGAGAACAAGACTAGGACGGCCGCAATTTTGGGCCCGAAAAGAGGTGGTGAGCCAGTCTGGAATGCGCTCCTTTGTGGTAGGGCGGGCCGCGCGCCTCGCCATAGCTTCCGAGCGAAGGAGGGTCCCCGCCTGCAACGCTGCGCATAGCACAGCGGGCAAGCCGGTCTGCGGCCTGTCTCGAGCCCGTCGCGGGGCGGCCGCGCGGGGACCGCACGCCCTACCATTTCGGGACGAAATTCAAGGCCGGCTCAGTTCTTCCGGCCTGCCGCCTCAAAGGCGGCTTGGACTGCAGATCCTGCATCGCTTGCCACGTGTATGCCGGGATCAATTTTTCCGCCCTGGCCTACCTGCCACGTGAAGAGCCCCACGACAGGCACGCCCAGCCTCAACGCAAAGGCAATTTCCGTCAGCGTGCCGTAGCCGCCTCGTATCGCGATGACCGCGTCGCAGGCGCGCACGACCAGCATGTTCCTGAATGCGCCGAGCCCCGTGGGGATCGTGATGTCGATGTGGGGATTGGCCGCCGTATCATCTTCATCCGGCAGGATACCCACCGTCAGGCCGTCGCAGTTGCGGGCGCCCTCCGCCGCGGCTTGCATCATGCCGCCAAGCCCGCCGCACACCAACACGGCGCCGCACTTGGCTATCTCCGAACCGACCTCGTAGCCAAGCTTGTACTCCTCGCGCGTGCAGGTGCCGGAACCGAGGACGCCAATCTTGATCTTTCCAGTTCTTTTCATGGATACATCCTTCCCATCAACCGCGGAAACGGGATGGTCTCCCGTATGTGGCGAAGGCCGCAAATCCAGGCGACGGTCCGTTCGATGCCCAGTCCGTACCCGCCGTGCGGCACGCTGCCGTACCGCCGCAGGTCCAGGTACCATTCGTACGGCCCGGTCTTCATCCCGTCCTCTTTCATGCGTTCGAGCAACGTGTCGAGGTGATCCTCCCTCACGCTGCCACCGATGATTTCCCCATAGCCCTCCGGGGCGAGCATGTCGAGGTTCAAGACCGTGTCGGGCCGCTCCGGGTTGCGCTTCATGTAAAACGCCTTCACCCCGCGCGGGTAGGCCGTGACGAAGACGGGTGTGTCGAACTGCTTGGAAACAATCGTTTCCTCATCGCCGCCAAGGTCGCCGCCCCACGCAAAATTCTTCGCCTCGTCCCTGTGCTCGACCCGGTGCGCGATGTCGACCTCCAGTTCGCGGATGGATTCGCGCAGTTCCTTGATCTGCTGGTCCAGCTTCTCCTGCTGCCAGCCCTTTTTCGCCGCGGCGAGCTGCGTGTCCATGTCAGCGATCTTGTTGACCTGCGCGGCCAGCCGGGCCTTGTCGCTTTCGATCTGTTCGCCGATCCAGGCCTGGGTCGTGTCGCTGTGCAGCAGGTCGACGACGTCCGTATACGTCATGCGCGGGAAGGGCGGGGCGATCTTTTCCAGTGGTGCGACGTCGCGCTCGATGAGCTTCAAGTCTTCGCGGTGCTTCTCCAGGACCGCCCGCACGATGAAGCAGGTCATTTCCTCCGCGTGCGCCGTCAACGTGTCGAGATCGGCGAAGGCGATTTCGGGTTCAACCATCCAGAACTCGGTCAGGTGCCGGCGCGTCTTGGACTTCTCCGCGCGGAACGTCGGTCCGAAGCAGTACACCTTGCCGAGCGCCATCGCGGCGCTTTCGAGGTAGAGCTGGCCCGTCTGGGCGAGGTACGCCTCCTCGCCGAAGTAGTCCACCTTGAACAGCGTGCCGGCGCCCTCCGCGGCGCCGGGCGTCAGGAGCGGTGTGTCGATCAGCGTGAACCCGCGATCGTCAAAGTAGCGCCTCGCGGCGCTGATGATCGTATGCCGGATGCGCAGGATCGCGGCTTGGCGCGGCGAGCGCAGCCACAGGTGCCGGTGGTTCATCAGGAAATCGACGCCATGCGCCTTGCGGGAGACCGGGTACCCGTCGACCGCCTGCAGCACGTGCAAGCCCGTGATGGTCATCTCGTACCCGCCGGGCGCGCGGTCGTCCTTGGAGATCGTGCCTGTGACTTCGAGCGACGATTCCTGGCCCAGGCCACCTGCGGCGGCGAAGGCTTCGGCGTGCGAGGCATCGACGATGCACTGGCAGATGCCCGTGCCGTCGCGCACGAGCAGGAAGTGGATCTTGCCGCCGGACCGTTTCCCGTAGAGCCACCCGCGCAGTGTCACTTCCTGCTGCACGTGGTTCGAAAGGTTTGAGATTTGGACAACAGGAGGCATGGGTCGTGATTTCGGTGATAACGGGTCGTAACGTCAACTCGAATTTCTGGCCGAGATGTAGAGGCGCTTCCCCGCCTGCAATGCTACGCATAGCGTTGCAGGCG
>JAZDKY010000055.1:0-2162 GCA_043802525.1 bacterium
CCTTCGACTCTGACCATCAAGGAAAGTTCGGAATACCTTGAGGTTGCGGAAGTAACCGTGCGAAGATGGGCCAAAGAGGGGAAGTTGCCTTTTCGTAAGGTCGGCAAAAACTATGTCTTTGGTGTGGATGATCTGAGGAAATTGAAACGGAAGCAACCTTCCAAGCCATGACGGGGGTCCGGCCCGTCGTCACACAATGGCGCCATCGACCGATCATTAACCGGCGCCGGGAACCGGGAGGCCATCACCCGTGCAACCGGTAAGGTGCTCCGGATATCGGGCATTTCACGCGAAGATATAACGGCAGTTGTTTCAACAGGCTATGGGCGCGACAGTGTGGAGGACCGCCTGTCATCCGTGACCGAAATCACGTGTCACGCCACTATGTACCTGCACAGCCATTGAATGTGAACAATATGACCGGGAAGATCAGCGTGTGCCGGATGGCGTTGTGGAAACTGTTTCCACAATATTCAAAAGATCCGGAGTTCGAAGCCCTCGCCGGCCTTCTGCCGATGGAGGCGCTGCCTTACAAATCAAAATGAATTTACCGCAACTGTTGCGGCAATGGAGAAGTCCCCCCGGCATGGGGAGGCTCTCTGCCAGACGTGGAGTCGATTTTCAGCACAGTGATGACTTAGGATCGCGATCCGGGAAGGATGGAAAACGAATTTGCACCAACTGTTGGTGCAATCGCGAAAATCTCCCCTGCAACGGCAACCGAAACCCTCATCTGTGAAATACCCTGAAATATTATTGACAAACCGGCTGTAAAGTGGTTCGATAACCTCGCGTTTCGATCTACCTTTCGGAATCATGGCGCGTCTTCCCGGACACGTTCGACATAACCATTAGTCTAACTGTGCTGTTTTGGTCTTGAAGGCTTCATAACATCCAGAGGCATAGAAATGACCGACGACAGAGCATCATCTCAGAACCGGACCCGCTCCGCGAGCCCGTTCCCTGAATGCGCACCAAACCATAGGAGAATGAATGGTAAAAACAAAGCCCAATAACCATGACACCGGCGCCAACCTCGGCTTCGAAGCGAAGCTCTGGCAGATGGCCGACGGCCTCCGCAACAACATGGACGCGGCCGAGTACAAGCACGTCGTCCTCGGCCTGATCTTCCTCAAGTACATCTCCGACGCCTTCGAGGCGAAGCGCGCCGAACTGGAATCGCAGAAAGCGCAAGGCGCCGATCCCGAGGATCCCGACGAGTACCGGGCGGTCAGCATCTTCTGGGTGCCCAAAGAAGCCCGTTGGACCCATCTCAAGGCCAGCGCCCCGCAGCCCGCCATCGGCACGTTGGTGGACGATGCAATGAGCGCCATCGAGCGCGACAACCCCTCGCTCAAGGGCGTGCTCCCCAAGGACTTCGCCCGCACCGGACTCGACAAGCAGCGGCTCGGCCAGATCATCAACCTCGTCAGCGACATTGCGCTCGGCAGTGCAGCCGACCGCGCCAAAGACACGCTCGGCCGCGTGTATGAATACTTTCTCTCACGCTTTGCGAGCGCCGAGGGCAAGAGCGGCGGCCAGTTCTACACGCCATCGAGGGTGGTGCGCGTGCTGGTCGAGATGCTCGCGCCCTACAAGGGCCGCGTGTACGACCCCTGCTGCGGATCGGGCGGCATGTTCGTCTCCAGCGAAAAATTCATCGAAGCCCACAGCGGCAAGTTCGGCGACATCGCCATCTACGGACAGGAATCCAACTACACCACCTGGCGCCTGGCCAAGATGAACCTCGCTATCCGCGGCATCGACGCCCAGATCGGCCACGGCGACACCTTCCACAACGACCGGCACCCCGACCTCAAGGCCGACTACGTTCTGGCCAATCCGCCCTTCAACGACAGCGATTGGCGCGGCGAGCTCTTGAAGGACGACAAGCGCTGGGTGTACGGCGTGCCGCCCGCGGGAAACGCCAACTTCGCCTGGGTGCAGCACTTTATCCATCATCTGGCGCCCACGGGGCGCGCCGGCTTCGTCCCCGCCCACGGATCCATGTCCTCCAATCCGTCGGGTGAGGGCGAGATCCGCAAGGCGATCATCGAAGCGGATCTGGTGGACTGCATGGTGGCGCTGCCGGGCCAGCTTTTCTACTCGACGCAGATCCCGGTTTGCCTGTGGTTTTTTGCACGCAACAAGAGGAACGGTCG
>JAZDKY010000056.1:0-22318 GCA_043802525.1 bacterium
GATTGTTCGCGCTTCGCGAATAATCCGGGTTAGGGGCCGACGATTCGTGCGAATTCGTGCTTATTCGTGGTTCTCTTTTGAATGGATACGGATCAGCGATTGTCCGTCGGAAGAATGACCATGCGATTAACATACGTGTCGTGCGCGCTGCCCTCGCCGGCGTTGAAATTCCACACATACACCTGCACCACGTCGGGGTCGGTGTCGCTGATCAACCGGCCCTTGAAGTTCTTCATCGAAAAGCCGGCTGCGATATCTGCCGCGTATTGCTTCGACGATGTGAGGCGAAAGCTGATATGCAGCGCCTCGGTCGATCGCCGGATGCCCGAATCGCGCTCGCCGTCCGCGTCGCGCAGCACGTAGTTCGCCGACCCGCCCGCCAGGTAGAACTCCCAGAGCGTGTTGCTCGCCGCGTTCTGCAGGCCGAGACCGACGGACGGCCCGTTGGCGCCGACCTTGCCATGGTCGAAATCGATGTCAAACCGCTCGGTGCCGACCGCGAGTGCACCCGCACTGAAACGCCTCCAGGCGGACGCCGTGTCCCCTGAATTCGCGAAAAGGCCCCACGCCTTGCCGGACGTATCAATATTTCCTATGCCCGTATTACGGGTGGATGATCCGACAAAAAAACCTGCGTGCGGTCCGCTGCGGAGCACCCATGCATCAAACCCCGTTCCACCCGTGACGCCGTCCTTCCAGTTCTCGTACCTCGCGGCGTCATCGGTGATGACCAGTGCCTTCGCAGGAGCCGTTGATGGCGCATGCGATCGTGTGGATGAGGATGTGACCGTGGCCGGGGTGGGCGGGGGCCGTTGGGCGTTCCGCGGTGCTTCCTTCTTCCCACCCGAAAACACCCATAACACGACGGCCAGAACGGCCGTGGCACTGCTGGACGCGATCCACCACGTTGCGTGGGATGCCGGCTTTTTCTTTGCTTCGGGCGCCGCCACCTGGTCGCGTTCGATGGCCTTCAGCGCCACCACCATATCCTGCATCAACGAATCGTAATTCGGATAGCGGCGCTGGATATCGACTTCCATCATCCTGTCCAGGGCCGTCACGGTCTCCGGATGGAGGTCGGGCCGGTGCTCGAGCAGGGGGATGGGTTTCTCGGTAAACCGCGCAACGACGGTATCCTCGATCATCGGCTTGTTGAACGGCATCTTTCCGGCCAGTGCATAGTAAAGCGTGCAGCCGAGACTGTAGATATCGGACTGCGGTGTCGGTCTCTTTCCGTGTGCGACCTCGGGCGAGATGAAAAAAGGTGTGCCCCAGACGACGCTGGGCGTCCATTCCTCACCTTTCAATTGAGCAAGCCCGAAATCCACAACCTTCGCGTGGCCTTCCTTATCGAACAGGATGTTCTCGGGCTTCACGTCGCCGTGGGCCAGGCCGATCGCCGCAGCCGCGCGCAGGCCGCGAATCACGTCGAGGGCCGTGCGGAGGACCAGCGCCTCCTCGAGCGGGTGCTCATTCGTGATCATCACGTCGAAGCCGCCGCGGTCGACGAGTTCCATGACAATGTAGGGCTGGCCATTCTCCCTGCCGGCCGTGTAGACCTGCACCACGTTCGGGTTGTTGAGGGCCGCCAGGGTCTGAGCCTCGCGCTCGAACTGGCGCACGAATTCCGGGTCATCGCCAAACCGCTTGAGCAGGACTTTGATCGCGACAGACCGCTTCAGCGCGGGATCGAAGCCCATGTACACCGCGCCCATCCCGCCCTCCGCGATCTGTTCGAGCAGGATGTAGTTGCCGAACGGGACGGCCAGGGGAAACGTCTTGCCGCATTCCGGGCAGAGAATTGCGTCGAAGGGCTGGCGGCCGGCCACGTCAATCGTCGCCCTGCAGTGGAGACACCCCACGCGGTCGGGTATCGCGAAATGTATTCGGTTCAGTTCGTCGCCGGGCATGGATTCATGGCCCAAAGTCGGTGACGGGCCCCTTGATTCGGAGTCTGCCTGATGCCCGCGGTCCTTGCCAGCAAGAAGACGCCTTATGCCACCCCAGCCGGAGCCCGCCGCCTGCGGCCCGCGTACTTGCCGCGGCCCTCGCTCACACGGGTGGGTGGCGACTGGAGGGGGTCGATGACTTCGATGAAGGGGAAGCGAAAAAAATCCGTGTCCCGCGTGATGATCCGAGTAATGCCGTGTTCCCGCATGAGGATCGCTGTGCGCGCATCAAACACAAGCGAGCCGCGAGCCTCGGGAACGATGCTGAACACTTCGCGTGCCACTTCGATATGGCGAGGAGTCTCTGCCAGTACATGCATTCCCGGGCTTGCCAGAAGATCAGTGATGTAGTGCCATGCGTTCGATGATGACATGGGCTTGTTTAGGATGTTGAGGTGGGTTGTAACGCGCATGAATTCGTAAACAATTCCCCACGTGACATACCACGGATCGGCCCCATGTCGAAGCGACTCGACAAGTTCATAACAACGATCGTTGTGAGGTGACTGCAGGTCGAGGGCGTACACGAGGACGTTAGTATCTAATACGACCATCGTGCTTCTCCATGAACTCGTACAGGGCCTCGCGGTTCGCTATGTCGACGCGCGCACCGCCTAAGTTGAATCTGGGAAGCGGCGGAAGCTCCTTGCTCTTCTTTTCCTGCTCAAGCAGATTCCGCAGCGCCGCCTCGACCAGTTCGGACATGGTCTTCCCCTGGCGCGCTGCTTCCTCCTTCAGCTTCCGCATGACCGGCTCGCTGATGTTCAACGTCGTCTTCATATGGAAAACCATACGCACGGTATGGTTATATGTCAACGAGGGTGGGCGCGGGCCGGGAGATGCAGAATCGTTGTAGCCACGGCTCTGCGAGCCGTGCATTTCACGCCTCGCAGAGGCGTGGCTACATCCGCGGCACGTCGTTGCCGGCCTTGGTCGGCAGTTCAGCGGCGCCCATGGCTCTCTCGCTTTCAAGAAACCTGCTGTTGGATATGTCCATGTTCTGCTAGGATTCAAAAGATGGAAAAGGTTGTACGCAAGATGCGCTTGGATGAGCATGATCAGGATGCCGAGGACGTGAAGTACTGGCGTGCGAAGCCGCCCGGCGAACGCATCGACGCCGTGCTCCGTTTACGCAGGATGGCCTATGGAACTGGAACGCGATTTCAAAGATATGCTGTCGTGTCTCAACGCCAGGCACGTTGAGTTTCTCATTGTCGGCGGCTTCGCCCTCGCCTTTCACGGCAAACCCCGTCTGACGGGCGACATCGATCTTCTCGTGCGTCCGACGCCGGATAATGGAGCGCGGGTCATGCAGGCGCTGCAGGATTTTGGCATGGCACTGCCTGGACTGTCTGCGGCCGATTTCGAGAAGCCAGGGCAGGTTGTTCAGTTGGGCGTGCCGCCCGTGCGCATCGATCTTGTAACATCCATCACGGGGGTTTCGTGGGAACAAGTATCACAAGGGGGCGTCGATGGAACGCTCGGCAATGTACCCGTGCGCTACATAGGCCTTCACGAATTCATCGTGAACAAGCGAGCCACGGGCCGCCTCAAAGACCTCGGAGACATCGACGGACTTGAGGGCTAGATTCGACGGGATGGAATCCCGTCGCTACACGCGCGGCAAATCGTTGCCGGCCTTCGTCGGCAGTTCCGACTGACCCATGAGCTGGATGTCCACGCAGCGTGCGGCTTCACGGCCTTCGGAGATGGCCCACACGATGAGCGACTGGCCGCGTCGCGCGTCGCCGGCAGCGAAGACATTCGGGACGGTGGTCTTGTAGGTCGCGTCGGCCTTGATGTTGCCACGCGGATCGACCTCGCAGCCGAGCTGCGCGACAATGCTGTCCGTCTCGGGTCCAAGGAATCCCATCGCGAGAAGAACGAGGTCAGCCGGGTATTCCTTTTCCGAGCCGGGAACTTCCTCGAGCTTCGGCGGGCCGCCGGCCTGCGGCGCGAATTGGACGTTCACGGTCTTCAGCTTCGTCACGCGTCCGTCCTTGCCCAAGAATTCCTTGGTCGATATCGCAAAAATGCGCTCGCAGCCCTCGTCGTGCGAGGTGCTGCCGCGCAGCTTCATCGGCCAGTACGGCCACGGCTGGCTAGCCGGACGGTCCTTCGGCGGCATCGGGAACAGTTCGAAATTGGTCACCGATTTTGCGCCCTGGCGGACCGACGTGCCGATGCAGTCGCTGCCCGTGTCGCCGCCGCCGATGACGATGACGTGTTTATCCTTCGCGGAAATCTGGCCCGGAATCTTGTCGCCCGCGACGGCCTTGTTCTGCTGCGGCAGGAACTCCATCGCAAAATGGATGCCCTGGAGATTTCGGCCCGGGGCCGGCAAGTCGCGCGACTTCGTGGCACCGCATGCCAGCACCACGGCGTCGAACTTCTTCAGCTCGTCGGCCGTCAGGTTTTTGCCCGCGTACATGCCCGTCTTGAACGTGATGCCCTCTGCCTCCATGAGCGTGAGGCGGCGATCGATGACGTGCTTCTCCATCTTGAAATCGGGAATGCCGTAGCGCAGCAGGCCGCCGATGCGGCTGTCGCGTTCGAAGACGGTGACGGTGTGTGCAGAGATGCGTCGTTCACTCGTGGCAGGCGGTAAAGCGATTAACCGGGATGCGTGTAGGGATTTTGCTGACTTGCGGATTTTCGAACATTCAGGTTACACATGTCCCGAGCATGAGCAGGAACCGTGACGGATGTCGTCGCTCTGCCCATACACGCAGCGCGCGCGTCGGGCTGAGTTCTTGTGCGTTGTGAAGTTTCTCTTAGGGAGCCCCAAAACATCGGGGCATTACTTTATGCAGCAGGAGCAACTGGAGGAGCGCAGGCAGCGCTTGGAGTGGAGGGAGAAAGAGCTAGCGGATCTCCAGGCAAGGCTGGCAAATCTGCTTTCTGAATTTCCAGCGAACGACAACGCGTTTGATATTCCGGAAATTGTGGAAAGTATGGACGGGAAGACAGCCGAGGCGGCTCAACGTAGTACGCCGAAGCGGATTGCGATGATTGGCATTGCTTTGGCGCTTGTCACGGGTGCCTTGTTTCCTTTTGAGCGCACTGTTGCGACCAAAGGAAGAGTGGTCCCCGAGATGCGCGTTTATCTCAAAGCCGCCGCCGATGGTCGTCTCCGCAGCGTTAACGTTACTGATGGCGATTGGGTCAATGCTGGCGACGTGGTGGCTGAGTTCGATAACGATTACATAATTACGGCCCTTGAGAACAAGACGCAGGAACTCGCGCATCTCGGTAAGAAGCTGGAATACGGCAAACAAATCATTGCGAACAGACAGGACGTCTGGGATCGGCTCAAGCAGCAGTCGAACTCCGTGTCGATAGTTGAGATGGCAACCGCCGAATACGATTATTACCAGTCACTGAGCGACCAAGAAGCCGTGAAGGAGGATCGTGCGCAGTTGTTGTCGGAAATCGCAGCGCAGGCGCACGATTTATCGTGCTCCCGGGTCGTTGCGCCGTTTGATGGCCGGGTCGTGACCCGCGATCTACCCTGCAAGCGAAACGTGTACTTCAAGAAGGGTGAGCACGTCTGCGAGATTGTTGATCCGGCATCGTGGATTGTGGAGGTCTCGATTCCCGAGAAACATTTCGATGACATCGAGCTTGGCCAGACAGCCAGTGTCCGTTTTCCCACGGAGGGCAAGTGGGTTGGCGGAAGCGTTGTCGCGATATCGGGCTTGTCGGAGCGTGAAGTGCAGACCGTGGAGTCCGATCCCGTTCGTGCGATCCGCATGGGTCCAAAGGGAGTCGTGATCAGCATACGGCTGAAAGACCGCGCTCCGAGGCTCGTCTATGGCATGGATGCGAGGGCGCGCGTGATCATCGCGCGGAAATCCTTGCTTGCCAGCCTGTGGGAGAAGCTTCATGGGTAGCGCTGTCAGCCTGCGGCGGCTATTCCTTACGCCCGTTGCCTTTCTGTCATTGCTCCTGTTCGTGACCGTGCTGCTTGTCACGCTGCGGCTTTGCACCATCGACCTCTCCCGGGTCGGCCTCTCCTTTGTGGTCTGGATAACAGTCTTCATCTTCCTGGCGCTCAACGTATCGCGCATGTTGGTCTGCACCATCTACGCGGTGTTCTTTCCCGAGAAGAGGACTAGGGAGGCATTTCTCACTGAAATACCGAGGACGGCCATCATCTATACCCTGCGCGCGGAGTCTTGCGGACTGTTTGAGCGCATCGGCTACACCGTCGGCAACAATTACCTGTCGAATGTGGACGTCTGGATTGCGAGCGGCGACGCCGCGGATGAATTCCTGCGCTATGAAGAAAGCGTGGTGGACCGGCTCAGGCAAAAATATGGACACGACCGAATACGCTACTTCCATGTCCATGACGTGGCCAAGAAGAAGAAGGAGATGCTCGATGCGTGGTTGAAGATGCACGGCGCGGAATACGATTATTTCGTGACCTGCGATGGCGACAGCCTGCTGCCGAAGGACTTCATCTTGCGCCTCCTTCGCAAGGCGAACCATCCCGACAACGCTGATGTCGCCATCTTCCAGAGCGCAATCGCCATCGCAAATGCGAAGACACATTTCAGCCACAATCAACTGGTCGGCAACAAGATCGCCAAACGACTTTATGGCGCGACGTTGCAGTCCGCATTCGATCGCTTTATCTACTGGGGCCACAACGCCCTTGTCAGGACGCGTTGCTTCATGCAGATACGCATACCGGAAAATGTATTGAGCCATGACATCTGGGAGACCGTGTACCTGGACAAGTTGGGCTACCGCACGGTCTACTGTACAGATGTGGTCAGCTATGAGGAGGCCCCCGCCAACTATCTGGAGTCGAAGAAACGTTCGGCTCGTTGGGCGCGCGGTAACCTGCAGACTTGGCGGTTGATGTTCACGAAGGGTATATCCGCGGCGAGCCGGTTCTATGTGGTGGACGGCATTTATTCCTATATCTCCAGCTTGGTCTTCATCACCTGGGTATACAGCGGCATCGCGCTCGAAAAGACCGACCTATGGATCGATCTGGCCAGCACACGTTACCTGACGACGACAGTCATGCTTTCTATTGTCTTCCTGCACAAGTTGAGCATGTGCAAGAGCATCAGACAGTGCCCAGCCCTTCTGTGCGAAATCGGCCTCTCGACGCTCATCAGTCTGAACAACCTTTTCTACATAACAGTCGCCGTGCTGAAGATTCCGTTTCAGCGGAAGGCCAAGTGGATTCCCATGAAGAAGAATCCGTCGGAGACGCTCTATTTCCGGGACGTCGTCTCGCACTTGTGGCCGGGCACTCTGCTTGGAATCGTCAGCATTCATGTCGCCATCGCCTATGCGCCGACGTGGGGCGTATGTTCGATCCCCCTGCTGATGAGCATGGTCCTGAGCATACCGGTCGTCTACCTGACGGGGCAGTATCGAGGCCGGCAACGCGCAAATTCCGGCGCTTCGGCGGCCCCTCTGACCGCGATGGTTGCACGCGAGCATGGGTTACGCGTGTCGCTGTGAGGGCTTTTCCGAATGCGGGAGGCGGATTGCGGAGCTGCGGGCGAATGGTCTGTACTGGCGGCGCGCATGCGTCGCTGCGCGCGCATTATGTGGCCATACTGGATCGAAGTGTTGTCTGTGGTGACGGGTTCCGAATGTTGCGCGCGGATCACGTGCGGCGTATAGACACGGGGATCGCGACATTAAGGGAAATCCTTGTCGCGCCAGGCGAAGGGCGCCGCATCGTCTGCCACGGGATGGGGCCGCGATGTCCAGCCGGCGAATTCGTGTCGCAAGCCCGGCTGGCTCGAAATTACCTGGTCGCGAAAGCGCCGGACTTGGCGCCGTACATTCTGTTGGAGGAACGGTCGCGTGATACCATCGGGAATATCCTATTTCTGCGCGCGCTTATCGAAGAGAGCACGGGGGAGCTGGCGGCCTCGCTGCAAATCGTCTCATCCGGATACCATGCGCCCCGCGTGGCATGGCTCGCCCGGCGCGTGTTCGGAGCGACGCCTTATGCCATCCGGATCGTGTGTTCGCCGGACATGTGCGACTTGGAGTGGGAGCAACAATGCGCAGCCGAGATGGAGAGCTTGGCGGCGGCGCGCAGGCTGTTCGATGGGCTGAGCGACGGGGACTTTACTGGCATGAGCCGGCGACTGTTCGAAAAACACAAGCTCTACCAGTCCAGCGACCCTAGGATTGGTCTCTTGGCGCTGCAAGGGCACAAACGCAAACACACACAGGAGTAGATGAAACGCATTCTGGTTACGGGTGGTCTCGGATTTATCGGGTTGTATCTGGTAAGAAAACTGCTTGCCCTTAGCAGGGAAGCGGATTGCACCATTCATGTCGTTGACGATCTGCGAACCAGTCCGCTGACCGCGGAACAGGCGCGGACGTTTTGGCCGGACGCTGGCCGCGTCACGTTGCACACCGACTCCGTTGAGCATTTCATGGACTCCTACGGCGGACCGCCATTTCACGAGGTGTACCATTTGGCGTCGATCGTAGGGCCAGCGCGGGTCCTTCACCACGGCGGGACCATCCTCGACTCCATCTCGCAGGCTTCGCGCGCCGTGGTTGAGCATGTTTCGCGCGCCGGTGGGAAGCTTGCCTATATCTCGACCAGTGAGGTCTATGGAGGCGGTCACGAGGGTGAGTGCCGCGAGGACATGTCGTGCGTCATCAGTTCGACGGCGACAGCGCGCCTCGAGTACGCGGTTGCCAAGCTGGCGATCGAGGTGGCACTGAGGAACCTGTGCCGTCGGAAGGGTGTTGCGGCGTGCGTGATCCGGCCCTTCAATGTCGCGGGGCCCCGGCAATCGTGCATGGGAGGGTTCGTCGTGCCGCGTTTTGTCTCCCAGGCTCTGACGCACCGGCCGCTGACGCTCTACGGCGATGGATCGCAAGTCCGCGCACTGACACATGTGGAGGACTTTGTTCGGGGCATGATGCTGGTGATGGAGCGAGGCCAAGCCTGCGCCATCTACAACATCGGGAATCCCGCCAACAGGGTAACGATGAGGGAGTTGGCTGCGTCTGTGATCGAAGTGACCGGCAGCCCAAGCCGCATAGAGTGTTGCGACCCACGGGACCTTCATGGGCCTGAATATGCCGAGGCAACCGACAAGTATCCGAATGCCGACCTGCTCATCTCCCTAGGGTGGAAACCTAGGATGGATACGCGGCGCATCGTTCGGGACAGTTCGGAATTCTTGTCGGAATGCGATGATGACCTGTTTTTTCGACTGACGAACATCGCGGGTTCCGAGAGGCATGGCGCGACACCTAACCGGGCCGCAGATGCGCTGCGAGATAGATCCGAGGCGCTGGCCTAGCATTAATCGACAACCAACTTCCGTCACCATGCAAAGCAAGAGTCAGGATCTCTTTTTAATCAAGCTGCCTGACAACGGGCAGATCGATCGTTTCAGTGCCGATGCCAAACGAACGATCATCGGCGAGTGCCTTGGCCTCGCCTATATCGCCTCTGCGGCTCATGCGGATGGCCTCCGCATGCAGTACGTGGACGCATCGTTGGAGGGTATCATGCATGCGGAGCTCGCGGAACGCGTCGCGGCGGCAAATCCGGCCGTGGTCGGAATGCTGCTCAGGCATCCCTTTATCGCGAGCGCGCGGCGCATGGCGCGTGAACTCAAGGCGCGCGTGCCGAAAGTTCACATCACGGTGGGAGGCCAGTATGCAGCGATTAATGCGTCGCTGCTGCTGGCTGAAATGCCGGAGCTGGATTCCGTGTGCCTTGGTGATGGGGAACGGGGCACGGTGGAGCTGGTGCGTCATGTGGCGGGCTCAGCTTCGTTTCCATCCTGGATGTTTCGTGACCGTGTTCATCGGACTGTGCGCGGGGCTGTTCGGCTCGAAGATCACCAACTGGAAGCGCTGCCGCGCCCCGACCGAAAATACCTCGCGCTCAGTCACCAGCGCGGGTTTGAAACCGTGGGTTTGTCGACGTCGCGCGGATGCCTTCATGACTGCAGTTTCTGCGTCCCGCGGGTGTTCAGCGCACGGGCGAGGCGAGGCCGATGGTGCGCTCGATCAGCGGGAGATGTGGTCGATGAAATGGCGTTTCATTACGCCCATGGCGAAAGAACATTTACGTTCTCCGATGAGAACTTCCTAGCCAACAGATTGGCGCGCGATCGGGCGTACGAGATGGCGCGTTTGATTGCGGATCGCAAGATGGAGGATCTGCGGATCATGTTCGACTGCCGTGCCGACGCGGTCGACGTAGACCTATTTCGCGTGCTCTGTCAGGTCGGTTTGCGCAGGGTCTTTGTGGGATTTGAATCGTCGCAAGAAACCGCGTTATCGTTGTATGGCAAGCGCCTCTCGCCCGAGAGCCAGCGACAGTGCATCGAAATCTGTCATGCGCTCCACATCGACATCGTGCCGGGATTCATATTCTTCAATCCCTATTCAACTCCGGCGCAGATCGAGTCGGACCTAGAGTTTTACGGACTTCACTTCACGGCCTTCGACTGGGACGACTACACGACGCGGCTGGCACTGGTTCCAAACACACCTGTTGCCGCTCAGGTGATCCGTGATGGCCTAGCGGGTGACATGGAAAACGGTCTGATCACTTGGCGTTTTCGGAATTCCGCCGTCAAGGACGTGTATGAGAGATTCTACGACGTTACCCGAGATTTTCGGACAACGTACCACGCGGAGAAGTGGGATCCGGAGCGCGTGCGCGAAATGAAGAAGGTGATCGAGAGGCGGCTCCTGGGCGAGTTGCGCCGTGTCCAAGTTCTGGTGCCCGCATAAATAATGGATGTTTATGGTGGCAGGCAAACCAGTAATCATCTGGATAACCGGCGAATGCGGCAGCGGGAAGACCACGCTTGCGCGCTCGCTTTCGCGGCGTCTGAGCACCGCTTTCATCGACAACGACGACCTCAAGCAGTCGTTCCTGCATCGAGACGTTTCGCGGCGATTGACAGGGGATTGCGTCTACGAAGCCATCCTCGCGCTTGCCAGAGCAAACGTTCAGGTGGGAAACGATCTCATTGTCGCCGCGCCGGTGTGCAGTGTCGATACGTTGGCGCGCATCGAAGCCTTGAGGATGTGTGCCGAAGTCGTCGTCATCAATTTGGAAGCGCCGGATGCGACGCTCGATGAACGGATCGTGGAACGAGCGAAGACGATGTCGCCTCGGGTGAAGGGTGTGCGCACGGCATCGGAGCGGCTCGGCAGTTTCACGCACAAACACCACCTGAATGTAAGCTGGGCGACACGACTGAACAGCGGCAAGCTGTCCGTTCAGCAACTGACGGCCGCGGTTATATCGCTTCTGCGTCATAAGCCGCACTCCCCCGAGGGCAACGAGCCGGCTGGTGCGCCAAGTGTGGTTGAGCTTGATGTTGCCTTGAGTAGTCGAGAGGCCATGAATACTGGCAGGCTCGTTGTCGGCACGGGCGTGTTTGACCTGCTTCATCCTGGCCACCTTCTCTACCTCCGCGCCTGCCGCGCCACGGGCGACGCCGTGTACATGCATCTGGCGACCGACGAATCCGTGCGCGAGAGGAAAGGGCCCCGCCGTCCGGTGCTTGACCTTGAAAGCCGGGCGGCCATGCTTCTCGGAACGAGGTTTGTCGACAAAGTCTTCTTATCCGAGCTTCATACGGTCGATTGCGCCAAACGATTACGCGCCGACGTGCTTGTCGTATCGAGTGAGTACGAGACGGAGTTCAATTCTCGCTGCAAGCTGGCACAATATAACGGGGACTTGGTCTTCTTCCCGCGCTGGCAGGACCACGTCTATTCGACGACGGCGATCGAGAGGCGGCTTTCCGCGCTATGAGTGCCATGCGCTCCACCTGCAGCGCCGGCACGATACTAGGTCGGCACGTTGTGCGTCCGGTGCCAAGCCGGGATCAGGTAGCTCGAAACGTAGTCCGCAATACCGTCCGGCGTCGAGTAAGCGGTCTCAAACTTGAGCAGACGTTTCGCCCTCGTCCTGTCTGCCTGCGTGTTCATTTGGTACGTCGCAGGATCGTGAGGCATGTCGAGCCATTCGGGTTCATACGATGTCCCGAGGCAGCGATTGAGGATCGCCACCAGTTCGTTGAACGTCGTGGCCTCGCCTGTTCCCACATTGTAGACACCGGATGGCGCATCCAGCGCCTTCAGGTTGGCCGCTACGCAGTCCTTTACGTAGACGTGGTCCCGCTTTTGTTCCCCGAACCTGTAGATTCTCGGGCGGCGTTTCGCCAGCATCTGCTGGGCCAGGTGAAACACCATGGATGCGGCGCGGCCCTTGAATTCCTCATGCGGGCCGAAGACGTTGAAATAGCGAAGTCCCACGATGGCCATATCCCTGAAATGATGCGATGCCATTTCGTCCCCAATCAGCTTGGAAAGCGCATAACTGCTCGTGATGTCTTTCTGCTGATCCTCGCTTTGAGGAGCCGGCCCGTTGCCATAAAGGCTCGCAGTGGAAGCGTAGATCAACCTAGCCCCTTGCGCCTTCGCCAAAGCGAGCATGCGGCTGAATCCCGCCAGATTCTGCGACAGCAGTTCGCTGCTTTTTTCATAGCGCGGGTCGGTGATAGCCGCCTGGTGAAAGATCACATCGTAGTAGTGACCGGACGGAGGAATAGCGTCGGCCACGTTCGCTTCAAGGACGCGTCCCTCAAATGCGGCAAGGTGGGCTCGGTTGCCGGTCGAAAAATTGTCGAGGGCTGTAACATCGTGACCCAGTTCCTGCAACTTGATCGCAAGATTCGACCCTACAAAGCCGGCGGCGCCGGTAACCAGACACTTCATCCCGCAGTTCTCCTGTTGTTCCGCCATCGCGTGTTTCAGTGGGGCCACGCATACTGCGGCGGGGATTCTCCTTGGCCAAGAAAGACCCGGTCATGCTAACACACGACACATGCAAGTCCAGCCCCGGGGAAGTATCCGGTGTGCCACATCAGCGCGGATTGGTATCAGTCATCATCCCCACCCATAACCGAGGTGAATTCCTTGGCGAAGCCATCCGCTCGGCATGGGAACAGGATTACAGACCCATTGAAGTGCTCGTCGTTGATGACGGTTCGACGGACGACACGGATCGCATTGTCACTGCGTGGATAAAGCGGACGGCGGAAGATCCCGCATTTCGTCTCCATTACGTCCGATTCATGCGTGCGCACGGAGCGGCTTTCGCAAGGAATCGCGGGCTTGCGCTTTGTCGCGGGGAGTTCGTCCAATTCCTGGATTCGGACGACTATATGTCGCCGGATCGCCTCCGCATCATCCTCGAGAAGGGGAGCCGTAAGGCGCGCTTTGCACTGGCATGCACGGCCTACAACCACGTGTCCGTTTCGGGGAAGACGTTCTCGTGCAGTCCGCCTCTGGATTTGACGAGCCCACACCGCATCGCGCTTGCGATTCGCGGCGTGGTCTGGACTGGAAGCCCCCTTTATCGCAAGTCTTTTCTTGACCGTGTCGGGCCATGGCGGGAAGACCTCTTCGTTCGCGAGGATAGAGAGTTCGGGGTTCGCGTGGCAAAGGCATGCGAAGCCGATGAATGCGTCATAATCGGCGCGCCGTTGGTCAGCTACAGACAGCACGAATCGCCCCGATTGAGCCGGACGGCCGCGATTGTCCAATGCCAGCGTCATCGTGTGCGATTTGTCTCTCGCGTGCGGAGGCATATCCGCGACTGCGCATGGATAAGGAAGCATCAGCTCGAACTGGTTCGTGTTTTGCTGACGCACGTGCACGCCGGTTGGCCCTATAGCCGGCGCTATATCAGATACGCACTCGGGTTATGTCCGGTAGGAATCACGCGACTCAAGGTGTACGCGCTGCTATCGTGGCACCGGCACGGCCACCTCGTTGCCGCACTACTGTGGCCGATTTTTCATGCGAAGATTCGATGGGGTTCGTGGCGCCGTCGCGCTCGAAGCTGATCTATCGCCACGACGCATTGTCCAGGCTAAACGCGGGGCAGGTCGTTGCCGGCTTTGGTGGGCAGTTCGGACCGGCCCATCAGGTGAAGGTCGACCCGCCTACGCTGCGGCAGCTACGGCGTGGCATGCGCAGCGGGCAACGATCTTGTCAGATCCTCGGCAAGTCATTGCCGGCTTTGGTGGGAAGTTCAGAGCGTCCCATCAAATGAATGTCAACAGCCCTCGCGGCTTCGCGGCCTACGGATATGGCCCAGACAATCAGCGACTGGCCGCGGCGCGCATCGCCGGCGGTGAAGACGTTCGGGACCGTGGTCTTGTAGTTCGCATCCGACCTGATGTTACCGCGCGGGTCGACTTCGCAGCCGAGCTGGGCAACGATGCTGTCCGTCTCCGGACCGAGGAAGCCCATCGCGAGCAGAACGAGGTCGGCCGGGTATTTCTTTTCTGACCCGGGGACTTCGACCAGCTTCGGGGTGCCGCCGTTCTGCGCCGCCGCGAATTGGACGTTCACGGTCTTGAGCTTCGCCACATGGCCGTCCTTGCCCACAAATTCCCTGGTCGAGATCGCGAAGATGCGCTCGCAACCTTCGTCGTGCGACGTGCTGGAGCGCAGCTTCATCGGCCAGTACGGCCACGGCTGGTTCGCCGGGCGCTCCTTCGGGGGCATGGGGAACAGCTCGAAATTGGTCACGGACTTCGCGCCTTGGCGGATCGACGTGCCGATGCAGTCGCTGCCCGTATCGCCGCCGCCAATGACGATGACGTGCTTGTCCCTGGCGGAAATCTGGTTCGGGATCTTGTCGCCCGCGACGGTCTTGTTCTGTTGAGGCAGGAACTCCATCGCGAAATGAATGCCCTGCAGGTTCCGGCCCGGGGCGGGGAGGTCGCGGGACTTTGTCGCGCCACATGCCAGCACCACGGCGTCGAAGTTTTTCAGCTCGTCGGCCGACAGGTTCTTGCCCGCGTACATGCCCGTCTTGAAGGTGATGCCCTCGGCTTCCATGAGCTTGAGGCGGCGGTCGATGACGTGCTTCTCCATCTTGAAGTCGGGGATGCCGTAGCGGAGCAGGCCGCCGATGCGGTCGTCGCGCTCGAAGACCGTGACTGCGTGGCCCGCGCGGTTCAGCTGCTGCGCGCAGGCGAGACCCGCAGGGCCGGAGCCCACGACGGCAACCTTCCTGCCGGTTCGCACGGAGGGCGGCGCGGCCTTGATCCAGCCTTCCGCGAAGGCGCGCTCGACGATCTCCTTCTCGATCTGTTCGATCGTGACCGGCGGTTCGTTGATGCCGAGCACGCACGCTTCCTCGCACGGGGCGGGGCAGAGGCGTCCGGTGAACTCGGGGAAGTTGTTCGTCGCCTGGAGGCGGTGAATGGCATCCCGCCACCGGTCGCGGTACATGAGGTCGTTCCAGTCCGGGATGATGTTCCCGAGCGGGCAGCCGGTATGGCAGAACGGAACGCCGCAGTCCATGCAGCGCGCGGCCTGCTGCTTGGCCTTCTCGGCCGGAAACGGCTCGCAGAATTCCTTGAAGTTCTTTACGCGCTCCGCCGGCTTCAGCTTGTGCGGCAGCTCGCGCGTGTATTCCTTGAAGCCTGTGGGTTTACCCATGAACGAATCCTTTTGGGAGTGATGGAGTACTGGAGTATTGGAGCGATGGGTTACGGAATCCTCCTATCACTCCATCACTCCAGTACTCCATCACTCCCATCCTCATACCCCCGCCATTTGAAGTTCTCCGGCTGCGGTGCCGGCTTCGATGGGGGACTTGTTTTCCTTCGCGATCTTTTCCAGCGCGTTCTTGTAGTCCGTCGGCATGACCTTCACGAACGTCTTGACCATCGCGTCCCAGCTTTCGAGGACGCGCTTGGCCACGGCGCTTTCCGTGTACTTCAGGTGATTCTCGACAAGGTGCTTCACCATCGCGATTTCGGTCGCGTCGGCGAGCGCCTCGAGGCCGATCATTTCCATGTTGCAGCGGTTCTGGGCGAAGTCGCCCTGCTCGTCGAGCACGTACGCGATGCCGCCCGACATGCCCGCGGCGAAGTTGCGTCCGGTCTTCCCGAGCACGACGATGATGCCACCGGTCATGTATTCGCAGCCGTGGTCGCCGATGCCCTCGACGACCGCCTTCACGCCGCTGTTGCGGACGGCAAACCGCTCGCCCGCGAGTCCGCGGATATAGGCTTCGCCCTTGATCGCGCCGTAGAACGCGACATTGCCGATGAGGATGTTCTCCTCGGGCTTGAATGCCGCGGTCTGCGGCGGCTTGATGATCAGCTTCGCGCCGGACAGGCCCTTGCCGAAGTAGTCGTTCGCATCGCCCTCGATGTCGAACGTGATGCCGTGCGCGCCGAATGCGCTGAAGCTCTGCCCGCACGAGCCGTTCGCGCGGATGACAATGGTGTCCTCGGGCAGGCCGGCCTCGCCGTACTTCTTGGAGATCTGGTAGCTCAACATCGTCCCGACCGTGCGGTTCACGTTGCGGATCCGCTGTTCGAAGTCCACCTTCTCGCCCTTCTCAAGCGCGGGCCGGGCCTTGGCCATGATCTCGTGGTCCAGCGCCTTGTCGAGGTTGTGGTTCTGCTTCTGGCTGCAATACGTCCCGTACGTTCCCGGAACGTCCGGCTTGTGCAGGACGGGCTGCAGGTCCAGGCCCTTCGCCTTCCAGTGGTCGACGGCCTTGCGGGAGTCGAGCTTGTCAACGCGGCCGACCATCTCGTTGATCGAGCGGAAGCCGAGCTGTGCCATGATCTGCCGCAGGTCCTCGGCGACGAAACGGAAGAAATTGATCACGTATTCCGGTTTGCCCGTGAACTTCGCGCGGAGTTCCGGGTCCTGCGTCGCGATGCCGACGGGGCACGTGTTCAGGTGGCAGACGCGCATCATGATGCAGCCTACGGTAACCAGGGGCGCGGTCGCGAAGCCGAACTCCTCGGCGCCGAGCAGGCACGCGACCGCTACGTCGCGGCCGGTCATGAGCTTGCCGTCGCACTCGACGACGATGCGGCTGCGCAGGTTGTTGAGGAGGAGCGTCTGGTGCGTCTCGGCCAGGCCGAGTTCCCACGGCAAGCCCGCGTGTTTGAGCGACGTCTCGGGCGAGGCGCCCGTGCCGCCGTCGTAGCCGCTGATGAGCACGACGTCTGACTTGCCCTTCGCCACGCCCGCGGCGACGGTGCCGACGCCGACCTCGGAGACGAGCTTCACGCTGATGCGCGCCTCGGGGTTCGCGTTCTTGAGGTCGTGGATCAGTTGCGCCAGGTCCTCGATCGAGTAAATGTCATGATGCGGCGGCGGCGAAATGAGCTGCACGTACGGCGTGGAGTGCCGCGTCTTGGCGATCCACGGGTACACCTTCTCCGCCGGCAACTGCCCGCCCTCGCCGGGCTTCGCGCCCTGCGACATCTTGATCTGCAATTCAAGCGCGTTCGCCAGGTAGTGGCTGGTCACGCCGAACCGGCCCGAGGCGACCTGCTTGATCGCGCTGATGCGCCAGTCGCCGTTCGCGTCCTTCTCGTAGCGGTCCGCATCCTCGCCGCCCTCGCCGCTGTTCGACTTGCCGCCGATGCGGTTCATTGCGATCGCCAGCGTTTCGTGCGCTTCCTTGCTGATCGAGCCGTACGACATGGCCCCGGTCTTGAACCGCTTCACGATCTCCGTCCAGGGCTCGACCTCGTCCAGCGGAATCCCGCCGCCGTTCATACGGAATTCCATCAAGCCGCGCAGGGTCAACAGGTCGCGCGTCTGGTTGTTCACCAGCCTTGCGTACTCCTCGTAGATGTTCTGTTTCTGCTCGCGCGCCGCCTGCTGCAGCTTCGCGATGACCAGCGGCTCGAGGATGTGACGCTCGCCCGTGCGGCGCCACTGGTAGATCCCGCCGGCGTCGAGGTCCAGGTTCTCCGGGACGTCAACCGCCGGGAAGGCGCGCTCGTGGCGCTTCATCACTTCCATGGCGATGGTCTCGAGGTCGACGCCCTGCACGCGGCTTGCGGTCCAGGTGAAGTACTTGTCGACGACCGTCGAGGCGAGGCCCACGGCTTCGAACTGCTGCGCGCCCTTGTAGCTTTGCAGGGTCGAGATGCCCATCTTGGACATGACCTTGAGCATGCCCTTGTTGATGGCCTTGATGTAATTCTTCTTCGCTTCTTCGATGTCAGTGTCCGGAATCATGCCCTGCGCGACCATGTCCATCAGCGTTTCGAACGCTAGATACGGATTCACCGCGCTCGAGCCGAAGCCGAACAACGTCGCGAAGTGGTGCACTTCGCGGGGTTCGCCGCTCTCGATCACGAGGCCGCAACGCTGGCGCAGCCCGGTCCGGATCAGGTGATGGTGCACCCCGGCGCACGCCAGCAGCGCCGGGATCGGCGCCAGCTCGCGACCGGCCCCGCGGTCGGACAGGATGATAATCTCGTGCCCGCCCAGGATTGCGCTTTCCGCGGCGGCGCACAGGCCCTCCATCGCAGATTCCAGCGCCGTCCCGCCTTCGGCGGGATCGAACAGCGCCGGCAGTGTGATGGACGAGATCCCGAAGTCCTCGATCTCGCGAATGCGCTCCATGTCCTCGTTCGTGAGGATGGGCTGCGGGAGCTTGAGCTGGTGGCAGTGCTCAGGCGTCTCGCTGAGCAGGTTGCGTGCCTGGCCGATGCTCGTGCCCATGGAGGTCACGAGCTCCTCGCGGATCGCGTCGAGCGGCGGATTGGTGACCTGCGCGAACAACTGTTTGAAATAGGAGTAGAGCAGCTGCGGGCGATCCGACAGGATCGCGAGAGGCACGTCCACGCCCATCGAGCCTGTGGCCTCGATGCCGTTCTTTGCCATCGGCGCCATGACGATGCGCAGGTCCTCCAGCGTGTAGCCGAAGACGTTCTGCAGGACCGTCAGCTTGTCGGACAGCGCGGGCAGCGGGTTGCGCGGCGGCGGCAGCTGGTCCAGCATCACCAGGTGCTTGTTGAGCCACGTGCGGTACGGCTGTCGGGTCGCCAGCTCGTGCTTGATCTCCTCGTCCTCGACGATGCGGCCCTTGGACATGTCCACGAGGAACATGCGCCCGGGCTGCAGGCGGCCCTTCTGGGCCACGTTGGCCGGGTCGATTTCCAGCACGCCCGTCTCGGAGCCCATGATGACAAAGCCGTCCTTCGTGACGGTGTACCGGGACGGACGCAGGCCGTTGCGATCGAGCACCGCGCCGACGCAGGTGCCGTCGGAAAACGGGATCGACGCCGGGCCGTCCCACGGCTCGCTGAGGCACGCGTGGAACTGGTAGAACGCCTTCTTCTCGTCGCTCATCGTGGCGTGGTTCTGCCACGCTTCGGGGATAAGCATCGAGACGGCGTGCGGGAGCGAGCGGCCGGAGTGGTAGAGCAGTTCGATCGCGTTGTCGAGGATGGCGGAGTCGCTGGCGCCCGGCGTTGCAATCGGGAACAGCTTGCGCAGGTCGTCGCCGAACAGCGGGCTGTAGAACACGCGCTGCCGTGCAGTCAGCCAGTTCACATTGCCGCGCAACGTGTTGATCTCGCCGTTGTGGCAGAGGAACCGGAACGGCTGCGCCAGATCCCACGTCGGGAACGTGTTCGTGCTGTAACGCTGGTGCACGAGCGCCATGGCGCTTTCCAGGTCCGGGTCGGTCAGGTCGGTCAGGAACGGCTCGATCTGGTCGGCCAGCATCAGGCCCTTGTAGACGATCGTGCGGCTCGAGAGGCTGGGGACGTAGAAGAACCGCTTCTCCTTGAGCGACGACTCACGGACATGTTTCTCCATCACCTTGCGGAGAACGTACAGCTTGCGCTCGAAGTGCGCCTGGTCCTTGATGCCTTTCCCACGGCCGATGAACAGGTGACGAATCTCAGGCTCCACGGCGTGCGCCAGCGCGCCCAGTACCTCGTTCTGCTGCGGCACGTTGCGCCAGCCGAGGAACTCCTGGCCTTCGTCGCGGATCACCCGCTCGAACGTCTTCATGCAGTAAGAGCGTTCGGTCGGGTCGCGCGGCAGGAAGACGAGACCGGACGCATAGGCCGTCTCTTCCGGAAGCCGGATGCGAAGATCGCCGGCGATCTTGCGCAGGAACTTGTCGGGCATCTGGAACAGGATGCCCGCGCCGTCGCCCGTCTTCTCGTCGCAGCCGCACGCGCCCCGGTGCGAGAGGTTCATCAGGATTTGCAGGGCCTTTTGGATGACGTCGTGCGACTTCGCGCCCCGGAGGTTGCACACCATGCCCACGCCACACGCGTCGTGCTCGTATGCCGGATCGTAGAGACCCTGCTTCCCGGGCAGCCCGCCTTGATGTTTATTCGCACTCATTTCTCGCATATCCCAACCCCGTGGAGCGTAGGAGCGTTCGAGCGTCATCACGCGTCCAACGCTCCGCACGCTCTGACGCTCCCTTACGCTGCAACGACCGACACCGCGACCTCAAACCGTGGTTCCCGAGCCGATCTCCAGCTCGTGTTTGTTGTGCTCTTCCGTCACGGGCACGGGGTACTTGCCCGTGAAGCACCCGGTGCAGAAATCGGCCGGGTGATCCACCGCGCGCAGCAGGCCGTCGTGGCACAGGTAGGCGAGGCTGTCCGCGCCGATGTACTTCCTGATTTCCTCCACACTGTGCTCCGCCGCGATCAGTTCGCTCCTCGAGGGGAAGTCGATGCCGAAATAGCACGGGTGCCGCGTCGGCGGGCACGAGATCCGCATGTGGATCTCCGTCGCCCCCGCCTCGCGCAGCGCGTTGATGCGCCGGCGCGACGTCGTGCCGCGGATCACCGAGTCGTCGACGACCACGATGCGCTTGCCCTTCACGACGCCCGGCACGACCGCCAGCTTCATGTCCACGCTGTCCGCGCGTTGGTCGACCGACGGCATGATGAAGGTGCGGCCGATGTAGTGGTTGCGGATGAAGCCGTAGTCGAGCGGGATGTGACTCGCCTGCGAAAACCCGAGCGCCGCCGCGTTGCCGCTGTCCGGAACCGCGATGACAATGTCCGCGTCCACCGGGTGCTCCTGTGCCAGGCTCCGCCCGAGCCGCACGCGCGAATCGTGAACGCTCTGGCCGAACACCATGCTGTCGGGCCGCGCAAAATACACGTGCTCGAAAATGCACTGGCCGAGCGACCCGCTGACCGGCTCGCAAAACGTGCTGCTGCGGATGCCGCGCTCGTCGACCACCACCAGTTCGCCAGGCATGACGTCGCGAACATACTCCGCGCCGACTTGTTCCAGCGCGCACGTCTCGCTCGCAAACACATAACCCGCGCCGAGCTTGCCGATCGACAGTGGCCTGAACCCGTACGGGTCCCGCGCCGCGATGACGCAGTCCTTGGTCATGATGAGGAAGGAGAACGCGCCCTGCAGTTCCGCGAGCGCCCGTTCGACACGCCGCGGGCGGGTCCGGTACATCGGATCGGCAATCAGGTGCAGCAGCACCTCGCTGTCCGTGCTCGTCTGAAAAATGGCGCCGGCCTCCTGGTAGGCGTGGCGGAGTTTTCTCGCGTTGGTCAGGTTTCCGTTGTGGGCGATCGCCCAGATGCCGTCAATGCACTCCACCACGAGCGGCTGCACATTCTGGACCCGGGACGACCCGGTCGTGGAATAACGGACATGGCCGATGCCCATGTGGCCGTGCAAGGTCGAGAGGGCGTTCCGCGAGAACACTTCGCCGACCAGTCCCGTGCCCTTGACGGAATTGACATTGGCGCCGTCGCTTACGACGATCCCAGCACCCTCCTGTCCGCGATGCTGCAACGAAAAAAGACCGTTGTAGATTGTGCGGGGTACGTCCGGCACCCCAAACACGCCAAACAACCCGCAATAGTGCCTTGGCCTCTCGTCAGTATCCGTCATTCGTGCTCTCCTGAATAGTTGGCAACTGTGCCGCCACCGGGGACATGCTCGGGCAATGGCCGGTTTTGAATTTCATCACGAACTGGTAGGGCGTGCGGTCCCCGCGCGCCGCGTCGGACCGGAACCCGCCTTCGCTCGGAAACTACGGCGAGGCACGCGATTCGCCCTACAAATTGGAGACGAAATTCAAAACCGGCCATTACCAGCGCTCGCCCCGCTACGATGCTAAGATCGTACAGCCACTGGAAGCTGTAAAGCGAGAATCGGGCCAATCTGTCGTAATAGTCCTATTCACCTTATGATGAATAGCTTACGACTTAAGATCTGCGCTCGAAGAAGGATCGGATACTACACAATTGTCGTTTGTTTAGTCATGTATACGACAAATATGTAGCGTTGCTTTCATTGCCCCTATGTCGTATCAGAACTGGTGAACTGGCGCTGCGGAGTGCACTCCCGTGGAGCCAACACAAGCTCAACGATCCGGCCACCGCCGGGGCGGGACTAGCCTGAAACTTCAAGCCAGGCTTGATGTTTCTCACTTGAACGATCCGGCCGCGGCCGGGGGCCGAACTAGCCTGAAACTTCAACTCCCGACGGCGGGAACGAGGTCAAATCCCAGTGTTCGCGCGGCGTCTTTGAGC
>JAZDKY010000057.1:0-28793 GCA_043802525.1 bacterium
ATCACAAATCCAAATTCAACACCAAAAGCTTCCGGCAGCGGTTCCTGTCTGCGCGCGGCGGTAGCGAACGGCTCCATGCGCTCATTTTTGCCAAAAACCCTGATGTGCTGGACTTGGGGAAATGAAAGGACGCGTCCTACGGAAGCAGCCGGGTTTCACCTTTCTCCTCGCGTTTTCATTGCCTCCGCTGCAAATTGGCGGACACGCACATGCGAATCGTTCTGACATCGATGCTCGCGCTCGGGCTCCTTGTTTCGGGGTGCGCGAAGCAGCACGAGGCGATGACGCCGAAGGCGGCGATCGAGGCAGGCTGGCGCGAGTACCGGCTCGGCGAATTCGATCGCGCCATGGAACGTTTTGACGAGGCCGCGGCCGCGACAAGCGGCGCGACAGACGAGCACCTGCAGGCGCTGTATGGGCAGGCGACGACGTGGAATCTGCGTCGCCCGGGCGAGGATCCCGCGAAGGCGAGGCAAATCTTTGACGAGATCCTGCAGCTCGCCCCGGCCCACGACGTGGCCGCCTGGAGCCTGCTCGCGCTGGCGCGGATGAAACACCTGGTCCCGGTCGGCGAGGAGCCGGACTACCCCGAGGTACGCAAGGCGTACGCGCAGGTGATCGACCGGTTCCCCGACCACCTCGCGGGCAAGGAAGCGTTCATCTACTACCAGTCCACCCTCGTTGCGACGCTGAAGGACAAGGAAACGCGTGACGCCGCGGCCGCCCTGGAGGCGTACGTGGCCAGGCCCGGCCAGACCGTATTCGTCGGTCCGGCGTATGCACTTCTCGCGAACTGCTACCAGACACTCCAGGTGCCGGACAAGCGGCTCTGGGCGGAGATCAACGCGCTCAAGTACATGGAGCTCGACCCCACAAACCCGTTCAACGACCTCGCGTGGGCGTACTGGAACATCGCGACCATTGCGGAATTCGAAGTGGGCGACTTCAAGACCGCGCGCGAATACTACCGCAAACTGCTGGCGGACTATCCGACGGACGTGCGCGTCTATGCGGTGAAAACGGCGCTCAAGCGGATGCACGACATGGAGGCGAACATGCGCGCGGGGGCGCCGGCGTCATGATCAGGAGCGTCGGACCCTTCATCCGCCAGTACTACGCGCTGCTCGTCATTGTCCTGACCTTCGTCTGGTCGGCGATTGCGATCGCGACGTACCGGGCTGCGGAGTCGCCGCCCGACGCCATCACGGTCCGCATCGGACACTGGCAGCTCGAGGCCAGCGTGCGGGACGCGATCGACGCGATGGCCAAGGAGTACCGCAAGCTCCACCCGAACGTGTACGTCGTGCAGGATGCGATTCCGGAGGGCGTGTACGGGCAATGGGTGAGTACGCAGCTCATGGGCGGCACGGCGCCGGACATCATGGAAGTCGGCAATTTCCTGCCGTACCCCATCTGGGTGTCCTACTACAACCGCTACTTCGTCCCGCTCAGCCGCTACGTCAACAAGCCGAACCCGTACAACGCGGGGACCGACCTCGAAACCGTGCCGCTGCGCAACACGTTCAAGGACGGCATGCGCAACTCCTACAACTACGAGATGCAGGAATACATGAGCGTCCCGCTCTCGCAGTTCGGCGTGCGGATCTTCTACAACAAGGACCTGCTCAAGAAGCTGACCGGCCAGACCGAAGCGCCGCGCGACTACCGCGCGTTCCTCGCGGCGTGCAAGACGATCAGCGAGCAGAAGAACGAGAAGGGCGATCCCTACGTACCGATCGCGGGGTCCGGCTACCACATCGGCATGTGGGAAGCGATGATGTTCGACCCGCTCACGTACCCCGCGGTGCGGCGCGTGGATTTCAGCCGCGACGGGTTCGTCGGCAACGACGAGATGTACGTCGGGTTCAAGACCGGGCTCATCGATTTCAATTTCCCCGCGTTCCGAGCGCGGTTCCAGATGACCAGGGAGGTCACGTCGTATTTCCAGACCGGGTACACGGGGCTGACGCGCGATGAAGCGGTGTTCCTCTTCGCGCAACAGAAAGCGGTGTTCATGACGACCGGCACATGGGACGCGCGCAGCCTGGAGGAGCAGGCACAGGGACGGTTCGCGGTGGGCGTCATGGACTTCCCGCTGCCGAAGCGCGACGACCCGGAATACGGCAGTGTGATCGAGGGCCCGGTCTACGAGACCGCGGGCGGCGGGTTCCCGTTCGGGATCACGCGAACGAGCAAGCATTTCAACGAGGCGCTCGACTTCCTGCTGTTCATGGCGAGCCGGAAGCAGAACGAGGAACTGAACCGGATCGTCGGCTGGATCCCGTGCATCATGGGCACGCAGATGGACCCGCTGCTGAAGGCGTTCGAGCCGCATCTCGAAGGCGTGTACGCCGCGTTCTCGGTCGTCATGGGCGGCGAGACGCAGGTCAAATGGAACCAGGTCTACGCGCTCTTCAAGGTGAACCAGATCTCGTACGAAGAAATGGCGAAGGCGTACACGGACTTCTACGTCGGCGAGGGGCAGGGCATGAAAGACTTCCTCGAGCAGCAGAAGGACTGGCGCCGCGGCATGTTCGGCGCGGAGCAGTTCCTCGCGGGCATCCGCGCGAAGGCGCTCGCGTCGGAGGGTGACGAGGCGACCTCAAGCTGGGTCAAGTACCGCGCGCTCACGGCCTCGCGCCAGATCTGGAGTGAAATCAATCACGGCCGCCAGCTCAAGCTGATGGAAGCCGGGCCCACGCTCGGCGCGGTGGGTCCGTACGAGTACAGCGACGCGGTGCTGGCGAAAGTCCGAGAAAACGTGAGGTAGGGCGGACGGTCCCCGTCCGCCGATTCGGCGCGGCAGGGACGCCGCGCCCTACCCGGCAATCGCAACCGCCTCAATCTCAACCCGCGCGTCCTTCGGCAGGCGGGCGACCTCGATTGTCGAGCGCGCGGGCGGTTCTTTTGTGAAGAATTCCCCGTAGACCTCGTTCATCGCCGCAAACTCGCTCATGTCCTTGAGGAAGACGGTGGTCTTCACGACCTTGTCGAGGCCCGAACCACCCGCTTCGAGGATCGCCTTGAGGTTGTTCAGCACCTGCCGGGTCTGCGCCTTGATGTCGCCCGTCACCATCAGGCCCGCTGGGTCGAGCGGGATCTGTCCAGCGGTGAAAATGAACGAGCCCTGCGCGGCAACGGCCTGGCTGTAGGGGCCGATCGGCTGCGCGGCGGCCGGTGTCAGAATAATCGTTTTTGGCATCAAGGCCTCCGTGTGTGGTCAATAGGAAACATCGCCGAGGAAGTTAGTCAAGGCGTCGCGTTGGTAGACGAGCTGCTCTTCAAACACGGCGTTCTGGTGTGCCGACAGTAACGGCGCCGCCTTGGCGCGAACGCGATTCTGCCACGCATCGAACTCGAGCAGGATTTCGCCGGGCTTCCCGAGCGCGCGCATGGACACCGTGTCACTGCGCGAAAACAACGCCTCCACGACGCGGCTCCTGGTGCGCTCGTCGTACATGAGGCGGATGAGGCCGTCCTCCTGGTCGTAGGTCAGCGCCTCGCCCCGGTTGTCGAGGTACTGCCGGTAATCGGCGAGCATCGCCCGCTCCGGCATGCTTTTCCCGTAACCCTGGTAGACGGCGTATCCCTCGGCGCCGAGGAAATCGCGCATCTTCGCGTCCACCGCGGCCATGCCTCTTTTCTGCTGGGCGGCGATGCGGTCCCGTTCCGCGCTCGTGCGCGCTTCGCCCAGCCTGAGCGAGGCTTCGATCTCGACGATCTTTCTCGCGATGATCATGTCCTTTAGCCGGCTGATTTCGTCGGGCGTCATACGCATCGTGCGGAACAGTTGGGCATAGAGCGTGTCGATTTCCTCCGACGCCAGCGCCCGGATCTGTTCCAGCCGCTCCGGATCGTCCAGCATGTCCCCGACCAGAATATCATCGGGTTCCGGCGCGGGCGCCGGTTTCGCAACAGGAATCGCGTTACTTACGGCCGGCCGCTGAACGGGCGCCACCGTCGGTTCCGGGACGCTCGGCCTGGCGGCCGCGATCATCGACTCCCGCGCGTGTGGCCTGCTTGCGCTCGCGCGGAGTTGGTCGCGCTGCCACGCGCAAAGCAAGCCCAGCGCGACCGCCGCGCACCCCATGAGAACCTGGTAGATTCGCATCATTGGCTACTCCACGTTCACCCAATCGATCTTCATCTGGACATCCGGCTGGCCGCCCGGAACGAGAATCTCAAGGCCCCTGATGGCCTGGGTGTCGATGGTCCTGTTGCCTTTCTGGTTGCCCCATCCGCCGTTCAGTTTCATCTCGGAGAGCGGGATGGTGTAGACCTGCCAACCCTCCTTGGTCGTCACCCCATCGTGGCGGAACGCCTCGCCGTCCGAGCCGTTGGCGCCGGCAAAATTCTCCGAGCCCGGGTAGGTCGACCCGGACTCCGTCAGGCCGAACCGCAAGGTGGCACCCGCCGGAGCGTAGATGCGCGCGGTCAGCGTCTTCGCGCCGGCCGCATTCACGGAAAGGTCCTCGTTCATCGACGGGCCCGTCGGCAGGAATGTAATGCCTGCGCCCCAGCCGGAACCGAGATCCGTCTGGAGCGCAAGCATGTTGTCGGTGGTCGTCGTGACCACGGCCTCCGAGCCGGCGTTGCCGTCGCCCCACAGCTCGTTTTCGATCGTCGCCGCGGCCATGGTCACCGCCTGCTGGATGGTCGTATCGGGACTGCCCACGACCACCGGCGCGCGGTTGTACGCCTCGAATTCCCGGCTGGGAAACGCATCCGCCCAGAATTCGCTCTCGCTCTTCCCTTGAGCAAGGTACTCCTCATAGATTTCCATCTGCTCCGGGGTCAGGATCGACTTTGCGGCTTCGAGGTACCGCTGGTTGTTCACCTGCTCGCGGCGCAGGGCAAGTTCCTGTTCGCTGGCGTCGCGCTCTTCGGGAAGGAGCGTGCCGACCTCGGCGAGCACCGGGTCCTCCTCGGTCGCGATCATCCGGCGGCTTTCTTCTTTCATCATCAGGAGCAGCGCATTCTCCTGGTCCCACGTGAGATCCATGCCCGCGCCGTACAGCTTGGTCTTGAGCGCATCAAGGTCGCGTCGTTGGGGCAGGGTGTCATCGTAATCCTTGTAGACGGGGTACATCTCGTCGCCAAGCAGCTTCGCGATTTCGTCCTCGATGTCGCCGCGGGCCCGGTTGGCTTCGCGGATCAGGACCTCCCGCTCCGCGGCGGCGCGATTCGCATGGTACAGCTCGTCGTACAGGTTCATCCGGATCACGCGTTTCGCCTGCAGGAGGCGGACCAGCGCGTCCGCGAAGGCCGGATCGAGCTGCAGGTGCTTGATCAGGTCGGCGTAGTCCTTGTTCACGCGACTCAGCGCCCTGGCCGCGTTGCCCTGGTCCAACCGGTTCCTGGTGCGCAGCCGCCAGACGATCTTGTGGTAGTAGTCCGCGGCGGTTTTCAGCCGGATGCTCGTCGCCAGCGGTTTCGGCGCAGGCGGCGGGGCCTGTGCTTGTGCGCCGGCCAGGATGCCCGTCGCCGTGCCGGGTGTCTCTGCATCCGGGCGCGCGTCCTGCGCGACGGCGTTTTCCGCCGGGCCGCGCGCGGGCGCGAAGCCTGCATCCGCCGCGCGGAGGCGATCGTGCTGTTCCTTGCAGACGGCGCCGAGCGCGAACACAAGAACGGTCAACAAGATGGATATGGTGCGTTCCATGCGTCGTTCATGACTACGTATTCATCCGGTGGCGTTCACAAGATTGCGGCTCTTCCCACGTTCGGTTCGACTTGCTAGTGTCTCCTGCATGACGCCGAAGTCTGTTAAGTGGTCCCAGGTTCGGCATAACTGGGAACTTTACCTCTTTATCGTTCCGACGTTGATCCTGATCGGGCTCTTCCAATACTACCCGGCGGCGAGCGGTATTTTCCACAGCTTCTTCAACTGGAACGGATTCGATATCTCCGAATTTGTCGGCTGGTCCAACTACGTCGACCTCCTGCGCAACACGGAGTTCTGGTCGTCGTTCAAGCTCGCGTTTCTGCTCGGCGGCTGGAACGTCGTCAAAATGATCCCCGCGCTCCTCGTGGCCGTCTGCATCCACCGGTGCACCAGCGATCGCCTGCAGTTCTTCTACCGGACCCTGTTCGTGATTCCGATGGTAATCCCGTTCCTGGTCATCGTGCTGATCTGGCGGTCGTTTTTCTTTGAAGCCACGTCGGGCTACCTCAACCAGTTCCTGATTTCCTCCGGGCTGTTTGACCTCCTTGTCTACCTCGACCGTGTGTTCGAGTGGGGCGGGGTCTTCGTGCACGGCAAGATGCCCGCGTGGCTCGGCGACCCGCGCCTCATCATTACCGCGTGCGTCGTGTGGGGCTTCCCGTGGGTCGGCTCGTTCGCGGTGTTGATTTACCTCGCGAAGTTGCAGAACATCAGCAAGGACATCTACGAGGCGAGCGGGATCGACGGCGTGGGCTGGTGGTCGAAGTTCACCCGCATCGAGCTGCCGCTCATCACCAGCTCGATCTACCTCCAGCTCGTCTTCGTCATCATCGATACGATCAAGGACGCCGGCATGATCATCGGCCTGGCGGGGCTCGAGGGCGGGCCCGGCGGCAAGGCGACGGTGCCCGCGCTGTTCATGCTGCGCAAGGCCTTCATCGACCAGAAGATGGGCTACGCCTGCGCCGCGGGCATCATCCTCACCCTCGTCGTCATCGTGCTCCAGAAGGTCAGCATGGTCGTGATGGATATCGAGTCCATGACCGACCGCCGCCGGCAGGTCATCCGCGCCTGTGTCGTCGCACTCTGCGGCTGGCTCATCCTCAGCGGCATCTACCGGTACGCGGCCGGTGCGGTCCTGTTTTTCATGGTTCCGTGGGGCGGCCTCATGGACCGCCTTCGCGCGATGATCCCCGCGCGTGCCGGCGCGATGGACGCGGGCGACCTCTACACGCAGCGCGCCTTCGCGCGCGAGGCGAACCCGCTGTACCGCGCGGCGCGAACGGCAGGCTCGCTCTTCCTGCGCTTCACGAAACACGCGACGATCTGGGCGATCCTCGGGTTTGCCTTTCTGCCCCTGTACCTGATGATCATCGTCAGCGTGAAGAGCAACGTGCAGTTCTACGAGGCGCCCGCGGCGCTGACCCACCCGTACCACTGGGACAACTGGCGCACCGCATGGGACCTGGTCACGCCCACGGTCGCGAACAGCATGTTCGTCTCGATCAGTTCGACCGTACTGACGCTGATCTTCGCGCTCAGCGGCGCGTATTTCTTCGCCCGCGCGCGCATGCCGATGTCCGGATTCATCTGGAACGCGATCCTGCTCCTCATGATGATGCCCGCCATCGCCAACCTCGTCCCGCTGTTCCGCCTGCTGAGCGACCTGAACCTGCTCAACACGCTGAGCGCCCTCATCATCGTCGGCGCGTCCGGCGGCCAGATCTTCGGCATTTTCGTGCTGCGGAATTTCGTGCAGGACATCCCGCAGGACCTCTTCGAGGCCGCGGAAATCGACGGGGCGAACCATTTCCAGCAGTTGAAGACCGTCGTCCTCCCGCTGTCCGGGCCCATTCTCGGCACGGTCGGCGTCATGCAATTCATCTCGCAGTGGAACGACTTCGTCCTGCCGCTGATCGTGATGCGCGATCACGCGCGGCTGCCGGTGATGGTGCAACTGCTCCGCATGGCCGGCGAATACATCAAGCTCTGGGGCCCGCTCATGGCCGGCTATGCCATCGCCAGCATCCCGATCATCATCCTCTTCGTGTTTTCGATGAAGCTGTTTATCAAAGGCATGACTGAAGGAGCGGTCAAAGGATGACGGCTGAGTGTCGGGTGCCGAGTGTCGAGTGGAGTAGCCCTCGAAACTCGGCACTTCATGTCAGCCGCCCGCTTGCCCCGTCCGGTAGCAAGCGGTAAGGTCCGGCTGACATGAGGATTCTCTTCATAACCGCGCGTCTGCCGCACGCCCGCGTTTCCAGCGGGCACGTCATCGTCTGGCAACGGGTCAGGCGCCTGGTCGAACGCGGACACGAAATCGGTCTGGTGACGTTTGAGGGGTACGACAGTGCGGCCCGTGCGGGCGAGGTCCGGCCGATGCTGAAGGAGTTGGAAATTGTTCCGCAGCCGAAGCCGCACTCGTTCGGGCAGGGCGCGGTCGATTTTGCATTCTCGTCGATCCCATCCTATTTCTACAATTTCCGGTCCGAAGAGATGATGGAGCGCGTCGGTGACATGGTCGAGCGCTCGCGCTACCACATCGCCATCGCGGAATTCTCTGCGATGGGGCAGTACCTGTACTGCAACCCCTACCTGCCCGCGGTGCGGAAAATCATTTCCTGTCACTACAGCGTCGCCACGTCCTATGGGAAGGTGGCCAAGCTGATGAAATACAGCGCGCGCGGCATCCGCTCACGCATGAGCCTCGGCGGCCTGCTGCGGTTCGAGGTCGACATGTACCGCAACGTGGACCGGGTGCTGGTGCTGACGGCACAGGAACGGTTTGCCCTGCTGCGCCACGCCCCGAGCCTGCGGATATCGGTGATCCCGTGCGGTGTCGACACGACCTTTTTCCAGCCGGGCGCCGACGCACCTGCGGAGGAGCGCATCCTGTTCACCGGCCACTATGAAACGGATGCGAACCGCGATGCGGTGCTGTGGTTTGCCTCCCATGTTTGGCCGACGCTGAAGGCCAGGCGGCCGAACCTCACCTTCTACGTCGTGGGCCCGGGCGTCGTTCCCGAGATCAGGGAACTCGCGAAACGCGACAGCTCTATCATTGTGACCGGCGAGGTGGACGACCTCCGGCCGTATCTCCAGCAGGCGAAGGTCTTCGTTTGCCCCGTGCGCCTCGGATCGGGCCTCCGTGTGAAACTCCTCGACGCCATGGCGGCTGGAGTGCCCGTCGTCTCCACGACGCTGGGCGCCGAGGGGATTCCGTTGCACACGGGTGAGAACTGCCTGCTCGCCGACAAACCCTCGATCATCGCCGACAACATCGATCTGCTGTTGAGCGACGAGGACCTGCGCCGATCCATCGCCAGGCAGGCGCGCACGCTGGTCCAGGACCGGTTCTCGTGGGAACGCGGCATCGACATGATCGAGGATGTGTTCGGCGAAGTTATGGCGCAAAGATAGAGGGACGAAGTAAGCAGTGAACAGTAGGCAGGAGGCCGAGTCTGCTTACTGTTTACTTCTGACTTACCCGCACCACCGACGAGGTCACAACCAGGGCGCCGGGAATGAAGAATTCCGACTGCCACGAGGTCTTTCCCTTGAACCGCGCGGAGGCGAGTTCCACCCGTACGGCATGGGGCTGCGCCTCGGCCGTCTCGCCCGGCCACGTGTCAAGCCAGTCCGCCCCGTCGTAGGCCTCGACGCGAAACGTATCCAGGTTGCCGAGGAGGACGTTGGTTCCCGAACCGTCCACCGAACCGGGCCCCACCGACGCCGTCACGACGCGCACGAGTTGGGATGCCGCCTCGATGCGGTATTCAATATGCATGGCCCGGCTCCACTTGGGGTCCGCTTCGCCTTCCGCGAGTTGCAGCGAGCAGAACGAAAGAGTGGTCGAGCCATTCGTCTCCGATATGGAAAACGCACAGCCGTCATCCTCGGCCGGGAAGAAGGAGGACGTGAGATCCGCGCGAAGTTGCTCCAGCGCGCGCGCGGCGGCGGGCGCGCCCTGCGCGCGCTCCTGCTGCCCTTGCACCGCACGGGATGTTGTCCGGTAGATCGAGAAGACGATCGCGACCACCAGCGAGGCAATGACGAGTGCGAGGAGTAGTTCGATGAGGGTGACACCTGAGCAGGGTGACCGGTGATCGGTGACCGGTGACCGGTGGCTGACAAAACTGGTTACTGGACACCGGTCACTGGTCACTTCAATTCCAGCTCTTGGCTAATTAGCGGTGACGAGCTTGTAGAAGAAGTACGCAACACCGGCAAGCGCGAGGGTGCCGACGCCGATGATGATCACGAGCCAGACGCCGGGTTTTTCGCGGCGGCGCGCTCCGAACGGTGAAATGCTGTTGAACGATTCCGGCGCCAACGTCGGGCCCTGCGTGATCAGGACCTGTGTCTGCATGTTCGAGTCGGGAAGTTCCTCCACCGGAAGCTCTTCGGAATTGAACAGGAACTCGACCGCGCCGACCTGAACCAGGTCCTTCGGGCGGAGGGGCGTGCCTTCCTTGATTTCCTTGGAATTGACCCGCGTCCCGTTGGTCGATCCAAGGTCGCGGATCAGGTAGCGGTCGCCTTCCTGGATGATCTGGCAGTGGTGGCCGGAAACCGTGTGATTTCCGAGGGCAATGGCGTTGTCGGTACTGCGGCCAATGCCAAATTCGTCGCGGTCGATGGCAAAGTTCTTCCCCTTCACATCGGCCGACATACCTATCAACACCGCCATAACTTCATCTCCCTCAGAAACGCAATATGTCACGCGGCATAATCAGTGTCAACGGCGAGGGTTGGGCGGTTGTGGCGTCGGGTGGGCGACAGTTTTCTGATCAAACCAAGCTGGTCCCGAAAGACGTGCAATCTTCCATGGACTTCCGCCATGTCGCATAGGCAGAAATCCGTCGCGCACCCGATCGGCCGGGTTTTCTTGTCAGAACCTTATCGTCACGCTTTTTTCCTTCGCGGGTACGATGACGGGTTCCCATTGGCATTTGCCCTTCTTGTTGATGCCGGCAAGCCGGAATGAATACTGGGAGCCGGCGCTGTCGACCACGAGGATGGCATCGCGGCGGATAAGGGCGCCGTTCACGATCGCCGCGACATCCGCCGACGATCCGACAACGCCCGTTACCTGGATTTTCTGGAGCGCCGCGTCCCATTTCGCGTGCTCCACCTTGCTCAGGAGGTCGTAGGGGCGTGGGGGAGGGGGTTTGGCCTTTCGTACGGCTTTGGGCGGTGCGGAATTAGCTTTGACGCTGACGATTTTGGACTGCGGTGCCGCCGGCGCCGCGATTTGTACGGCCGGCCTGATGACGGGGGTGGTGCGAATCGGCCGCAGCACACCTTCCCACGGGGCTCGATATTCCCGGCGGAAGCGATCGAAAACGCACAGGCGCACGAGCCGGACCGGAAGGCCGGGCTTGGAGACCCGCGCGGCGGATGGGCCGTTCCAGGACCGCATCTTCTCGCGCCGCACCGTTTCTGCGGCGCGGGTGCCGGCGTTCGTTTCCGCGCCCAACAACGCGGCATAAGCAGCCGCGACTCTCCGCATATCATCGATCGCTTCCTGAACGGCGGCCGTGGAAAGTTGTTCGACCGGCGCGGTGTTCGTCGCGGTGCCATCGATCGCGGTGGTGACCGCTTCGGGGCCGTCGTCCGGGTCGTTCCCCATGCCCATGGCCGCGCGGAGGCCGGCGATCTGTTCTTCCGTGATGGGCTCGCCGGCCGGGGTCGACAGGTCGATGGTGCCCCGCATGGCCTCCTCGAGCAGGGCCGTATTCAGCTTGTCCATCTCCTGGTTGCGGTCGTCGACGTCGGTCCCGATACCCGACAGCATGTTGACAATGGCCGCGTTGTTGCTGGCGATCCGGTTGATTTCTTCGGGCTGCGCCTTGGCCGCGGCGTACGTATCCCTATGGCCGCGCCGGGTTCCGTTCGTGTCCTTTGCAACGGGCGCGTTTGAACCTCCATTGCTGCCCGGAAGACTGCTCACCGCGGCCATGTCCCACGCGCGGTTGCCGACATTGGTGCCGCCTTCCGCGAGCATGTTCGCAATCATGGTCTTCCGGGCGGTGATCTTGTTGAGGCGGGCCATCTGTTCCTTAACCTCGAGGCCGGCCCGGATAAAGCCGAGCATGGAGCCCAGGACACCGCTTGTTGTCGCGGAAGAGGCCTGCACCAGGGCCGTGAGGATGTCTTCACTCGGCTCGCGCGGAGGTCCGTTCGTGACCTGCCGCGCGTGCTCGTCGATGACCGATGCCAGCGCCCGGTTGATCGTGGGTCGCTCGGGATAACGCTTGTCGACCTCCCGCCTCGAGTAATCGCCCACGAATATGCTGAGCAGGCAGAAGATGAGGCTACAGTAGAGCGCCTGATCCAAATGGATCCAGAACGCCTTCTTGCAGACCAGGATGCCGACGAATGCCATGACGAGGTAAGGACGAAGCACGTCGCTCGTCTGCAGCGTTGGGTTGGCGACAAAAAAGACTGTGCAGAGGATGAGCGTCGCGTACACGCACGCCTTCACCCCCACGTCGGCCATCCCGTGGGAGACCGCCTTCGCGGTGACGCCCAGCAGGATGACCCTCACGAGGAAGATGGCGATAATGAGCGCGGCGTCGATGAGCAGGCCGGAATGGAGAAGTTGGTAGAAGAGGCTCGATGCTTCGATCGCTGTTTCCGCGCTATTCATTCGGTCCGCGCTCCTTCGTCCACCCACCGTCCGAGCAGCGAGCACCCTTCCACACTATCCCTGCCGCGAAGAGTACACAAAGTTCTCTTCATCATATAGCCCTGTAGCCGCGAGACGACGTATCCGTGGTCGCCCTTTTGGATTTCCGCCTTTGGCGAGGCTTTGGCGGACATGATGGCGGACACCTCGTGTGCGGGCTACAGGGCCTTCGCCAGGATTTCTTTCCGTTCCTCGATCTTCAGCGCGATAGGATTCCCCTTCATGCTGCTGGCTGCGTCGGCTCGTTCGGCGAGCTCGGGAAGATCCTCTTCTGCGATGCCGTACGCACGCAGCGGCGGGATGCCCAGTCGCTTCGCGAGGTCCCGCGTCCAGGCGATGCTGTCCTCGATCCGCGCGGCGGGCTTGTCCGTGAGGACCCGCGCGAGTTCCTCGTAACGGTTGAGTGCAGGCGAGCCCGCGTCGCGCGCGCGGAGGGCGCGCACGTTGATGTCCATGACAGGCGCCAGCAGTGCAGCGCATACGGCGCCGTGCGGCGCGGAGAACATGCCTCCGATCGATGCGGCAAAACCATGCACGGCGCCGAGCCCCGCGTTCGCGAGCGCCATGCCGCTGAACAGGCTCGCAAGGGCCATGTCCTCGCGCGCGATAAGGTTCGCCCCGTTTTCGAACACGGGCACCAGCGACCGCGCAGCCCGGCGGATGCCGTTGCGGCACAACGCGTCCGTCATCGGGTTCGCGCGGCTCGACACGAACGGCTCGATCAGTTGCGACAGCGCGTCCATGCCCGTGCTGGCCGTGATGGCGGGCGGCAGGCCGATCGCGAGTTCCGGGTCCACCACCGCGACGCGCGGAAGCATGAGTGGGCTGCGCAGGCTCACCTTGACCTTGTGCTCAGGAGAACCGAGGACTGCATTGCGCGTCGCCTCTGAACCCGTGCCGGCCGTCGTCGGGACCGCGATGAAAGGCGCGGACGGTTGCGCGACGGGTTTTCCGCGTCCGATAACTTCCGCGTAGTCGAGCGGGTCGCCGCCATTCGTCATCAGCATCGCGATCGCCTTGGCCGCATCGAGGACGCTGCCTCCGCCGATGCCGATGACGAGATCGCACTGCTTCTCAAGCGCGAGCTGCGCGCCCTCGCGCACGACATTAAACGTCGGCTCGCCATCGATCGATAGGGGAATGCCCGCCGCCTTGTGTCGCGTTGAACGGCCCTGCACCACGAGTGCGCGTTTGCCGAGCGAAGCGGCCAGGTTCGCGAGCTGCGCAAACGAGCCTGATCCGAAGATGACCCGCGAGACCGTTTGAAACTCAAACTTCATGATTTGAACCACGGAGGACACGGAGGTACACGGAGGATGCTGCGGGCTTCCGGAACCTCTGTGAACCTCCGTGTCCTCTGTGGTTAAACCTTACCAGTCGTTGTCAGTCGGGAAGATATTGCCGAATTTCACGCTGGTCCGCGGCTCGGCTATCATGCCGGAGACCGCATCGCGCCAGCGGGCGTAGTGCGCGGTCTCTTTGTGCTTCGCGGGCGCATCGGGCGTGCGGTAGACCTCGACGAGGACGAAGCGAGTCGGGTCGTCGGCCTGCTGCACGACGTCAAACCGCGCGATGCCCGGCTCCTTCACGCTGTTCGATGCGTTGTCCAGCGTCGCCGCCTTGAAGGCCTCGACGCAGTCGGATTTCACCTGGACGTGGACATGTACGACCAATAGCGCCATGTGCGGAGTGTAACCACGGATAGACCCATTCGACAATGCTCAGGGCTTGGCACGGATCAACACGGATGTAAGATCGGCGCATGATCTCGGTCAGTGATGCAGAGAGGATCATTACCGCTCACGTGAAGGATGTTGGTGACTCTTCATGTCCCTTGGCCGAGGCGCAGGGCCGGATTCTTCGTGAGACGATCCGCGCGGACCGCGACTACCCGCCGTGCGACCGTTCGACCGTGGACGGGATTGCGATTGCGCGCGCTGCGGTGGCTGCGGGGCAGCGCTCGTTTCGTGTGGAGCACACGTTGCAGGCCGGGCGCCCGGCGCGGGGACTCAAGGACCCGGCCGGCGGCTGCATTCGGATCATGACCGGCGCCGTCGTTCCGCCCGGCATCGACCGCATTATCCCGGTGGAGCACCTAACAGAACGATGCACGATCGTTCATCGTTCTGTTAGGGGGGCGGAGGGGCAGAATATTCATTGGCGCGGGTCGGACGGCCGGAAGGGCGACGCGCTTCTTCGCCCCGGCTGCATCCTCTCGGGAGCGCGCATCGCGGTCATCGCTTCGACCGGGCGAAAAACCGTGCGCGTCGCGCGCGTGCCGTCTATCGCGCTGATTTCCACCGGCGACGAACTCGTGGACGTCGGCCGGCCCGCGAAGCCCTGGCAAATCCGGTGTTCCAACGCGTACGGCATTCGCGCCACGTTGTTGCGCAACGGATACTCCGGAATCGCCGTGTTCCATGTGAAGGACCGGCGCGACGAAGTTCGCAATGTGTTTGCAGAGGCGTTGCGCGCATTTGACGTTGTCATCACGACGGGCGGGGTGTCGATGGGGGACTTCGATTTTGTGCCCGAAGTCCTGCGCGAGCTCAAGATCCGCACGCTCTTCCACACGGTGCGGCAAAAACCGGGCAAGCCTTTCTGGTTTGGCGTCAGCCGCAAACACCAGCCGGTTTTCGCGCTGCCCGGGAACCCCGTGTCATCCATGGTCTGCCTGCACCGCTACGTACTGCCCGGCCTGACCCACGCCATGGGTCTGCGATCCGGACCGGTCCTGTTGGCCACGCTCTCACGCTCCCACGCTCCTCACGCTCGCCTCACGCTCTTCCTGCCGGTGCGTATCGAGTCGAAGGGCGGTCAGCGGCTCGCCCATCCGGAGCGGTACGGCGGATCGGGCGACTTGGTCGCGCTGGGCACGAGCGACGGTTTCATTGAGCTGCCGCGAGGACGACGAAGGCTTTCTGCCGGTGCAAACGTGACCTACCGCGCATGGACCTGACCGGAGGGGGCGTTACATTCATGAATGGACGCGGTATCTTGTTCCGCAACGGAGACGCAGATGTTCTCACACGTCGACGACAAGAATAAGCCGGCGATGGTAAACGTGGGCGGGAAGCCCGTGACACACCGGGTCGCCCGGGCCCGCGCGATCGTGGCCGTGCCGCCGGAGGTCCTGACGCAGCTCGACGGCGCCGAGCTGCAAAGCAGGAAGGGGCCCGTTTTCCAGACGGCGATCCTCGCCGGCATCATGGGGGCGAAGAAGACCAGCGAACTCATTCCGCTGTGCCATCCGCTGGGACTTGAGGATTGCAAGGTCGAGATCGCGGTCAATGACCGGGGCGAGATCGTCATCGAATGCCGCGCCGAACTTCACGGCAAGACCGGTGTGGAGATGGAGGCGTTGACCGGCGCGACGATTGCCGCGCTCACGGTCTACGACATGTGCAAGGCGCTTTCGCACGATAGTGTGATCAAAGAGATTCGGCTGTTGGAAAAGCGTGGCGGGAAGAAGGATTTTGCCAGGTCGTGACCTTTAAGTTACCAGTTCGGAGTGTAGCCACGCCTCTGCGAGGCGTGTGCATGGGCACAATCGCGGCTCGCAGAGCCGCGGCTACACCATGACCGCTACGAATCTCCACGGCCTCATTCTTGCCGGCGGTCGCAGCACGCGCATGGGCACTGACAAGGCGCTGCTGGCCTACGGCGCGCGGCCACAACTCGACGTCTGCTTTGAACTCCTTGGCCGTCATTGCGCCAGCGTCTTTGTTTCAACCCGCCCCGGCCTGCCGCGGCCCGGTTTCCCGGTCATCGAGGATACCGTGGAAAACATTGGCCCGATGGCGGGTATCTTGGCGGCGCTCGAACACGAGCGCGCCGCGCCGTGGCTCGTCCTCGCGTGCGATCTGCCGTACATGGATGACGCGACGCTCGCGTTCCTCATCGCCCATCGGAATCCCGCAAGGATGGCGACGGCTTTCCTGAGCCGTCACGACGGACTACCCGAGCCGCTTTGCGCGATCTATGAACCGGGAATTCTTCCAGCCATGAAGGAGTTCATCGCGCAGGGGATTCACTGTCCGCGCAAGGCCCTGATCTGTTCGGACATCGAGCGACTTGTCCTGCCAGTTGCGGAGGCGTTGGATAACATCAACACCCCGTCCGAGTTCGACGCGGTGAACCGAGCAAGACCCGACTAGCGCGGAGAGGTTCCGAGAAGCTGGTCGATGCGTTTCAGCAGTTCGCGGCCCTCGGACGGCTTCGCCAGGAAGGCATGTCCCCCGATGCTCCCGCCCTGTTTCTCGATCTCTTCCTTCAAAACGTTCGATGTATAGAAGAGGATGGGCGTATTCCGGGTCCGGGCATCGTTCTTGAGCAAGGCCGCCACGTCGCCGCCATCCAGGTCCGGCATGACGAGATCGAGCACGATCAGCTCGGGCGCGAAATCGGCAAGGGCGTCGTGCAGCCGGGTTGATTTGTTCTGCGTGCGGACTTCAAACCGGCCCGTGCCCTCGATGTACCGCTTCATCGTCGAGAGGAGGGTCTCGTCATCGTCCACCATCAGGATGCGTCGCTTGGGTGTTTGCATGAACGTGAGTATCTGCCGGCCACTATGATCCTTGTGCGGTGGCAGTACAAACCAGAATGTGCAGCCGGTCATAGCTGCTGGTCCGCAAGCACGGGACAGTCCTTTGACTCCAGAACGTCGACGGGGCGCGATCTACATGCCGAGGCGCGTTTCGACCCGGCGGAGAATTTCCTTCACGCCCGCGGGCTTCGCGATGAACGGATGACCCGCGATCGTGCCGTCGTGGGCCTCGACCTGTTCCCGCGTGACCATGGAGGTCAGGAACAGGATCGGGATGTCGCGGGTCGCCGGATCCTGGCCGAGGAAGTTCGCGACGTCGCCGCCGTCGTAGGTGGGCATGACGACGTCGAGCAGGATCAATTCGGGTTTGAACTCGCGCGCCGTGGCCCGCGCGCGCGTGGAGTCCTGTTCGGTGCGGACCACGAACCGGCCGGTGCCCTCGAAATAGCGCTTGATGGCCGACAGCATCAACTCGTCGTCGTCAACCATCAGGACGCGTCGCTTCGTCTGCTCGTTCATGGCGCTCCGAGAACGTGACGATGATGTCCACGCCGCGCCCGCAATGCAAACCCGTTTCCGGGCATGGGTCGAGTTGAGATTCCTCCGACCCTAACCCGGAACAATGCAATTAGAAACCACGGATGAACACGGATCGACACGGATTAAGACGGAACGGCTCGATGATCGAGGATCGGTGAGCAGTTCATCGAACGGTGATGAAATAGTCTGAGTCATGGGTAGTGGAAACATCTTCCTCATCCGTGTTTATCCGTGTGCATCCGTGGTTCAACTTCCGAATAGTTACGGCTAAGGGCTGAAGTTGGCGCTGTTCTTCCCATCCAGGAAAAACTTCGGGTGGCAGCTCGCGCAGGCCGGATCCAACGGTTTCCAGCGGTTGTCCTTGTGGCACTTCTTGCAGTCCAAGTTCACGTGATCCCGGTTCAGCGGGAAACGGGACATCGAGGTGTGGTCGAATAGCAACTCCTCACCCTTCCACCCCATCGTGCTGTGACACTTTGAACAGATGGCGCCCAAGGCGCCCTGGTGCGGGTCATTCTTCTGGTGGCAGGTGAGGCACGTGTACTCAGGCCGGCGGGAGCGATCCACTGCGCCCATGACCGTGTCGTTGTGGCAGGCGCTGCACTGGGCGGCCAGGTGTTTGCCGATCAGTTCAAATCGGAAGTCCCGCTTGTGATCAAAGACCGGTTGCTTCCGGGGCCACGCATCCGGCGCGTGGCAGGCCGTGCAGGTTGCGCCATAGCGCTGGGGATGCTGAACGGCATGGCACTTTTCACAGGTCGTCTCCAGCCCCTTGAAGCGCGCCGAGCTGAGCGGCCCGCCCTCGGCCTGGGGTTTGTGGCACAGGATGCACCGGACCGTGGCGTGCTTTCCGAGAAGGATGAACTTTGTATCCCGGTCGTGCTCGAACTGCGGCGAGCCCACGGTCCAGGCGGCCGGCGACGGATGGCACTTGGTGCAGTTCCTGTCGAACTGGCCCCGGTGCGGATCCTGATGACAGTCCGCACAGTCGTGGGACAGGCCCTTGAATTTGGCGGAGCCCAATGTGGCCGAGGGCGTCGAGGGCTTGTGGCATTTGGCGCAGTCGACCTTGGCGTGCTTGCCCTCGAGGTGGAACCCGGAGCCTTTGTCATGGATGAAGAGTAGTTGTTGCCCCGTCCATCCCGCGGGGGTGTGGCAGGTATCGCAGGCCGCGGCGAACTGCCCGCCGTGCTGGTCGCGATGGCAGTCGGCACACCGTTCGTGTTTCATCCCCATGTAGTAGATGCCGGGCGTGTCCTTCGTGCGGGTCTTTTTGTGGCAGTCGTCGCACTGTATCTTGGCGTGCTTGCCGACGAGTTTGAATGCGGCCTCGTTGTGGTCGAACGTGTCGCGGGCCAGCGGTGCGAGGGGCACGGATAACTCATGGTGCTCGCGGTGGCAGTACCGGCAGTCGCCCTTGAGCGAGCCGTGGTATCCGATGTGCGCCGCCCTGCGTTCCTTGACGAGCTCATGGCACTGCTCACATTTCTGGTCGGGTATTTCGCCCGTAAAGAGATGGCACTTCGTGCACGATTCCGCCGCGGGCCCGATGCGGTGCCTGGTGGAGAGCTCGCTGGGCTGGATGATGTCGGCGAAGCTCTTGGCGAACTGTTTCTCTACGGTGGCCAGCCGCCCCTGACCGAAAGCGAAGGCGCCCAGGCCGGCCAGGAGGACGGTGACGGCCAGGATGCCGAGTTCCATCCTGGAGACGAAAACCTCCTTCGTGATGGTCCGGACGCTGACCGGCTCGGCGTGCGAGCGCAGCGATTTGGGGAGACTCAGGGCGTGATGGTGCCCGACGTATTTCATCGGGGCCCAGCCGTGGAAAATGCCGGCCAGCGCGATGCGGGTGCTGGGATTGATCAGCGCCAGGAAGAGATGGCCGCCGACGGAGCCCATGGCGGCGAAGAACAGGGACGTATGCACGTACCACGGGAACAGGATCGTCCCTTTCCAGAACATCAGCAGGCCCGTGGTCGCAAAGCCGAAGTAGTAGAGCATGACGAGGCAGGCGTTGATCTTCTGGCCGGTGTTGAAGCGGTCGGCCGGCGGGATGACGGCCTTCTTGTTGTACAGGCTGCGTATGGATTGGATCATCCATATCGCGTCCGCGACGCCCCACGTGAACATGGTGCGTATGTGCGCCCAGTGCGGCTTGGCGCTGGCCAGCACCGTCAGCGGCAGGCCGCACAGCCAGACCAATGCGCACATCTTGTGGAGGACCACGGTCGAGGAGAACAGCTCGCGGTCGAGGTGACTGAACCGTGAAGCCAGCATGATGCCGCCGGTCAGCATCAACAGCAGGAAGGGAATGGCGTTAACCCAGTGGAGAATCAGTTCCGGCACGACGAAGCGCCTGAACTTCTCGAAGTGCAGCCAGTACCGGTTCTCGTGGAAACGGACCGTGACGATGGGCCCGTTCGCGCTCAGGCGGATCTCCTCCAGGACCCTCACCGCGCGGGCGAGCAGGGCTTCGGCAGGATCCCCTTCGGTAACGTCCAGGCCCGGCTGGTACAGGCAGAGCGAATCCCGGAGTTCCGCGGGCGTGACGCCCCGCTCACAGTACACGTCACCGGCGGTCAGGCGTTGGATGGACAGGGCGTGGATGATGCGCCTGGCCATGGCGCGGTCTTCCGCCGGCATCGTGGATTGCTCCATCCGTTCCTCCAGCAGCCGGCTGAAGTCGATGACCGCCGCAATCTCCGGCGCCTCCCGGCAGGCGGTATAGGCGCGAAGCACCACCCAGTAGCTGTCGTAGGCGATAAGGCCGGGTTCGTTCTCCGGAAGCGGAAGCCCAAGCCGTTTTTCCACGGCGTCGGATACCATGCGCAGGATGCCGCGCCGCTCCGCGAAGACGTTCCTTTCGAAGGTGGAAACGTAGTCGGGATGAATCGGGAACAGGTCCACGAACTCGTCCATCCGTTCCTTCATCCGGCCGTAGTACTTCGCGTATCTGGCCAGGTGCGCCTCGACCAGCGCCCGCTGTTCCGGTGTCTTGCGCACGATGCGCGCCGCGGCGACGAACTGCGCGTCCCGGGTGGTGATCGCCACTTCGGCGCAACGGTGTTTCAGTCGATGGATGCAGTCCTCGGCGAGAGTGAAGTGCGGGTGGTCGAACAAGGATTCCTGGACACCCGCCATGAAGCGAAACTTCAGGTTGCGGCAGGCCTCGCCAAGATCGCGCAGGAAATTCAGGTCCCGGACCAGGTCGCGCGGATTGCGGGACTTCAAGTAGTCAAACAACTCATCCACGACCAGCAGCAGCCCGTGATCCGGGAACGTCCCGTGGAACGCCGCCATCATGTCGTCGAATGACCGCTTGTCGCCCGGCGACTTCGAATCAGGCGGGAAGGCATACGCCACGCCTTGGGCGGCCAGGTACCCCTCCATCCGCCGAAGGAGCGCGTCGCGCATCGACTTGGTGGCCGGGCCCAATTCGGCGCGAATCACGAGGAAGCGGCCGGCAATGGCATCCAGCGCCGCAGCACCGTCGACGGTGAGAGCCTTCCGATTGGTGACGGCATCGACCAGTTCCCCGCGTTCGGCGAGGCTGGAGAGGACGGCAAGCAGGTGGCTCTTGCCCGCCCCGTGCGGTCCGACCACGAACAGCGCCTTGGGGTCCGCGGGGTGGTCGAACTGCAGCCGAGGGAAAACCTGCTGCGTGAGGCGCCCGGCCATCTCCGGGGAGATCAAGTAGCTGGACACGAATCGACGGGTGGCGCCCTCCTGGTCCGCCTCGCACAGGCGGACGGAATCCTCGATGGGATCAAACTGCAGGAGTTCGCCGTAGTTCATGCTGCTATTTGCTCTCTAGAGATGGGGCCTGCCCATCAGCGTCTCAGCATTCGGCAATGGCCGGTTTTGAATTTCGTCTCCAGTTTGGTAGGGCGTGCGGTCCCCGCGCGCCGCCCTTCGATAGGGCCCAGGGCAGGCGGTGGACCGGGACGCGGCGGACCGGGACGGTCCGCCCTACCAAACTGGAAACGGAATTCGATTACGCAACATTCCTAACCGATTCCCCACTTCATGGCAGCTGCACGTGCACGCGATAGCTGCGACTGTTGGTTATTGTCCCCTGCGGCGCCCACATCAGACCGTTGGTGCCGGCGATGTTGTTGGAGTACTCGGTCCAGCCGGCGCTGTTCCGAAGGTTGTCGCTGTAGTCCAACCTGTACAGCCGGCCAGTGACGCCCAGGAAGTACACGACGGATGCCGACGTGCTGTTGTTGATGGCCTCCATCTTCAGGAAGGCCTGGCTGTTGGTGGGATGCGTCCCCGAGATGTACTCGTCCAGGTTGCTGAACCCGTCCGCGTCCCTATCGCCGGCCGCCCCGTTGGTGAGGGTTCCGAAATTGTCCAGCTCCCAGACATCGGGCATCAAGTCGCCGTCGAGGTCCGGGTTGCCGCCTGTCGGGTAGCCAGTGAGCTGGATCGCGTCCACGCTCCACACCTCGTTGGTTCCGTCATTGACCGCCCACACCTTGAAGGCGACGGAGGTGGCACTGTCGGGGAGGAGAATGTACAGGTCGCTGTAGTTGTTGCTGCTCAGGCCGCCTTGCCACGCGAGGGTGCGCGCCTGCGATCCCACGCCCATGGCGGCGACGTTGGTGGCCCAGAAGCCCCATCGCGAGTTGATCAGCCCGCCTGCCCCCATCACGTAGTTGCTGTCCGCAGGGAAGGCCGCGCCGTCGAGCGCGGCGTAGCACAGGACCAGGTCGGTGTTCTCCGCGCCGTTGCCCGACGTGAGCGATGTGCTGGAGAGGCGCACGTTGACCTGGCACCCCGTGAAGCCCGTCATGGAGACCTGCGCCAGTTCAAGGGTCACGCTGGCGTTGATGACCTGCCAGGACTGTGTCCCGCTAAGAATCCGCTGATCCGGCGGGAAATCGCCGGCGCCCCGGTTGGTCGAAATCTGGCCGGCGCCCTGCACGATGCTCCAGGTTTCGCCCGCCTCAAAACCTTGCCCGGCGATGACGTAGGTGAATCCGCGCGGCGTGTCCAGACGGGTGACGGCATGAATGTACGCCACGGAATTGCCGAACCCGTTCGTGCCCAACACGGACACCGGATTGAGGCCGATGTCCAGCGGCACGTTCGGAATGACCCAGTTGGTCGCCGCCGGTGTCGTCCCGCTGGCACCGTTTAGCTGGTTGGACCAGGCCAGTTCGCCGACGATGACATTATTCGCCGTTCCCGCCACCGCGGTCGACGTCACCGACCGCGCAAACAAGGCGGCCGACGTCGCCGCCAGGGCGAGGCTGTCGTTGGCCGCGATCGTCAGCGTGTACACGGAGGGCGTGCCGGCGACCGCCGCGGTGATGTTGGTCAGGGTCAGGATCACGGTCTCGTCGGACTCCAGCGCGAGGTCGTCCACCACGGTCAGCGAGACGATCTGGGAAGTCGTGGCTCCCGTCAGTACGATGTTCGTGGTCGACAGGAAGAAGTCCGACCCCGGCGTAGCCGTGCCCGACATAACGAGTTGAGCCGTCACGTTGCTCAATGCGGCCGACTTGACCACCAGCACGTCCACCGTGCCGACGGCTTCGCTGGCGGAAAACGCATCCGTGCCGAACGCCAATCGAATGGGCGGCGCGCAGCCGGCGATCAATTGCGCGAAGTTCAGCGTGCCGGGCGATGGCGCGTTGGTGGCCCACGTGAACCCGCCGTAGTTCGTGGCCGTGCCCGCGAGTTGCAGCGTGGGCACGCTCTGGAACACGGTGCCGATGTTGGTCGTGGAGGCCAGGCCCGCCGCCGGGCCGTTCGATGCGGTGAACGCGCCTTCGTAGGCCAGGAACTGCACGACCGTGCCGCCCTGAACCAGTGCCACGCCATTGGGCGACCCGTTCAGCAGGGAATTGGTCGTGAAGTAAAAGGCCGCGGCCCCGAACCCGCATCCTTCATTGCCGAGGGTTCCGCTCAAGTTGGTCGTGCCGTACGAGAGGCCGCTGCTCCCATCGTAGAGGACGAGAATGCAGTTCGTGAGGCTGGCGCCTGCCACACCCGCGACCTCGATGAATTCATTCGAATCCACACCCGCCGGATCGTAGCTGATCTCGTTGATCCAGACGTTGGACACCGCATTCGGCGAAAGGTCGTCATCCACAATGGTGAGGGTCAGCGTCGACGGCGCGCTCAGCCCGGCGTTCACCACGTTGGTCAGTTTCATGATCACGGTCTCCGCGCTTTCCACCAGGGCGTCGTTGGTGATGGTGACCACGATCGTGGCCGAGGTGGTGGCGCCGTTCAGCACGAGATTCGTGGTATCCACCGTGTAGTCGCCGCCCGCTCCCAGCGTGGCGGTTCCGCCCAGGGCGATCTGTGCGGACACATTTCCTGCGTCCGTGGTCTTGAAGACCGTGACCGTCACCGCGCCGGCGGCCTCGCCCACGGACAGGACCGAGGCGAACAACATCAGGTTCGTGGTCGGACTGGTCTGGGCCACGACGGCGACGTCGTCCACATTCCATACTTCATTGGCATCGTCGTTCAGCGCGCTGACGGATACGGCCACGCTGGTGGCGGCGTCCGGAATAAGAACCCGGAGCGTGCTGTAGTTGTTGCTGCTGGTTCCGGCCTGCGGCGCTGCGTTGCTCACCGGCACGCCCGCCGTCGTGGTGACCGTCTGCGTGGCCCAGTAGCCCCAGCGCGCGTTGTTGTTGCTGGCATTGACCTGAATATCCGGCGTCGCGCCGAAACCCGCGCCGTCCAGGGCGACGTACACCTTTACATTGTCCGCGGCGTCAGCGCCGTTGTTGACGGAGACCGAGGTGCTGGAGAGGCGGACGCGGACCAGTCGGCCGGTCAGGGTCGCGATGGAGGCGTTGGTCAAAACCAGCGTGCCGTTCGTGTTGTTGATCTGCCAGGAAGCGGAACCGGAAAGAATACGCTGACTCGCCGGCGTGTCCCCGGAGCCCGTCGCCGTGGAGATGAACCCCGCGCCGGACTGCACGGTCCATGTATCCGCGGTCTCAAAGCCTTGGAACAGCAGCGTCGTTTCCGCCGCGATCGCGTTGCACTCGAGTGCCAGCGATAAGCCCGTGAAGACCAGTAGCGCTTTGCAGCTATTCATAGGTGATGCTTCCTCTTCTTGCCTCTTCAATAGTTCAGGGACGCCAGCGTGTGCGGTAGAAACGCGATGGCGCGTTGGTGGCGTCGGTGTCCAGGTACTCGAACAGGCCCGTCTGGCTGGGCAGGTTCGTCATGCGTATCCAGTCCTGCAAGTCGATCGAGGCGTCGATCGCGAAGGTGTAGCCCGTATCGCCGGCGAGATGGACGAGCAGGCTGCCGTCCGCCTGCCGCGAAACCGCCTCCACCTCCTGCATCGCCGGCGGGATGAACACACTCAACAGCGCGATATCGCTCGTCACTGCGCCGATGGCGTTGGTGACGATGACCGCGTAGAATCCGGCCGCCTGCGTCTGCACGTTGACCAGCACCAGCGTCGGATCGCTCGGCGCGAGGAACGGCACGCCGGCGTACGTCCATATATAGGAGAGTTCGTCGCCCCCGGCCGCCACGCTGAAGATGGCGATATCGCCCAGCAAGGCTTTCTGGTCGGACGGTTGCAGGAGGATGACGGGCGGCGCGAGCACCACCAGCGCCGCGGGATCGCTCGTCGCTTCACCTACGGCGTTCTGCACGGTCACGACGTAGTTGCCGCTTCCCTCCGGCTGCGCCGCGTTGAGCGCCAGCGTCGCGTTCGTTGCGCCGCCCAGCGGAGCGCCGTTGAAAAACCACTGGTACGTGAGCGCGTCGCCCGCCGCCGTGACGGACAGCAGGACGTTGCTGCCCTGGGCCACGACCTGTCCGGCCGGCGGGATGACGATGGATGGCGGGGTCAACACAGCGAGATCGGCGGCCCCGCACTGAATGGTGCCGGACGGGCCGGTGACGACCACCGAGTAGCTGCCCGCATCGGATGTCGCGAGGCCTGAGAGGGTCAGCGTGGAATTCGTCGCGCCGGAAACGCCGCCGCCGTCGACCAGGTTTGTCGTCCCTTTGCGCCACTGGTAGCTGAAAGGGCCCGCGCCGCTCGTGAAGACCGACAGCACCAGGTTCGTTCCCGCCGGGAGCGTGGCGTCCGCCGGCGAAGCGGTCAGGTGGATGTAATCGTCCAGCCCGAGGAGTTCCACGCGCCGGTTGTTGGGCGAGGCGACAAGCAGCCGTCCGCAGGGATCGATGGCCAGGTCCGAGGGCGTGTGGAATTGCCCGGGCGCTTCGCCAATCGATCCAATGGTGGAGAGCAGGCCGCCGGTCGCGTCGAACACGCGAATGAAGCCCTGGAACGCGTCGGCCACGTAGATCCGGCCCGCATCGTCGGCGAGGATGCCTTGGGAGCGTCCGCCGATCGGGCCGGACTCGTTCGTGGTGACGAGCGTGAACGTGCGCAGGAATGACCCGCCGTGGTCGAAGACCTGTACGCGGTCATTGTTCTGGTCCACGACGAGGATCTCGTTCGTCGTCGCGAACACGCCGGCTGGAAAATCGAACTGTCCGTTGCCCGTGCCGTACGTGCCGAAGGTAAACGCCAGGGTGCCGTTGCTGTAAACGCCGACGTCGTCGGCCGTGCCGTCCGACACGTACACGGTGTCGTGGCCCGGGACGGGATCGATCGCGATGAAGCCGGGCGACGCGAACTCGCCGTCGCCGCTGCCGAGCTTGAAGAGGAAGTTCCAACCCGCGTCGAAGGCACTCACGGAGCCCGGTCCGCTTTCGCCGACCAGGATGCGCCCGCTCCCGTCCACGGCCACGGCGAGCGGGCCGTCGAAGCCGGAGCGCACTTCACGCAGCCGCCCGAACGCGTCGAACGCCACGATCTGTCCGGCGTCCGGGTCGGCGACATACACGATGCCGTTGGGAGCGGCGGCGACGCGTGCGGGTGCGGAAAGCGCCGCGTGCAGGTCGCCGAGTGGCGTTACCACGGGCGCGGCGGCGCGGCCGCCGCGCGGCGCGGCGCACAGCACGCCGAGACCGAGGATCAGTGCGGCTTGGCGGCGGACGTTGGTGTCTCGCATCTTCATCAATACGATCGTGGGTTGTGGCCTTCGCCGTGGCAGGTCATGGTGCACGTGCCGCCGTTTGCGGTCATCGTCCACACACGCGCGCCGGTCACCGCGGTTCCGAAGCTGACTAGTCGTGCATAACCCGTGTTGGCCGGGTAGCGCGTGATCGCGGTGCCGTGGTTGTTGTCATGACAGTCGACACAGGCCGCCTGGTACTCGCGCATGTGCTTTCCGTGCTGTTCGAAGCGCGTGTCGCTGCGGTTGCTGTCGCTCGTCGTATTGAAGGGTGCGGGCAAGTGGCAGATGAAGCAGAGCGCGAAGCTGGCGGCCGAGTAGCTGCCGCGGGTCATCCGGTAGTCCGCGCGCAGGATCGATCCGTTCATGTTTGCGTTGGAGACCGAACCGTGGACGCCGCCCGCGACTGTGCCGGTGTAGAAGCGAACGAGCGAGATGGAGGTGGGGATGTCGTTGTTGTTGTGGCAGTCGGCGCAGGTGACGGTGCTGGTGACGGAAAGATGCGGGAGGCCGGTGCCGCCGGCCAGGCTCGCGATCATGTAGGAGGACGTGTTGGCGCCGGCTCCTTGAACGGGATGCGCCGCCGCGTTTGCGGGATTGAAAAGGATGCCCAGGTCCCGCTTACCCGATGGCAGCGACGTCCAGCCGGAGTGGCATTTGAAGCAGATCTGGTACTCCTCCACCGGCGTGTTGGTATCCGAGGACGGCACGAAGCCGTACGCGGGCGCGGAGCCGGCCGCGCCGTTGGTGACGACCACGCGGCTGACGCCGGCGAGGGCCAGCGAGACGCCTCGGCTGTCGTAGCCGCGGCGCGCCATGTGCGGATTGTGGCAGTCCATGCACTCGGCGTGGCGGTTGGTGGTGCCGAACGCTCCGGGGTTGCCGTCCTCGGTGTTGATGTGGCGTCCGCTGAGCGCCACCGGGTGATGCACGGCCTTCTGGAATTCCGTCTGCAAATCGGTGCCTGCCGGGCCATCGGCGTCGTGGCACGAGAAGCAGAGGTTCTCCTCTCGGTCCACGAGGAGGGTCGGGTAGTGGTTCGTGGGATTGGCGGCATCCGGCCAGCCGTGCACGAAGTGGCACGCGGCGCACGATCCGCGATCAGCGAGGTTGGACCGGGCCGGGAACAGGGACCCATACTGGCCGCCGGGCCAGACCGTGCCGTTGTTCGTCAGGATGAAGTGGCTGGCTGGCGTCAGGGTGTCGGCCAGTTTGTGGCAGCTGGCGCAGAAGGCGGCGCCGTTGGTCATGCGTAGCAGTGTGCCGTCGGTCGTGGCGCTGCGATGCAGATCGTGGCAGGACAGGCAGCGCAGTTTGCGGGTGGTCCGTTCCAACGGAAAATTAGTTGCGGCCCGGTAGAAAAGGCCCGTTGTTAGAACGATGCCGACCGGGTGCGAGCCGCGGTTCGCGTTCGTCACGCTGCGCGAGCGGTGGCAGTCGATGCACATTTGTTCCGTAGTGTTGTCCGCGCTCATGTAGTGGCGCCCGGCGCCGGTGCCGGCGCCGCCGTACGCGGGCGCGTTGGTGTCGAACGGCGTGGCGGCCTGACTGTGCGTGTCGTGGCAGATCGAGCAGGACACGCCGTTGGTCATGCCGAAGGCCAGCACGCGGTTGGTGGGCACGCTCAAGTCGGTGTGCGTATAGATGCGCCACACGTCGTTGCTGCGGAAGGAGACGACGGCGCCGTTGGTGTGGTTGCTGAACGCGACGAGCAGGCCGTCAACGACGTGAAAGACCTGGTTGTGGTCAATCGCTCGCTCGAACGGGCCGAGAAGATGGCAGCGACCCACGGGGGCCGTGCGGCGCCGCTTGAGGCGCTTGTCGGGGAACTGCAAGCGGTCGATGTTGCGATCTGCTCGACCGGCTGTCCCTACATCATGCTGGACCGGCCCACCATCGAGCGGGTCATGGCCGCGCGCATGGGGCGGCCCCTGGTCCTGGTTGATATCGCGGTGCCGCGCGATGTGGCGCCGGAGGTGGGTGCGATTCCGGGCGTGCATCTTTGTGACATGGATGGCTTGGAGGCCACGGTGCGTCGCAACGTGGCGCACAGGGAGGAGGATTTGGCGCTCTGCCAGGAGCTGGTCTCACGGCGTGCGCGTGAAACCATGCAGCTATTGGAGCGGGGTCCCAACGTCAGGACGTATCCCGAAATGGGGCATGTGCGTCAGCCTGGGGAAGAGACCGCCCGGCCCGCATGTGCCGGCCTTTGGAGTGCGGTGGCTTGACACCGCTTTGAGCAGGCCTATCGTTTTAGTGCAAAGTGTGTGGTAACTGATAGAAAAGCTGCGTCGAGCCGCAGCACTCCAAAGCTGCCGCACTCCACACTGAGGCTGT
>JAZDKY010000058.1:0-5301 GCA_043802525.1 bacterium
TTTCGGCTCATTGCGCGCTTGGCGACCTTCTGTTCCCTTCCTCACGCTCCTATCCGCACCGTCCCAGCCTCAAAACGTGCCGATCCTGCGCCGTGACAGGTCAGCGTGCGGCAAAAAAGGATACCAAAAGAAAAGACCATGTGGATTCCGCTGGGGTGGAAGGGATATTGAAAAGACTGTGTTTTGGGGGGCTGGCTGTCGTGTCCGGGAGCAGCACGGTGAGCGGCAAACTGAAAAACGCCGGGTCTTGTGGGGGCGCATCGTCGCCTGCGCGCGCCTTCTGCAACCTTGTTTCCCTTTCGTACGGCAACGTCAGCGCGGGTGGAGGGGGAAGTAAATGGTGAATGGTGAATGGTTGGAAGTGAGTGGTGAGTAGTACGTGGTGACGGAATGAACAGGGCCTTGAAATATGGTGTTGCGGGGCTTTTGCTGGCAACAGCTTCCCCCGTCCTCGCCGCCTCCGAAATGAGGTATATGCGGGGCGATCTGCAGACCGTCAACGGTACGAACGCTTACATTCTGGGCACGGCGCAATCCTCCACGTCTCGCACCAACATGATTGAAAAAACGGGCAGCGGCGGTGGCACGGTCACATGGGGCATCAGGGTCTGGAAAAGGGCGAGCGGCGGCGGCGAAACAGAGATCACATCCGGGTTCCCAACATCCCTCGTGTCCCGAAGCGCAGCCGGCGCAGGCGTGCAGACCAACACGTGGACGTGTTCGTCGACCGGCATGACCACCAACGACGCCATGGTGGTTCGCGTCTATGCTGAGATCATAGGCCAGGTAGCCGCGACGGTGCAGGCCGTCTTCATCACGGAACAACTGGGCCCGGCGATTCTGTCGGGCGCCACGTGGACGAATTGCTACTACACCAGGTACGCCACGGTCCAGACAGGTCCTTCGAGGTACACGAGGGGTTGGTTCCACTGGGGCACTTCGACCTATGACAGCCGCATTGGGAACTTTGCGTACACCCCGGCCCCGGATGCGCCCAACGCGCTGCCGGCCACCAATGCGACAAGCATGTCCTTCTACGCGAAATGGGATGCAGCCACCGGGGCCACCAACTACCTGCTGGATGTGTCCACGAACAGCGGATTTTCCAGCTACGTGTCGGGCTACAGCAACCGGGTGGTGGGGAATGTGCAGGCCTCTGATGTGACGGGGCTGGCGGCGGAAACGGCGTACTACTACCGCCTGCGGGCGGAGAACGAGGGGGGTATCAGCACGAATTCCGCGACGATCAGCGTCACGACGTTCGAGCTGGGGATCGCGGTCAGAGGGAACGGCGTGTACATCGCCTGCGGCGACACCAGCCCGAGCCTGGCCGATCACACGGACTTCGGGGATGTGGCGTTGAACGGCGACACGCTGACGCGAACCTACACGATCACCAACGTGGGGGCGGCAAGCCTGACCGTCGACAACGTGACGACCGGCGGCGCGCACGCGGTGGACTTCGTCGTGATCTTACAACCCTCGTCGCCGGTGGCATCGGGCAACAGCACAACCTTCGAGGTGCAGTTCGACCCGTCGGCGCTTGGGACGCGGACGGCGGAACTGAGCTTCGTCAACAGCGACACGAACGCGAACCCGTTCAACTTCTCCATCCAGGGCACGGGGGGTGTGGCGGGGATTGGGTGCAGCCCGACGGAGCTCCATCCCACGGGTACCGTCAACGATGTGCTCAGCGACACCTTCGGTGTTACGAATGTGGGTCGAGGGACGCTGTCATACACGATCTCGACGAATGCGACGTGGCTGACGGTCAGTCCGGTGTCGGGGGAACTGACGGGCGGGCCGGGCCAGCAACACACCGTCACCTACAACATCTACGGCATGGCCACGGGCACGTACAACGCGACGATCACGATGACCGATGCGAACGCGTCGAACAGCCCGCAGACCGTAGCCGTCACGCTGAAGATCATTCCTTGGCCGACGAACTATTCGCCGTCGGTCATGGACGGATTTGAGCCGAATCCGGACTCGGACGTGCTGGCCACGGCGGTGCAAGCGGATGGAAAACTGCTGATCGGCGGCGATTTTACGCAGATGGCGGGGAAGTGGTGTTATCGGCTGGCGCGGCTGTGTGTGGATGGCAGCGTGGATTACAGTTTCACCGGCGGCGCGGACGCGAGCGTGCGCGCTCTTGCGGTTCAGACCGACGGGAAAGTCCTGGCCGGCGGCGCGTTTACAACCCTGGCCGGAGAGAGCCGGAACTATCTGGGCCGGTTGACCACGAACGGCACGGTGGACGCCACGTTCACCAACGGGGCGAACGGCGAGGTGCGCGCGATCGCGGTGCAGATCGATGGGAAGATTCTGGTGGGCGGCGATTTCACGACGCTGGCGGGCCAGGCGCGCAACTATCTGGGTCGCCTGAACAGCGACGGCAGCCTGGATACCACGTTCACCAACGACGCGGACGGTCCGGTCCGGTCCGTGCAGGTGCAGAAGGATCATAAGATCGTCGTGGGCGGCAGCTTCACGACGCTGGCGGGGCAGACGCGGAACTACCTGGGGCGGTTGAACGCGGACGGAAGTCTCGACACCAGCTTTACCAACGGGACGGATGCCGCCGTACAGTCCGTACAAGTGCAGGCGGATTGGAAAATCGTGGTGGGTGGAAACTTCACGAACCTGGCGGGGCAGGTACGGAATCGATTGGGGCGTTTGAATGGGGACGGGAGTTTGGATACGAGTTTCACCAACGGGGCTGGTGACGTGGTGCAATCGCTGACGTTGCAGCCGGATGGGAAGATTGTGGTAGGCGGATGGTTCACGACTCTGGCGGGGGAGGCGCGGGACCGGATCGGGCGGCTGAACGTGGACGGGAGCTTGGACACGAACTTGACCAATGGCGTGGCGGGGACGGCGGTGTACGCGCTGACCGTGCAGCCGGACAACAGCATCGTGGCCGGCGGCAGTTTTACGAACATGGCGGGAGAGGCGCGAAGCAACCTGGGTCGCTACTACCCCTACGGAGAACTCGATACGACGCTCACCAACGGCGCGAACATGGGCGTATCCGCCCTCGCGGTGCAGCCGGATGGGAATATCCTCGTGGGGGGATGGTTCACGACCTTGGCGGGGCAGGCGCGAGAACGCTTGGGTCGGCTCAACGCGGATGGAAGCCTTGACACCACCTTGACCAACGGAGCGATCTGCGATGTCAACGCCTTGGCGGTGCAGCCGGACGGCAAGATCCTCGTGGGTGGCGATTTCTCAGAACTGGCGGGGCAGACGCGAATCGGCTTGGGTCGGCTCAACGCCGACGGGAGTCTCGACACCGCCTTCGCCAACGTGGCAAACAGTAATGTCTACGCCCTGGCGGTGCAGTCGGATGGGAAGATCCTCGTCGGCGGGGCTTTCACGAACCTGGCAGGGGAGGCGCGATACCGCTTGGGTCGGCTCAACACCGACGGGAGCCTCGATACGAGTTTCACCAACGGAGCAAATGGCCCTGTCCACTCTCTGGCGGTGCAATCGGACGGGAAGATCCTCGTGGGGGGATGGTTCACGACCTTGGGGGGGCAGGCGCGATACCGCTTGGGTCGGCTCAACACCGACGGGAGTCTCGACACCGCCTTCACCAATGGGGCAAACGGCACGGTCTGCTCTCTGGCGGTGCAATCGGACGGCAAGATTCTCGTGGGGGGCTGGTTCGCGACCTTGGCTGGACAGGTGCGAAGCTACCTGGGTCGGCTCAATGCCGACGGCAGTCTGGACACGAGTTTCACCAACGAACCAAACGGCCCTGTCTATTCTCTGGCGGTGCAATCGGACGGCAATATCCTCGTGGGGGGCTGGTTCACGACTTTGGCGGGGCAGGCGCGAAGCCACCTGGGTCGGCTCAATGCGGACGGGAGCCTGGACACGAGTTTCACCAATGGGGCAAACAACACGGTCTATTCCCTGACGGTGCAGCCGGACGGGAAGATTCTGGTGGGCGGCGAGATCGAAAGTTTGGGGGGAGAGGAGCGACTTGGCCTGGGTCGGCTTTCGACACCGGATGCGGCCTTGCAGAATCTGGCGGTCCGCAGGACGTATGCTACCTGGTTCCGGAGCGGCGCCGGACCGGAGGTGTGGCGCACAACATTTGAGCAATCCACCGACGGCGTCACGTGGACCAACTTGGGCGCCGGGACGTCGACGAACGACGGATGGGTTCTCACCGGGTTGTCCCTTCCGACGGAAACCGGTCAATACCTGCGCGCCCGGGGCTATGCCGCGTGCGGTCGATACAATGGGTCCGCTTCCGTCATCGAATCCGTCCGCCTCTGCTGGCTCCAAACGCCGGATGCGCCGAACGCGTTGGAGGCGACGAACGTGGTTTTCTCGTCCTTCTACGCGAACTGGGAGGCCCCGCTGAGCGGGGCGACGAACTACCTGCTGGATGTGTCCACGAACGACGGGTTCACCACCTACGTGTCGGGCTACAGCAATCGGCTCACCGGCTATGTCCTGACGTATGCGGTGACGGGATTGACGCAGGAAACGACGTACTACTACCGGCTGCGGGCGGAGAATGACGCGGATATCAGCACGAATTCCGCGACAATCAGCGTGACGACGCCTTCGCCGCCGGAGATCGCGGTCAGCGGGAACGGGGTGGACATTACCGATGGTGACAGCACACCGAGCCTGGCGGACCACACGGACTTCGGGGACGTGTTGGTGAATGGTGGCACGCTGACGCGCACCTACACGATCACGAACATGGGCGGTGGGGGTCTGACGGTCGACAACGTGACGACCAGCGGCGCGCACGCGGCGGACTTCATCGTGACCCTGCAGCCTTCCTCGCCGGTGGCGCCGAGCAACAGCACGACGTTCCAGGTGCAATTCGACCCGTCGGATCTGGGGACGCGGACGGCGGAATTGAGCTTCGGCAACAACGACACGAACGAGACCCCGTACAACTTCACGATCCAGGGCACGGGCCTCTCGGAGAACGTCAGCGTGCTGGGCAATGACCAGGTGATTGCGGACGGTGACAGCAGTCCGGCCACCAGCGACTACACCGACTTCGGGGATGTCTTGGTGGCAGGAGGAACGCTGGACCGGACGTACACGGTCACCAACACCGGCAACGCCACGCTGGGGCTGGGGACGGTGACGACCAGTGGCGCGCATGCCGCCGACTTCACGGTGATCAGCCAGCCGTCCGGGCCGCTGGCGGCGGGCGGGAGCACGACGTTCACGGTGCGGTTCGACCCGTCGGCGGGCGGCACGCGCTCCGCCGATCTCAGCTTCACGAATACGGTCGGACATTTTGGCAAGGATCCCTACAAC
>JAZDKY010000059.1:0-35911 GCA_043802525.1 bacterium
TATGGATCTCCTTTTCAGGAGGTTTCAGGTGTCAGGTTTCAGGGGTAAGCCAGGATTCGATTGCATGATAATCCTGGCTGACACCTGAAACCTGACACCTGAAACCTCGTTCGTCGTTCAATTCGGACGAGCAGAATGCGGATTTCAGCTCACCAATTCAAGGATTTCCGGTGCTATCCGCTCCACGAGGCGACGGCACCGGTCCAGGACATCGACGGCGGATTCGGAGGAGAGAATGGTTTGTGCCAGCAATTCCGCCTCGGAATACCGGATCTTGCGGATGACATCCTTCACGATCGGGACGGCCGACGGGCTCACGCTGAACTCGTCCACGCCCAGCCCGATCAGCAGCGGAACCATCAGCGGATTCGAGCCCATCTCGCCGCAGATGCCCGACCAGATGCCATGCTCGTGCCCGGTGTCGATCGTGTTCTTGATCAGCCGGATGATCGCGGGGTGCGTGGGCTCGTAGAGGTACGCGATACGTTCGTTCACGCGGTCAACGGCGATCGTGTACTGGACCAAGTCGTTCGTGCCGAGGCTGAAGAAACTCGAGTGCGGCGCGAGCAGATTCGCGGTCAGCGCCGCCGACGGCACTTCGATCATGACGCCGACCTCGACGTCCTCGTTGAACGTCTGGCCGCGCTCGCGAAGTTCGACCTTGCACTCGTCGAGCATGACGTTGGCCTTGATGACCTCGTCCACATTGCTGATCATCGGGTACATGATTTTGACGTTGTCGAACCGGCTCGCGCGGAGGATCGCGCGCAATTGCGTCTTGAAGATGTCCGGTTGCGCGAGGCAGAAGCGGATCGCGCGCCAGCCCATGAACGGGTTCAATTCCGGCTGGGATTTCAACTGCCAGAGAAACTTGTCGCCGCCGAGGTCGACCGTGCGGATGACGACCGAGTCCGGGTGCAGCCGCTCGGCCACCTTCTCGTAGGCCTGCACCTGCTCGTCTTCCGTGGGCAGTCCCTGGCGCGCGAGGTAGAGGTACTCGGTCCGGAACAGGCCGACGCCACACGCGCCGTTCGCGACGACCGCGTCGATGTCCGACGGGAGCTCGATGTTCGCGGACAACTGGACGCGGTAGCCGTCGAGGGTCTCCGCCGGCTCTTCCTTCAGGTTGGCGAGGCCGGACCGGATGGTCCTGCGAACCTTCTCGACCTCACCGTACCGCTCGAGCGTCTCGCGCGTCGGATTGATGATCAGCACGCCCTTGTTGCCGTCGATCAACACCTGCTCGCTCGCCGAGACCCGCACGCTTACGTCGTGCAGGCCTACGATGGCGGGGATTTCGAGGGCGCGGGCCATGATCGCCGTGTGGGAGGTCGGGCTGCCCAGGTCCGTCGCGAAGGCCTTGATCTTGTCCTTGTCCAACGTCGCCGTGTCCGAGGGCGCGAGGTCGTTCGTGATGAGGATGCAAGGGTCTTTCCGCTGCGAAAGCGACGCGCTCGTGCCGCCGGAGAGGTTGCGCAGGATGCGGCGCGTGACGTCCTTCACATCCGCCGCGCGCTCGCGCAGGTAATCGTCCTCGACGCGCAGGAGGGCCTGCGCGTAGCGGTCGGCGACGAGGCGCAGAACCGTTTCGACGTTCTTCTTGTGGGTACTGAGGCCGCGGAAGACCTCTTCCACGAGGGAGCGGTCATCGACGACAAGAAGGTGCGCGTCGAAGATGCTGGCGTTGTCCTGGCCGATCGCGTCGCTGACCTGCTTCTGGATGTCGTGGATCTGGCGGCGCGTCGAGATGAGCGCCTCTTCAAAGCGCGCGATTTCGCGGGCGATGTCCGCGTCGGTAATATCGCGCTCGATGTAGGTTTCTTCGTCTGTCTTGAGCAGGAAGGCGGGGCCGACGGCCACGCCGGGCGACACGCCGATGCCTTGAAGAATTACTTCCGAAAGCGGTCTGGCATTCTCATCGGACATGGGAAACTAGTCCTCATCGAACTTGTTCTTTACGAGTTCCTCGATCGCGGTCACCGCCTCCTCGGCGTCAACACCCGTCGCTGTGACCTTGAGAATCGCGCCCTGGTGCCCCTCCAGCGTCAGCAACCCCATGATGCTCTTGGCCGAGGCGATCATGCCGTCCTTCTCCACCTGCACATCCGACTGGAACTGGCTGACGGTCTTGACGAAAAGCGCGGCCGGGCGGGCATGGATACCGAACTTGTTCTGTATCTTCACTTCCCGCACCACCGTTTTCGATTCCGCCACGCCCCCATCCTTTTTCTGCATCACTTCGAGCCCTGCTTCTTTACCAGAATCCCAATCAGTTTCTCGTCCAGTTCCTTGGCCGCGTCATGCCCCAACTGCTTCAACTTCTGGTTCAGCGCCGCCACCTCTACAACATGCGCCAAATCCTTGCCGGCCGCCACCGGCAACACAATCAACGGTACGTCAACCTCCAGGACCTGCCTCGATTTCGGCGACAGCCCGGATCGGTCATGTTCCATCTGCGGATCAGGTCGCTGCAGCCGGACAATAAGGTCCAATTTCGCCTCGCCCCGCATCGACGCCACGCCGAACAGGCTGGGAACATGAATGATTCCCAACCCGCGTATTTCCATGTGGTAGCGGGTAATCTCAACAGAAGAACCAATAATAGTGTTATCACCGCCCCGACGCAATACCGTGATGTCATCCGCCACAAGGCTATGGCCGCGTTCAATCAACGTAAGCGCCGTTTCGCTCTTGCCGATCCCCGGCTCGCCCTCGATCAGCACGCCGATGCCCATGAGGTCCACCATGGTGCCGTGCACCCGGATTCGCGGAGCTGTCATGTTCTCAATCAGGACCGTCGCCGCATTCATGAACCGGCCCGTGATCATGCCGGACCGCAGGATCGGGATCCGGAATTCCTCGGACAGTTGGAAAAACTCCGGCATCGCATGCCGGTTCCGGGTGATCACCACCCCGGGAATCTGGTGCCGGAACATCCGCCGCAACCGGGCCAGCCGCTCCCTCTGCGTCAGGCTGTTGAGGTACGCGTGCTCCACCAGCCCGAACACCTGAAGCCGCCGCTTCGCGAAATACCTGAAGAACCCCGAGAGCGCCAGGCCCGGCCGGTTCAAGGCCTCTTCCGTGATCTGGTTATCGAGATAGGCCGCACCGCAGGCCACCTCCAACTGGAGACTGTCCCGCCCGGCATCGTAGAACTCTTTGACGGTGATCGCCATTTTCGTACTCCCGTGGAGCGTGGGAGCGTCAGAGCGTGGAGCGTATGGAGCACGCTCCTGACGCTCTAACGCTGCAACGCTCCGACGAACTACATACTGAACCGTTGTCCCAGGTAAAGCTCCCTGCTCATTTCATCGTTGATCAGGAACTGGCTCGTCCCCTCCCGCATCACTTTGCCCTGGTAGATCAGGTAGGCCCGATCCACCACCGCCAGGGTCTCGCGCACGTTGTGGTCCGTGATAAGAATCCCAAGCCCGCGCTCCTTCAACTCCATGATGATCTGCTGCACGTCATAGACCGCGAGCGGGTCCACGCCACTGAACGGTTCATCGAGAAGAATCAGCGACGGATTCGTCACCAGCGCCCGCGTGATCTCCAGCCGGCGTCGCTCGCCGCCGCTCAGCGTGTACGCGCGCTGTTTCGCCAGGTAACTGATCTTCAACTCCTCGAGGAGAAACTGCAGGCGGCGCCGGCGCTCGAGCGACGTCATGGGCAGCGTCTCAAGAATCGCCATGACGTTCTCTTCCACTGTCAGCCGGCGGAAAATCGACGGTTCCTGGGAAAGGTAACCCATTCCCATCCGCGCGCGCCGGTACATCGGCATGTGCGTGATGTCCTGGCCCTTGAAGAAGATCTTGCCGGACGTCTCGCGGATCAGCCCGATCGTCATGTAGAAACTGGTCGTCTTGCCCGCGCCGTTCGGGCCGAGCAGCCCCACGATCTCGCCCGGGCGGACGTACAGGTTCACGCCGTTCACGACCCGCCGGCCGTGATAGACCTTGACCAGCTCCTCCGTGCGAATGAGCTCTGAATTACTTTCCACCCGCCCCCCCCCCCATCAGATCGCCCTTCCCACCCTTGCCGCTGTTCTGCAGGAACAGGGTCGCCCCCTTCTCCACCCGCATGCGGTTCTCGTCGCGCCAGAACGTGATCTTCTCGCCCCGCAGCACGTCCCTGCCGCGCGTCACGGTCGGATGCCCCGTCAGCACGATCTCCCCCGTGTTCACGTTGTACGTCGCCAGGTCGGAGTTCGCCGTCTTGTCCTCCTGCACGATGACCACCTTGCCCTCGGCGCGGATGTTCTCGACCTTGTTGCTCTCGTTGAACGTTACGGTCATGCGCTCCGACATCAGCTTCATCTGCGGGTCGACCACGACCACGTTGTTCTCGAAGAGCGCGTAGTGCTTCTTGTAGTCAAAGGTCAGCTTGTCCGACGTGATGACCGTGAGATCCTCCGTGGCCGATTGCGGCTTGGCCACCTGCCCGACGGCAAGCATGCCTCCCAGCCCCATCACCCCTACTGCCATTATCAGAATCGCCCGAGGTGTAGGCGCGCCTCTGCGAGGCGCGCCTACCACGGCTCGCAGAGCCGTGGCTACACGGCCAAGACAGGTTGAATAGTGATAGACTTGCTTCATGTCCTTGCAACTCCCTTGTCCATGCTCACACGCACGTTCCGCAGAACCACCTTCGAGTTCGACATGATCATCAACAACTGCTCGTTGTTGTTCCACATGAATCCCGTGCCCGTCACGACCATCGTCTCGCCCCGCACGATGCGCACGTCCGAGTCCGATACCGCCGCCTTCTTGCCGCGGTGCAGCAGGCACCGCGGCGCCGTCACGCGCATATCCGTCGTGCGGTTCGACTGCGAGCCCTTGTAGAACTCCATCGTCAGCCCTTGCACCTCGATGAAGCCGTCGGGCATGCCTTTCGCGAAGTCGCCGAAAATCTGCGTCGTCATGTTCCCCTCCGCGTCATACTCGGGAACACGAAAGCCCTTGATCGTCATCTCGTCGTTCGTGCCTGCGGCGAACAGGGTGGAAGCAGCCACGAGCGCAAGAACCGACAAGGTAGGGACGGCTCGCCGAGCCGGCCATGGCGCGCTGGGCCAGCGCGCCCTACCTACCTGACATACTGTGAAATTACCGATGTCCATAATCCCCTGGCCTTCAAAATCATCTCGATCACCTCCCGCGCGGCGCCTTCGCCGCCGCTGCGGCGCGTGACCCATGCGGCACGGTCTTTTACATCCTGCACCGCGTTCGCCACGGCCACCGGCAACCCGGCCTGCCGCATCGCGGGCAGGTCCACCAGATCGTCACCAACGTAGCAGACGTCCGACAATTTGACCCGCAACCGTTTGGCCAGTTCACGAAGCCCGGCCCCCTTGTCGGTCTTGCCCTCAAGGAACGCCGTGACATTCAGTTCCTTCGCCCTTCGCCGCACCGGCTCCGACGCCCGCGCCGTCAGGATGCCCGTCTTCAGCCCGCCCCGGTGCGCCAGCAGGAAACCGTGCCCGTCCTGCACGTTGAAGATTTTCAGCTCCGTGCCGGCCGAACTGTAGATGATATCGCCCCGCGTCAACACGCCGTCGACGTCGAATACGATCGCCTCGATGGCTGCGGCTCTTTGCTTCATTGACTTCATGAATCTGCCACGAAAACGCACAAGGAAAATCCACCCCTATAACCCGCTTTCATCCGAAGGGCCTTAGGGGTGGAGCCCTCTTCGTGCCTCTTCGTGGCCAAAAATCTTCTAACTGACCACGGCATCAATTTTCATCAACTGCCGCCACAACGCGCGCAGGGCGGAAAACGGCACGCAGTTTTCCCTGTCGGACAGCGCTTCCTCGGGCTTCAGGTGCGTCTCGATGAACACGCCGTCGCAACCGGTCGCGACCGCCGCTCGCGCCAGGTGCGGAGCCCATTGCCCGTCACCGGCGGTGAAGTCGCCGCCCCCGCCGGGTCGCTGCACGCTGTGCGTCGCATCGAACACCACCGGGTAGCCGGTTTCACGCATGATGATCAGGCTGCGCATGTCCGCCACGAGGCTGTTGTAGCCGAACGAACTCCCGCGCTCGGTCAGGATGATCTGTTTATTGCCCGTGCTCTCGACTTTCGCGATGACGTGGCGGATGTCGCGCGGCGCGAGGAACTGGCCCTTCTTGATGTTCACGACGCGACCCGACTCCCCGAGCGCAATCGCCAAGTCCGTCTGCCGGCAGAGGAACGCGGGGAGTTGCAACACATCGGCCACTTGCGCCGCGAGGAGGACTTCCTCCACCGCGTGCACGTCCGTGAGAATGGGAACCTTGTAGCGCGACTTCACCTCGGCCAGGATGTCCATCCCCTCGGCGATGCCCGGGCCCCGGTAGGACTTCACCGAGGAACGGTTCGCCTTGTCGTAGGACGCCTTGAAAATGAGCGGGATCTTCTCGCGGTGTGCCAGGTCGACCAGCCGGGCCGCGAGGTCGAGACACTTCTTCCGCCCCTCGATCACGCATGGCCCCGCGATCAGGGCCAGCGGGGCGTTCCCGCCGATCCGGATCGGACCGACCTTAATTGCTTTGGTTGCAGTCACTTTCACATTCCCAGTCTCCGCTCGCAACGCAATGAAGGGCGAACACTGCCGTAGCGTAGTCCCGCCCTCGCGGAACGAAGCCGGGCCGTCTTCACAGTCATTGCGCGCTTTGCCTCGGCAAGCCAATCATTGGGAAAAACGACACGGAAACTTCCAATGATTGGAAGGAATAAGCAACCCTTTTCCATGGACGGACAAGGTCGGGACAGCGCTTGCTACTCTGCGAAGTAGCGACTCTGCTTCGCCCTGAAGCTTCCGCCTTTGCCGAGGCTTTCGCCGTCGCCCTCCGGGCTATGGCTAACACGTCGGCACGGCACGCAAGAGACACAAGAGGGATAGCCACAAAAAACACCATAAGCCCAACCCCTACAACCCCTCGAAATCGGGAGTATGGGGGTGTAGCGTTTTCATGTTTTTCGCGGCTTGGGATGTTTCCGAACGTTGACAGCACAGGTCGAGGGGAGGGGATGGAGGGGGCTTGGGGTCGTAATCGTAATCGTAATCCTAATCTCGATCCTGATCCGAATCCGAACCGACCGATTACGATTACGATGGGCGCATCTCCGAGTTTGAGCGCAATCGGCCTTTCTTGTGATGTAGGCCGGGTCCCCGACCCGGCGGGGTCCGCGCCGCGTGGGGCACGCGGTCTACAACGCGCTCAAACTCGGAGATGCGCCCGATTACGATTAGGATTAGGATTAGGATTAGGATTAGGATTAGGATGAAGAAGAGGGGCTAGACCAGTCCAGCGGCCCGTAGCGCCTTCTCGGCCCGGGTCACATCGTCCGGCGTGTCGACGCCGAGGCCGACGTCGGCGGTCTCGATGACCTTCATCCGGCAGCCGAGATAGAGGGCCCTCAGCTGCTCAAGTTTCTCGGCGAGTTCGAGCTCGCACGGCGGGGTCTTCACCAACTTCTCCAGAAATGTGCGGCGATAGGCGTAGATGCCGATGTGACGCCAGTGCTTCACCGTCGTCCCTGCGTCGCGGACATGCGGGATCAGCGATCGGGAAAAATACAGAGCCCGGCCCTGCGCATCCTTCACGACTTTGACCACCGCGGGATTGGCGAGATCCTCCGGCTTCGTGATCGGCGCGGACGCCGTACCCATATCCCACGACGGATCGGCATTCATGGCGCGCGCGAGTTCATCAATCAGTGCGGGATCGATCAGCGGCTCGTCGCCCTGGATATTGACAATGACATCGGCGGCCATGCCCCGTACCGCCTCCGCGATGCGGTCCGTGCCGGACGGATGGTCCGGCCACGTCATGACGGCCTTTCCGCCAAAGGCCTCCACGGCCGCGCGAATGCGTTCGTCATCCGTCGCCACGATCAGCGACGACAGTTCCTTCGCCTGTTTCGCGCGCTCGTAGACCCACTGGACCAGCGGCTTGCCGCACAGCGGCATGAGGCTCTTGCCGGGCAGCCGGGTGGACGCATAGCGGGAGGGAATGACGCCGAGAACGGACGAGGCGGAGTGTTGGAGTGTTAGGGTATTGGCGTGTTGGGGTTCGGATTTCTTCTTCATAACCCCATCACTCCATCGCTCCATCACTCCAATCCCATATAGCTGATCAACTCGTCCTGCGTGCACGTCGCCGTGCCGAGTTTGGCGACGACAATGCCCGCGGCGTAGTTGCCCAGTTCCGCGGCTTCCTCGTGCGTGGCGCCGGCGGCGAGCGAGAGCAGGCAGGTGGCGATGACCGTGTCCCCTGCCCCGCTGACATCGAAGACCTCGCGCGCCCGCGTCGGTACCTGTTTGGGCGGCTTGTCGCGGTGCAGGAGCAGCATGCCGTGCGGGCCCAGCGTGATGCAGAGCAGGTCCGGCTTCCACTTTTCGAGCAGCCGGGAACCGACATCCAGCAAGGGCTGGTCCTCCAGCGGATTCGATCCCGGCTCGGTCTCCTCGGCCCGAGCGGCGACGAACGCCTCCTTGCGGTTCGGTGTCGCAATCGTAATGCCTTCGAGGCGCAGTTCGTGATTGTCCTTGGGGTCGATGCCGACCGGGATGCCGCGCTGTTTTGCGGTCCGCAACACGGTGTCGACGACGCGCTGCTCGATGACGCCCTTGCCGTAGTCCTCGAGGATTACCCCGCTCGATTGATCAACCTCTTTCGCGAGACGGACGCAAAAAACGTCGATCATCTTGTCGGTGTAGTTGATCCGGCTTTCCCAATCGATGCGCACCACCTGCTGCCGTTCCGCGATAACGCGGGTCTTCACGGTCGTGTGCACGTCGGGAACTTCCAGGACGCCGCCAACCGCGACGCCGTCGCGGGCCAACAGGCCCATCAGTTCCCCGGCCGCGCTGTCCATGCCCATCAGGCCGGCGACGGCGGCCTGGCCGCCGAGCGAGCGGATATTCGACGCCACGTTGGACGCGCCGCCCGGCACGCTTTTCTCGTGGCTCACGTGGACGACCGGCACCGGCGCCTCAGGCGAGATGCGGGATACGTGACCATAGATATACCGGTCCAGCATCAGGTCGCCGACAACGAGGATCCGCTGGTCAGGAAACTTCTCAAGGACGGCCTTGGCCCGCGTCGATTTGATGCTCATAGGCAGATTGGAGTGGTGGAGTATTGGAGTCTTGGGAAACAGCGTCAAGTGAACATCTTCGACGCTACGCTCTCACGCTTAACGCTTTCACGCTCCCTTACGGCTTCGCGGGCTTCAACCAGAAGTCGTCACCCGGGCCCCGTACTTCCACAATATTGAGGCGGACGTTGGCCACCGGCACCTCGGCCATGATGCGGGTACAAATGCGGCGCGGATCCTGCGAGACCCAGGTGGTCACCTCCCCGCTGCGGACAAAAATGCCCTCGAAGGCTGCAACCGGGTGGAGTTTCACGCTGGGCACGGGGCCGAACTGCGGGAGCTTCAGGACATCAACCCCGTGCGCGTTGATCGACAGGTCGTATATCTTCTCGTCCGCCATCACGCGGTAACTGTTGGTCTGACCCGGCTCGAAACCGAACTTCCGGATATAGTACATGAAGCTCACGATGTCGCGCGTGTCGGGATCGATCTCGAATTCCTTCTGGCGGCCGTTGGTCTTCGAAGACCACTGCGCTTTCCGGGTCTTGAAATCAAACAGCGTCGTTTCGTCCGCCCGGTACCGCCCCTCCTTGAGACGCTTGATGAAGCGGATCGGCAGGAAAGTCTCCGGGTCGATCACGCTCTCGATCAGATCGTCGACCGGGTAGATCTTGTCCATCACACTCCTGGTTTTCGTAATGAGCCGGATCTGCAGCGCCGGTTTCCCGTCGTACATGATCCAGGTCGTCGTCGCGCGGGTCCGCCCAACCGGCACGACGCCCCAGTGGATTTCGTAGATGATCTCTTCGCCGACCTGGAACCAGAGGTTGAACGGGTTGACGTTGGTCTCCTCGCCCCGGGCACCAAGGCAGACCGAGATCGCAAGCACGGCGATCGTGATCAGGCGAACCATGTTACGGCGCACGTCGTTGGCCTCCGATCGACCGGACCAGCATGGTCTCCAGCAGGAGCGCGTCGTCGACCGCTCCGGTCACCATCGCCTCGTGCGTCTCCACGACCAATTGCTGGCAACGAATGAGTTCCGGAACCGTGAACGTCTGCGCCTGCTCGGCCAGCAGGAACAGGCGGTACGGATGCTGTTTGCGAACGTCTTTCCCGATGCTGGCGATCAGCGCATCACCCTCGGGCGGGATCGACCACTCGACTTCCTTCTTCCATCCGCCGCCCCCAATGCGCGCCCAGCGCCGGTCCATGCACTCGCGCAGCACGATCAGATCGCGAATGCGGGATGCGAGGCTCGCAATCATCCCGATCGCGCTCTCCTTCTGCTCGGTCAACTGGCGGAGCAATTGAACGGCCGCGCCGAGATTGCGCCTCGCGAAAGCATCGATCAGGTCCCACCCCACCGCCTCGCGCGAGGGCGAAACCAGCCGCCGGACATCGTCCCGCGTGACCTGCGTCCGCGCGCCGAGCGAACTTCGCAGCTTGTCGATTTCCAGCGTGATCTGGCGCGTGTCCGTCCCGCACCGCGCGAGGAACGCCTGCTGGACATCCTGGCCGGCCTTCAACCCCGCCGCGTCGAACGCGACGGCCGCCACCTCGCGCGCATGGGCCTCCGCGTCGCGCGGTTTCTCGGGCACGTTATGCTCGTGGACCGCGCCGACGGCCTGGCAGGCCTTGTAGTACGCCTTCCCGCGATGGACCTTCGTTGAGCTGATCACAAGGTACTGGCCTTTGATCAGCCCGCCCTTGATCTCGTCGGTCAGTTCGCCGAGCTTCTTCTTCACGTCTTCGAACCGGCCCGGCTCGGCCTCGGACAGGAAGCTCGCGTCGCGCAACCAGACCACCTTGGTCGATCCGAAAAAGCCGACGGTCTGCACCGCGCTGATGGTCGCATTGATCGCCGCCACGCTTTCATCGATCGTGTCGCAATCCCCGTCGATGATCTCCAGCCCCAGCGCCTGCTGGTCGGCGGGGCACAGGCGGTCCACCAGCTTCTTCGCGTTTGCGGCGACAAGAAACTCATCGGTTCCGCAGACCAAGTGCACCGGGGCCTTGGCCGGGTCCGTCTTCGTCGCCGCTTCTGCTGTTGTCTTTGCCGTCGCCATGTCCGTTCATCGCCTCGTCCTCGTCCTCGTCCCCGTTCTCGAAGGTTTCAGCCTTTCGAGCACGAGCGCGAGAACAACGACGAGGACGATTTCCTACATCATAGACTTCGATTGCTCGTGGAGCGTTCCTTCACCGTCTGCTCCAACTTGTCCACATTCTCGTCCGAATACCCGAACTCCACTTTCAACAGCTCGCGCAAGCCCGTCTTCCCGCGGCAGGCGGCGCCGACAAGATCCCGCATGCGGTCGTCGTGAATCTGCTCGTTCACCGCGCGGACCAGCTCCTCGATCTGGCGGTAGTAGGCCTGCGCCGCGGCAGGATCATCCGGGTAGGTATTCCATGATGCAAGCTCGTTGAGGCCGACCACGAGGCCCTGCTCCACCGCGGCCAGGTTCCGAGAAAGATCCCGGGCCTGCAGCCGCGCATAGGCCTCTGCGATGTTCCACCCGAGGAAATTCGCCAGGCCTTCGTCGATCCACAGCGGGATGTCCGCTCCGTACGCATTGCGCAGGCGCGCGTGGACGATCTCATGCGCCACGCGGTCGGGCCGGGCGGCCTGTGCCGCGTCGGCCTTGAAGTACACCTCCTCCTGGTATTGGAAGGCCAGCCCGTCGGGCCGCAGGCCCGCGCCGAGCATCAGGTCGTCCCACAGCCTCTCGTTCTGCACGAGCAACAAGCGCGTCTTCGAAACGCCGCCCGACAACCCGAAGTAGCGGTTGACCTCGTCGTACGCGTACTCCGCCTGGCGGAGCATCGTCTCGAGGTCGCGCAGGTTGAACGCGAAGGCGATGAAGTGAACGCTTTCGGCGTACAGCCAGCGTTCCTGGTCCGCCTGCTGGAAGCGCGAGCCGATCGACGACAGCCGGCGGTCGGACACCTCATCCCACGCCTTCACGCGAAAGGCCGGATCGGCGGCGAGTGCCGGGGTGACCAGAAAGAGTGAAGCGAGCCATGCCGCCGCCGTGTGTGCCGTGGATTCTTGCATACCGCAGTCTTGCGAGGGTAACGCGCATGGTGCATCGAAGTCGATGCGATATGCGCGCGTTTACATGTGCTGAAAGGTGGACCGCGACCGTGCATAGGTGATGGTTCAGGATGCCGCCGAAATGTAGCGTCGGTTTACCCCGCTGCGGGGAAGGGTCGAAACCGTGCTGAGATGTAGCGTCGGTTTACCCCGCTGCGGGGAAACCGAGAAGGGTCGAAACGCTTCGCTTCCGCCCTTGCGGATCCGCCGCGACGGAACATCGGTATCATACGGAACCACCACCCATGCACGGAGCGCCTTGCGCTCCATGCAGCAAGCGGGTTAAACTTCGCACCATCATGAAGTCAAAGAAAGCGCGGGCTTCCCGCTCCGGCACCAAGCGCAATAGCATCTGGGCCCCCTGGCGGATCGAGTACATCCTTGGCAGCAAGGACAGCGGCTGCTTTCTCTGCGAGATGTTCCGCGCCAAAGCCGACCGGAAAAACCACATTCTCGCGCGCGGCCGGACCTGCGCGGTCGTGATGAACCGCTATCCCTACTCCACCGGCCACCTCATGATCGCCCCCTACCGCCATGTTGCGCTGCTCACGAAGATGACGCGCGCGGAGCGGAACGAGATGATGGACATGACGGAGCGCTGCGTCGCCGTCCTCGACCGCGTCATGCGCCCGCAGGGCTACAACGTCGGCCTTAACATCGGCCACGCAGCCGGAGCGGGACTCAAGGACCACATCCACATGCACCTCGTCCCGCGCTGGGTCGGCGACACGAACTTCATGCCCGTGCTCGCCGACGTGAAGGTCCTGCCCCAGGCGCTCGACGACCTGTGGGACGCGCTCCATCTGCACTTCAAGAAGTCGTGAACCAGTCCCTTAAAGAGCGCGCCATCTCGATCCTGCGCGCCGCGCGTCTCCTACCGGCCTACAACCACCTGAAGTACTACTGGGTGGCCGCCGCGCACGGCCCGGCGAACCGCGCCTTCCGCGCCGAGCACCCGGACTTCCCCGTGCCGCCGCTGCCGCTGGCGTACGACGCCTACGGCCATGTCGGCCTCGCCGACTACCGGGAAAGCGGGCGCCGCCACGCCGCATTCCTCGCTGACCTCCTTCGCCGGCACGCGCCCGGGTGGAATCCCCTCCGCGTCCTCGAATGGGGCTGCGGCCCCGCGCGCGTGATCCGGCACCTGCCCGCGCTGCTGCCGCCCGGGTCGGAATTTCTCGGCACCGACTACAATCCCACAACGATCGCCTGGTGCCGCAAGGCCATCCCGAACATGCGGTTCGAGGAAAACAAGTTGGAGCCGCCCCTGCCCTTCGGTCCGGCGTTTTTCGACGTCGTCTACTGCCTCTCGGTGTTCACGCACCTGTCCGAGGAGATGCACTACGCGTGGCGCGACGAGCTGCTCCGGGTCCTGAAACCCGGCGGACTCCTTATCCTGACCGCGCACGGCGATTTCTACCGCGAGCGGCACCTGTTCCCCCACGAACGCGCGGGGTACGACGCCGGGAAACTCGTCGTCCGCGGCCGTGTCGAGGAAGGCAAGAAATGGTTCGCCGCCTTCCACAGCCCCGCGTTCATGCGCGAGCGGTTTCTGAAAGGCACGGAGATCGTTGAACACATCACCCGCCCGATCCATGGCAGCATCGAACAGGACGTGTGGGTCGTGAAAAAGCCCTCTGGGGCATGAGCATCGTAATCTGACGCTCGATTACGATTACGAGTACGATTAAGATTACGAGAAGAGTTGGGAGGCTTATGCCCGAAATCACCATTCATTTCGACAACCCGCGCGAGGCGCAGGACCTGACCGGCCGCCGCGGCGAGTACCTGCCGCGCTTCGAAAGCGCGCTTGGCGTGAAGATGGTCACGCGCGACACCTGGCTCAAGGCCGAAGGCCCCGAATCCGCACTCGACACCGTGCGCTGCTTCTTCGAGACGTTGAAACTCGGCCGCGACCAGGGCTCGGCCATGCGCGAGCACGGCATCTTCTTCGCGCTCCAGGCGATCTGCGACGGCCGCGCCGGGGACCTCGAGCGGCTGTACTCCAGCCGGATCGACGTTGCGGGCGGCAAGCCATCCGTCTTCCCTCGCACGTTCGGACAGATGCTTTATCTCGAATCGATACGGCAGCACGATTTCGTGTTCGGGATCGGACCCGCCGGCACGGGCAAGACGTACCTCGCGATGGCGATGGCAGTCTCCAGCCTGCTGCGCGGCGAGGTGAGTCGCATCATTCTCACGCGGCCCGCGGTTGAGGCGGGCGAGACGCTCGGCTTCCTCCCCGGCGACCTGCAGCAAAAAGTTTTCCCCTACCTGCGCCCGCTGTACGACGCGCTGTACGACATGATGGATCCGACCGAAATCGAGCGGCAGGCCGAGCGCGGCGTGGTCGAGGTCGCGCCGCTTGCCTACATGCGCGGTCGCACGCTGAACCATGCGTTCGTCATCCTCGACGAGGCGCAGAACACGACGCCCGAGCAGATGCTCATGTTCCTGACGCGTCTCGGTTTCGACTCGAAGTGCGTGATCACAGGCGACCTCACCCAGGTCGACCTTCCGCCGAGCAAGACCTCGGGCCTGCTCGAAGCAAAGCGCACCCTGGGCAACGTCGAGGGCATCGCCATCGTGGAGATGAGCGACGCCGACGTGGTGCGCCACGAACTGGTCCAGAAAATCATCCAGGCCTATCGCGCGGGACGCGAAGAGGCAGGAGAGGGGCAGAGGACTGACGCCCCCTCGACAGCGCTCGGGGCAGGCCGAGGACGGAAAGCGGAAGGTCGAAAGCGCGGATGAACGTTCTTGTCGTCCCGTCCGTCCCTGAACCCCGCGTCCTCCTCACCCGGACCCTGTGCTTTGCCACATGGGTCGCGAACCAGGCGCTGGCGGCCAAAGCGTGGAGCGGCGTCACCGTCGTGCTGACGGACGATCGCGGCATCGCGCAGTTGAATGAGCGGTTCCTGAAGCACAAGGGCCCCACGGATGTGATCAGCTTCCGGCTCGACCCGGTTCCCGGCGAGCGCGGCGCGTCGGGCGAAGTCTATGTGAACACCCAGCGCGCCTTGCAGCGCGCGACCCGGCGCTGGCCCGCGTCAAAGGAACTTGCGCTCTACATCGCTCACGGGATCGATCACCTCGGCGGCGCGTCCGACCACACGCCCCGCCTCCGCGCACGGATGCGCCGCAGGGAACTCCGGTGGTTGAAGAAGGCGGGAAGACACGCGCAGGTGTCACTTCGTTTGATGTAGCGGCGTTTCGCAGAAGCGTCTCTACAACGGATTGCTGTTTGGAGTATAGACTCCGTGACGGACATGAAATCCCTGTCGAGACCCAACCTGATCTTCCTCACGGCACTGCTCGGCTGCGCGGTCCTGTTCCTGGCCCTTCGGCTGCGCTGGTTCGGGCATCTCCTGATGTGGGACGAGGCGATGAACCTGTGCTCCGTGCGTTCCTTCGCGTCGTGCGGGCGCGACGCGTACTCCTCGTGGTTCTGGCATTACCCGCCGCTGTTCAACACGCTGCTGCTGCTGGCGCGTCCGCTGCAGGCAGGCTTCATGCACCGCGCGGAGTGGGTACCGATCATGGCGGGCGTTCTGCAACTCGTCATGCTGGGCGTGCTGAACAGGCGTGTATTCGGAACCGGACCGGCCCTGTGGTCGTGCCTCGCGTTGAGCGTGATGCCGGGCGCGATCTTCTTCGGGCTCTGGATCAAGCAGGATTGCCTCGTGTCCCTTCTGGGCATGCTCGCACTGTTCCTGTGCGCCCGGAAACAGCCGTTGTGGGGCGGACTCGCACTCGGGTTTTGTTTCCTGTCCAAGGAGATGGCGGTCTTCTATGCCGTGGCCATCGCGATCGTGCTCGCGACGGAACGACGCTACCGCGACCTCATGCTCGTGGCCGGCGTCGCGTTTGTCACCTCCTTCTGGTGGTACGCGGCGTTCAGCACCTCGGTCCGCCCGTTCTTCTCCTTTTCCACCGGCCGCCTGCCGAACCCCATGGGGTTGTGGACACATCCCTGGTACTACTATGGAACACTTCTCCTGCTGGACCTGGGCTGGTTCGGTGTCGCGCTGGCGGCTGCAGGCATCGTTTTCCTGATTCGTAGCGCCGGGCCCCGCCTATGGCCCGTGGCTCTATTCGCGCCCGCGTTCCTTATCATCACCGCAGCCATTGGCAAGACGCCTTGGTACGTGATGACCCTGTTCCCGGCGCTGGCCACCCTGCAGGGTGCGGCCGCGTGCGAGATCTGGCGGCGGCTGCAAGCGCGGTTTCCCGGCGCGATGCCGGGCAGGCTGGTCCCCACGGCGGCGACCGTTGCCTCCGCAGTTCTCCTCGCCATGCCGGTCGCGGGGCGCGCGTACGACAGCGTGATGCTGGAGCACGAGGCCGGTATGTGGGCGGCCTCCGCCATGTCGCGCGAGGCGGCCGAGTCCATGAACCGCATGGTCAAGGAAGGCCAGCGCGCGCTGGTCACGCCGATGCACTACTACGAAAACCATTTCCAGTGGCCCTGCCCGATCTTCGTCATTTATCTGAAGGACATGCCTGTCGTCGTGAGGCCGAACAACCTCACCGCGCAGCAATTCGTGGAGACAGTGCGTACGTACGACGTCGACTGGGCCATGGTGTCGCCGACCCCCGATTGCGCCGCGACAAATCTGGCCCAAACCCTCGCCCGCGTGCACGGCCTGAAGCCTCTGATCCTCCGCGGTGCCTGCATCTACCACACAACGTCCCTGCGGGCGCCCGCGCAGGAACCGGACAACCCATGATCCTCAAGACCAACGCCATCGTTTCGCGCTGGGCGCCCGTGTCCGAGACGTCGCGCATGGTCACGTGGATCACCCGCGACCACGGCCGCATCGCGACCATGATCAAGGGCTCGCAGCGGCCGAAGAGCGCATTCCTCGGCCAGTATGACCTCTTCTATACCTGCGAACTGCTCTACTATCCGCGCGAGCGCGGGGGCGCGCACATCGCGCGCGAGTGCTGCCCGCTCAAGAGTCGAGACCGGTTCCGGACCGACTGGAAAGCCGCTGCGGTCGCGTCGTACATCAGCGACCTGGTCACGCGCGTGAGCGAGCAGGACGCGCCGCATCCGGAATTGTTCGACCTGCTGGAACTCGCCCTCGACGACCTCGTCGCGGAGGGTGCGGGTCCCGCGTTCCTCGCGTGGTTCGAGTTGCGCCTGCTCGACGCGCTCGGCCTCGCGCCGCGGCTGCAGCGCTGCATCGCGTGTCCGAAAGAATTGCGGCCGTCGGCCCGCCCGGTCCGCTTCGCGTACGCGCGGGGCGGCATCCTGTGCCCGGACTGCGCCCGCGGCGAGAGCAAGGACACCGCGCCGATCGGGCCGGACGTGCTCGCGACCCTCGCGGCCTGGCAGCGCGCGGACACCTCGCGCGCGGCGCGGAGCACCCAAAGCACGGCGCGCCAGATGGACGACGTCCAGAACCTGCTCGGGCTGTTCCTCGCCTACCATCTGGAGATCCCGCTGAAGTCCCGCGAGGTCGCACTGGACATCCTGCGCCGCAAGCTCCCCAGCGCAAACTATTAGCCCGTATGATCCGCGACTTCTTCTTGTGCCTTTCCGTGCCTCTTCGTGGCCAATCCGTCTGCATCGTTACGGCTGCGGGCAGTGAGAAAGCGCTTGAGCCGCATACCTTCGCTCTATAGCGTCAACGTCATGCGAGAATCGTCTGTGTTTTGCCTCGGCTGCCGCTTTTTCTGCCGCACGATGGCCGTCGCGTGCGGGCTCATCGCGTTCTTCCTCGCGATGGAACTCATCAAGGCGTTCAACGTCCTTTACCGGGTCAACCACCTGCTCGGCTATGCGTTCGGGGCGTGCCTGGCGGCCCTGGCCGTCTTCCTCGCCCTGCGGCTCGCAGGTCTTGCCCTGGACCACCGAACGCTCGATGCGCCACCGCGCCCTGACGGGGATTCGGCGACGCACGACGACATGAAGGCCTACTGCCGCTATCTCATCCACGCGCTCAAGCGGCTCGGGGCCAACCCACACCTGGACGAGCCGCTGCGACAGCTGCTGCTGCAGGAGGCCTACAACATCGACGATACGCTCGGCGCACACCCGCTCAACGACGACCTGAAACAGGTCATCGCCAGGAACAACACAGGCGCGCTGCAGACCGCGCTGACCACCCTGCGCCAGCAGGCGTACCAGCACGCGCGCTGCCGCATGAAGTTCGTCGTGGAAGACGTCGTCGAGCCGCCGTTCCCGGTCGGCCATTCGCTGGTCGTCATCTACCACGAGATCGCACTTGTGTCCGACATCGTCGAGACCTACCTCGGGCGCCCCGCCCTTTTCGAACACCTGTCGGTGATGCGCGACGTCTGGCGCGTGGTCACCGAGGGCCGGTTCCTGACGCTGGGCCAGGACCTCTTTGCCGCGGTCTATGCGAACACGCCGCCGCTGGGACGGGCGATTGACGACATCGGATCCGCGCTGACCTCGATCTGGCTCACGCGCATCATCGCCATCGCCGCCGCGATCCGGTGCGAGGCCGTGGAGGAATGGGATACCGCGGAGGCCATCGGCCGGCTGGAGGCGATGACGGAGGAGACGATGGCGTCCGTCAAGGAGACGCTCACACAGGACGTGCTTCCCATTCTCAAGCTGCGCCTGCGCCACTCCGCGCCGGCCGGCACGACGGACGCGGCGGGTTTCAGCAAGTCGATCGTCGACGGCATCGTCCGCGCGCTGGATACGCTGGCCTACACGCTGAAGCACGAGCCCGCGGCGACGTCCTCGCTGCTGAGCCGGCGCCATACGGTGTACGACGACCCCGGGCTTGCAGGCGACTGCTCGCCCGGGAAACGCGAAAGGAGACGCTCGCGGCGCCGGAGGGGCGGCCTGTTCCGCGTGTTCTACACCTTCGCGCAGCGCATCCGGTACACCATCGGCGGTCCGCCCGATCACTGACGTAATGGAATTCCCATGAGCAAGCCGATCTTCAACGTCGAATCGTTCCTGCCCGGAAAAAAGAAACGGCACCTGCTGCCCAGCGTGCCCGTACCGGTCCCCTACGGGGCGCAGGTCATGGAAAACGGCGTTCAGTTCACGCTGTTCAGCCGCCACGCGACACGCGTGTGGCTGATGCTGTTCGACCATCCGGACGACGCGCAACCCTCCGACGAGTTCGAACTCACGCCCGACCGGAACCGGATCGGCGACATCTGGCACATCCACGTGAAGGACGCGCAGCCCGGGCAGTTCTACCTCTACCGCATGGAGGGAATCACGCCGTCCGGAGTGAAGGATCTTTTCAACCCGCGCCAGTGGCTGCTCGATCCGTACGCCCTCGCGGTTGCCGGCTCACCCTCCTGGGGCGACCCGCACGGGCTGCGTCCCGGCCAGCACCCGCTGAGCGGCCCGACGTTTCCGAAGGGCGTGATCGTACGCGACGAGTTCGACTGGTCGCAGGACCGCACGCTCAACATCCCGATCGGCGAGACGATCATTTACGAGGCGCACCTCCGCGGCTACACGATCCACCCGAGCTCCGGCGTGAAACAGCCGGGCACGTACGGCGGATTCCAGGAGATGATCCCCCACCTCCAGAAGCTGGGGATCACGGCCGTGGAATTCCTTCCGCTGCAGGAATTCAACGAGATGGAGTACTTCCAGGAAAACATGGGCCGCACGAAGCTCCGGAATTTCTGGGGCTATAGCACGCTCGCTTTCTTTGCGCCGAACGGGCGGTACGCGACGAACGGCGTGCACGGGCAGCAGCTGGCGGAGTTCAAGGAACTGGTCATCGCGCTGCACCGCGCCGGCATCGAGGTGATCCTCGACGTGGTGTTCAACCACACCGCCGAGGGCGGCGACGGCGGCCCTACCTATTCGTTCCGCGGCATCGACAACGCGATCTACTACATGATGGACGAGAGCGGCGAGCACTACCAGAACTACACGGGCTGCGGGAACACGGTGAACAGCAACCATCCCATCGTCCGCAGTTTCATCATGCACTGCCTGCGCTACTGGACCCTTCACATGCACGTGGACGGGTTCCGTTTCGACCTCGCGTCCGTGCTGACGCGCGGGCGCGACGGGCAGACGCTTCCGAATCCGCCCATCGTCGAGCAGATCGCCGAGGATCCCGCGCTGCGGCACACCAAGATCATCGCCGAGGCGTGGGACGCCGCAGGCGCGTACCAGGTCGGATCTTTCCCCAGTGAACGCTGGTCCGAGTGGAACGGTCGCTACCGCGACGACGTCCGCCGCTACTGGGCCGGTGAGCGCGGCCTCATGGGCGCCTTCGCCACGCGCCTCTGCGGCAGCGCGGACCTGTACGACAAGGACGGCCAGACTCCGCTGAAGAGCATCAATTTCGTGACCTGCCACGACGGTTTCACCCTCGCGGACCTGGTCAGCTACGAGGCCAAGCACAACGAAGCGAACGGCGAAAACAACCGCGACGGCGAAAACTACAACCACAGCCGCCCTTACGGCGTTGAGGGGGCCACGACCGAACCGGCCGTCCGCGCCCTGCGGCTCCGCCAGCAGAAGAATTTCCTCGCGACGGTATTCCTGTCGCAGGGCGTTCCCATGCTGCTCGCGGGCGACGAGTTTTCGCGTTCGCAGAAGGGCAACAACAACGCATACTGCCAGGATAACGAGCTGTCGTGGGTGGACTGGTCGCTCCTGAAGCAGAACAAGGACCTGTTCGATTTCACGCGCAAGCTCATCACGTTCCGCAAGGCGCACCCGATTCTCCGCAGGGTTCGCTTCTTCACCGGCGCGAAGGACCGCGCCCCCCTGCCCGACATCCAGTGGTACGGACCGAACGGGAAAAAACCCGACTGGGATGGAGGCATGGCCCTCGCGTGCCTCATGGACGGCAGCCGGGAGAACACGGGCCTGCCGGAGAACGATGACAGTCTGTTTATCATGTTCAATGCCGGCGAGAAACGCGCCGTGTTCCTCGTGCCGCTCGCCCCGGGCCGCCCGTGGGCGCTCGCATTCACGACGCAGGAGCACAAGCCCGCGTGGACCAAGAGCCGGGCCCTTATCCAAGTGCAGAGCCGGTCGGTGACCGTGCTGCTGTCGGCTTCGATACGGTAGGGCGGTGCGTCCCCGCACCGCCGCCAGTGCCGCGACCCATCGGACTGCGGCGCGGCAGGGACGCCGCGCCCTACCTTGAGATGAGACCAAAATCGTTCTCGTCGGTAGGGCGGTCCGTCCCTGGACCGCCGGGTCGCGTCAAGAACCCGGCGCGGCAGGGACCCTTCGACAGGCTCAGAACAAGCATCGCGCCTTATTTCCTCTTCAACGTAGGGTACTGGCCGGTTTTGAATTTCGTCACTGGAGACGAAATTCAAAACCAGCCACGGCCCTACGTAACCCCGTCTTGATTGTCCAAGGCGATCAAGTAACGTAGAGTCTTCACGGGAGACAGGAACATGTATTTTGATCCGCTCTATTTGATGTTCATGGTGCCGGGCCTGCTGCTGGCGATGCTGGCTGCGGCGATCACAAAGAGCACGTTTGCGAAATATTCACGTGTAGCGGCTTCGTCCGGCATGACCGGCGCGGAAGCCGCCCGGCACATGCTCGATGCCAACGGCCTTCGTGAGGTGCGCGTGGAACAGACGCAGGGATTCCTGACAGACCATTTCGATCCGTCGGCCAATGTCCTGCGATTGTCGCCACAGGTCTACCAGTCGGATTCCCTTTCCGCGATCGGCGTGGCGTGCCACGAGGCCGGGCACGCGCTGCAAAAGGCCACCGGCTACGGACCGCTCGGGCTGAGGACGGCGCTGGTCCCGGTGACCCAGTTCGGGAGCAACGTCTCGTGGATCCTGCTCATGCTCGGCCTGGCCATGCACTTCCCGTTCCTGGTCAAGGCCGGCGTGCTCCTTTTCGCCGTCGCGGTACTGTTCACGATTGTGACGCTGCCGGTGGAATGGGACGCCAGCGCCCGGGCAAAAAAGCAGATGGTGACAGCAGGCATCGTGACAAACGCCGAGCAGGACCACGCGGCCAGCGTGCTGAACGCCGCGTTCCTGACCTACGTCGCGGGCGCCGTCACCGCGATTCTCCAATTGCTCTACTTCCTGATCCGGTCCGGATTGCTGGGCGGACGGCGAACGTAATCGCGTGAGCGTCAGAGCGTGGGGAGCGTTTCGGCCCTACGCTCCTGACGCTCCACGCTCCAACGTTCCACGAACCTCCTCCCCGATCCATTTCAGGAACTGCGGATTCCCGTCAACGATCGGCACGATCACCACGCAGGGACAATCGTACGTGTGGAGTTCCTTCACGCGCGCGGTGAGTCTCTTCGCGCGCGTCGTTGTCGTCTTTGCGATCAACGCCACCTCGCGCCCCGTTTCCAGCCTGCCCTTCCACCGGTAGATGGACTCGCTCTTCCCAAGGATGTTGACGCATGCAGCCAGCCGTTCGCGGACCAGCGCGCGGGCGAGGGCCCGGGCCTGTTTCAGATCTTTCGCCGTCACGTAGGCGAGACAGAACCGGTGTTCCTTCATGGGCCCAGTCTAACCCGGATAGTGCATCGTGGTCGACGCCATATGCGGGCTGGCAGGCGGCCCGAAGTGGAGGAAGAGCGCAGCCTCAGACCGGATTGCCCAATTCACACGTGCACATGACCGCGCTCGTTGGACAGCAGACTTGCCGCCGCGTATTTTGTTATAATGTGTCGAAGTGTGCAAAAATGAACTCCGCCATGAAACGAATGGTCGGTTGTGCCCTGATTCTGCTGCTTCTCGCTGCGTACGCTCCGGCATGGAGTTCATGCCTCACAAGCGGCTACGCGCTGAATCAATCGTACACCACCCTGTGCGCGGAGGTTGACAACATCAACATTCCCATCGTGTTCACCAATGTCACCTCCTACCGGGTCACCGCATCGCATCCCGACTACTACCCCGTATCCATCAACGAAGGCGGGGCCGACTTCACGAATTGCGAGTCCATCACGGACGACCTCCTATGGCTCATCGGGAACAAGGACGACAGCACCGCGGAATTCCGGCCCAGCGGGTTTTCGGATCCCGACGATCACTACGCCCAGGACAATCCACCCGAGGGCATCGACGAAACCGCGACGAATTTCCCGAACGAAATCAACGCCACCAGCATGCGAAATCAGTACATCCACTTCTCCGCCAACGAATCGGGCGACGCGAACACGGAGCTGAACATCGGCTCGACGCTGACCCTCGAGATGAACGCCATCACCGGGACCCTCCAGATTCTGTGCGAAACATGGAATGGCACGGGTTGGACCAGCCAAGGCACGCAAACACTCATTGAGCCGGGCGCCATAACCGGCACGTGGAACATCGCCGATTTCACATGGCTGCCCGGGACGGACTCGAACACCATACACTTCCACGTCATCTCCGAAACCGGCGGCGTCACCACCGCAGGCGCGCGCGGTTTCTATGACTACGTCGAACTGCGCAAGCGCCGGCAACTGTTCGAGACGGTGGAGTCCTTGTACGACGACGGGACCACCGTCGTCCACGCCATCAACATCGATTTCTGGTGGCGGGCGCCCCGCCACATGACCATCAATGCCATCGGCGGCGGCATCAACACCAACGCGCACTACTTGCGCATCGCCCGCCTCACGCCCACGAACGCGAGTTGGAACCAGTTCTTCATTCTCTACGAGGACGGCAACGCGCGCATCCTTCCCCTGCCCCCGAACGGCATGTACCTCGGTCACTTCGGCGCATCCGTCATTCTCGGACCCAGCGCGGATTCTGTGCGGCCGTTCTGCGGCATCGATTCGCTGACCGTCGACCCGCACGACCTCTCCGTGGATATCGTGTACGAGAACGGCGGAACGTCGCACGTGGAACTCTGGTCCGACCGAAACCAGACCGTGGTCGACGTGACCGGCATCACGTACAACACGGCAACACAAAGTTTTGCGCGATTACGGTCGATGTGGGTGCACGACGGCAAGTCCGACATCGACCGCATTGAAAATGAGGACGGCGTCTTCCCCATCCTCGATCCATGGACCGCCCTGGGTGGCGCCTGGTGGCGCTTCCTTCATAAGGTTCCCTCGTACCACAACACGTATGCGCCCGAATACGAGATCGACGTCACCGAGCCCAGCCAGGCGTTCGCTACGCGCCAGGCCGAGTCGCCGGACGCCGGAAGCAATTACACGGTGGTCGCCCGCAGCAATGCCGTGGCCGGGTCGGTGCTCGCCATGTCCGCAGCAGGCGGCGAGGCTTCGTACAACCTGTCGCTGACCGAACTTCGGATCGACGTGAGAATGTACCTTCGCTATGCGGACGTGGAGGGCGGCGACAACGGGAACGTGAACGGCAATACGATCGCGGCCTACGTGGACGGCCAGTGGAAGGATGAAACGTGGTCAGCGAATACGGGGGGCTCGAACAGTTTTGAAACCCTGCCGACGCTGAGGCTCGGCGATCTCACGCCAGGGACCCACACCCTTCGTATCGTGACCGGTCCGCTGACCCAGGGCGTCGACCTCGATCAATTCGAACTGGTCGCCGGCGCGACGCGCGCATGGACCACCAACGTTTTCCTCTCGCGCGAATGCGAGTCGACCGACAGCGCATCAGGCATTACCGTAACGAACAGCCCCCACGCGAGCGGCGGCCAGAGCGCGGTCATGTCCTCAAACGGCGCAACCGGAACGTACAGCATCACCCTCCCGGTCGCCTACACGGATGTCTTCGCCGAGGTCCGTTACGCCGAGGACTGGGCACCGAACCGGACGGAAATCCGGGTCGACGGCACGCTCGCTGGGAAATTCCCCTCCCTGAAAACCCAACCGCTGTCCCTTCAGAACGAAGGCTTCGAGATCGGCGCCGCACACGGCGCGGCGGCCACCGGCTGGTGGCGATATGCCGACGCCAGCCAGGAAGACTGGGCCAGCCAGACCGGAACCAATGGAATGGCGTTCTTTCCTTGGGGCACGTACCAGTTTGGGGGGTTCGGCCAAGACGTGCCCGTAACCAATGCCCAGGGCAATGTCTACACGTTTTCCATCAGCGCATTTTTCGACAGCAACTTCACATCGTCGACCCACGAAACCTTTATGAAGATGGAGTTCTGGGCTCCTGACGAACCGACCAACCGGTATGCCGTCACCAACACGATATACGATGCCCTCGCCACGAACCGGAATGCATGGGTTCGATGCCTGATGACACAGACCAATGCCGATCCGGCCATTTCTATTGTCAAAGCGTTGGTGGGATTCGGCGATGCGGTGCCGATCGGCGGCAACCAAGCAGCCAAATGGGATAACGCGCGGCTCACGCAGTCCAGCGGCGTTCCCTTCGATTTCTTCACCAATGCGCCGCCGATGTACATCGGGAACCTCGCCACGGGCGTTCATACCATCGTCTTGTCCAGCAGCGCCGAAACGGAAGGGCTGAACCTGGACAGCTTCAACCTGTGCACCCTGTCGCGAGCCAACCGCGCGCCCGGGCTCGGAGTCCCCGCGCCCGTGGCGGTGCCCGTTGGCTCGTCCACCAGTTTCCTTGTCACGGTGAGCGAGTTCGACCCGGATTGCGTTGACCTCTCCAATCCGGGCGCTCCCACCGGCTCCACGTTTTTCGCGAACACGTTTTCGTGGACCCCGGGCGCGGGCGACGCCGGCACGACCAGCACGGTCGCCTTTACCGCCAACGACCAGCAGGGCGACACGAACAGCATCGTTACATCCAATGTCCTCGTCGTCGTGCCGTTCGACTGGGATGGCGACGGCATGGGCGACGGCTGGGAGTGGTCGTCGTTCCTTACGCTGACCAACCAGCCCGACGCGGATCCTGACGACGACGGGATCCCGAACGCCGACGAGTTCATCGCCGGCACCTTGCCGACAAGCGACGCGTCGTACTTCCATGTCATGAACCAGGACTTGAGCGCAGCCCGCCAGATCACCATTCCGACCCAGCCCGCACGGCACTACAACATCTTCTTTGCCGACGGCGCTTTCTCGAATGGCATGACCTGGGCGCGGTTTGCGAACACGAACAACGGCGTTGGTTCATGGACCGAGACCAACTCCACGGCTGCGACCTTCACATTCGTGGACGATTTCGGTCCCTCCACCACCGGCGGCGAATCCTCCTCCGGCGTACGTCACTACCGCGTCGGGGTGGAATTGCCGTAGGCCCGTGCCCGAAGGATATCCCCGTGAAGCGTCAGGAGCGTTGGAGCGTTGACGCTCACTACGCTCCAACGCTTCACGCTCCACGAGTCTGTTTTCAGTGTTCTTCAGTGTATTCGGTGGTTTCCATCAGATTTGTGGAAATCCGTGGGCTCGGCGTTCTTTGCGTGAGTTCTTCTTGCGCCTTCTGCCTGCCCTGCTTGCTCTGAGCTTGTCGAAGGGAGCCTGTCGAAGGGCGTCTTTTTGCGGTTGATCCGGAAATCTTCGCGGCCTGAGGAAATCCAGAACAGCAGGACCGATGATCGCCGGGGACGCGACTGGCCCGATTCTCAACCACGGATGCACACGGATAAACACGGATGAGGAAGGGGTTCCACAATCCATAACTCAGAATATCTGGTCACCGTTCGGTTAATTACTCACCACGTCCCGATCGTTGCGCATTGCCGCTTCAATCCGTGTCGGTCCGTGTTCATCCGTGGTTGTCTTCTGAATAGTTACGGCTGGGTTTCCCGCTACGGCACGAGGGCTTCGACACGGTAGAGACGTTGGGTGTCGGTGCCGGTCGACGCCTCCCAGGTCATCTGCGTCTGACCCCACCCCGCCTCCCACGGACCTCCCACCACCTCCCACGTCCCCGTCACCGTCCCGCTGCTCGTCACCCGGTACTGCCGCCCTTCCGCCACCAGCCACCGGATCGTCAGCATCCCATCCGCCTCCTCCAACCCCTGCTGGTCCAACGCATCGCTCGGGTTCGTCGGGCCCGTCCCCACCTTGTACTCCTGCCAGTTGCTCTGCCCGTCCCCGTCCGCATCCCCCGCTCCCGTCTGCCCGAGCGACCCGAAGTACTGCTCCTCCCACGTGTCCCGCATCCCGTCCCCATCGCTGTCCACCGGCGCCAAGTACTTCGTCCCCAGGTTCGGCGTTGCCCCAGGCGCAGGATTCACAATCACATTGTTGCTTTGCAGCGTCTGGTACCCGCTCGCCGTCAGCTTCACATGCAACGTCTGCGCCGGCAGCCACACGTTCCCAGGGAACAGCCCGTTCCCCTGGCTCTGCCACGGCGTCTTGTAGTTCGCATAGAACGGGTCCCCGTCCATCACGTAGTTCGTCAGGTACCCGCTCGCCGCCAGGAACGTGATTCCCACACCCCCGATCCGCGCATGCGTATCCAAGTCCCGCACCTCCCCGTCCGCACGGATCTTCCCGATAAACGAGTACCCCACCGATCCCGCAATCTGCCCGATCCGCACCTGCTGTGCCTGGATGTACTTCGGGTCCCCGTACGCCGCGTTCCACGGGTTGCCCACCTGGCCCGGCCAGTTCGGATCCTCCACCGGCACGTAGTTCGGGTCTGACGAGTACACCGCTAACAGGTGCGTGCCCCCCGACACGTACGGATAACTCACCGACACCTGCCCGTTGAAGTACTTCAAATCCCCGTCCAGGCTCGCGAACGATCCCGTCGGCAATGCGTTCGTCGTCGGCCAGATCGCCGCGATCACGATCAGCACCCCGTCCCCCGCCGGGATGTCGATAATCAGTTCATAACTGGCCGGCACCCACGTGTTCGTCACATATTGACTGACCTCGACGAAATACATCCCCTCCTGCGGGAAGTTCAGCCCCGTCAGTTCTCCCTCGTCCATCCCGAAGTCATCGATATGGTCGATGTTCGTCAGCGTCCCGTCCGGCTGCAGGTAGTACACGTCCAACACCGTGTCCACGTTCGTATCAAGATGAATCGTCTCAATGTCGTACGCGTAGTTGGTCTGCGCATAGAACCACACCCAGTCCCGGTCATCTGCCGTATGGAACGTGTGCTGCTCGAACGTACCCACGTTGAACGGGTGTGCCTGCTTGTGCTTGTCGTCCACTTCATACCGGTCCCGCTTGATCACGGCATTCTGCACCGCAGCGGAAAGATCGCCCGCCTTGTCTTTCGCACAGAACGTCAGCGTATAACTCCCCCTGTTCGTGAAACCGCTGTACAGCGCTTCATACCGGTTGCTGGCCGGGTTGTACGTAAGATCCACCCGCACCAGGTCCCCCGTCTCCTCGTACTCCGGCGGTGTGATATCGCACCAGACATTCGAGAGCCCATCCGCGTCGGTGACTTGAGCCGCCCAGATCGTCAGGCTCGTCTCATTGGTCAGCACCGTCGGCGGAATCACCTCCCCGATGTTCGGCGCTTCGCCACCCGTCGCAAACGCCGCGCCGATGTAGCGCGTATTGGCGATAAGCCCGTCCTGATTCTTTTCGTTCAGAATTCCGTTCCCATTATCGTCCAACCCGGAACGTTGACGCAGAAGGCCTGACGCCCGCCGGACCACTTTCCGGGCCTTGGTTTCCGCCTGCCCGATCGTCTTGCCGCTGAAGATTTCCGTCAGGAAATATTCAGAGAAGCTCACCAGCCCGTCCGCTTCCATCATACACCCCGCACCCGACCGCGTACTCGCCACCACGATCCGCTCCCGCTCCGACGGCAACTGCAGGTACGGCACAAACGCCCCCGAGCCCGCAAAGTCCAGCACCACCACGATGTGACGAACGGTGGGCTTCCCGCCGGGTACGAACTTGTCATCGCCCTTTGCCGGCTGGTTCGTTTCCTGGTACCCATTCAGCCAGTTCGCCAGTTGCGACGCCACCAGCGATTCCGTATCGTTCAACCGGAATAGCGCGTTGCTGCCTTCTCCCACCAGGTACACCGTCAGCTTGTCCGAATTGGTGGCCCAACTGGTGATCGCATACGCCAGGTTCGATAGCGTACAGGAGGCGTTCACATTCGTCCCCGGCGTCTCGCTCAGATAATAGATACGGTTGGTCGCCATGCCCCGCGCGCACACCGTGCGATAGGCGAGATCCGCCAGGTGCTCGATCGCCACACGCTTCTCCGACTGCGTCGGTCCCCCCGCCACCACGATCATCCGTTCGTCATACCCGACCTGCTCCACGTAGCTTTGCTTCGGCAGCGATACGCTGTTCCACACATCCTGTGCGTAGTAGATGATCTTGTACGTCCCTTCCTCCGTGAACCCGTTGTGGCTCCCCTCGTAACGGCCGTTCTCCGCCGAGTAGCTCAGCTCGATCGCCGGTATGTTCTGCACCGGGTCCGCCCCGTTCGTCGGGTTGTGCCCCGGCGGCACCACCAGGCACCACACCCGCTCGACCGGATACCCCGACACCACGTCCCGCGCCCACAACTCCGCCGTCGTCCCCCCGATCAGCGCCTGCCGCCCGCACACCAGCCCGATCTGCGGAAGATCCTTCCCCGCCACGAAGCTCGACCCCAACAGCACGTTCGTCCCTTCCTGCCCGTTCCCGTTATCCGCGTACGCCGCCTGCTGGTACGTCCCCATCGCCTCCTGCGCCTGCTCGTAGGCCGTGTACACATCCTGGCCCATCAGCACCCCGCCGAAGAACGCGTCCGAAAAACTCACCAGCCCGTTCGCCAGAAAATACGCCGACTCGTTCGTCCCCGACGACGCGATCACGATTCGTTTGGCTATGCCCGTGTACGTCAGTTCATTGGCCAGCACTTGCGCGTTGCAGAAGTCCAGCACCACCGTCACTTCCGTCGTGTACGCGTCCTGGATCGCGTCCAGCCAACCGTCCAGCACCGGCCCCGTCAACGTCTCGGAACCGTTCAGCCGGAAGTACCCGTTCGTCTCCGCATCCCCGCCGTGGTCCACCAGGTACACGAACAGTTTATTCGCGTTCCCCACCCAGTTCGTGAAGGTCGTCTGCGCGTTCGCGATCGTCGCGGTCAGGTCAATGTCATCGGCCGCGCCGTCCCCGTCGATGTCCCGGGACGGGTCCTGGCTCAGGTACTGCACGTTCTCCTTCCCGTAGCCCCGGTAGAGAAGAATGTTGTACGCGTTGTTCGCGAGATAATCGGTTGAGGGCCACAACGGGTCGTCGCCCCCCTTGGTTCCCGCGATCATCACCGCCTTGCCCGCCTTCGCGATCTCCTCCGGACTGATCACGTTCATATACGCGCGCCCGAACCTCGCATCCCCGTCCCACGCCTCCATCACGTCCACGCAGTCCGACGTCGTCCCCGCCTGGTACAGCACCGACGTGGCGTTCAGCGTCGTCGACGTCCCGCCGCTCGGAACCTCCAGGTCCAGCCACGTGATCGTGTTGGTCGAGCCGGACGCGCCCAACGTCACCGTGTTCTCCGCCACCACGGTCTTCCGCGACGGGCTCACCACCAGTTGCGGACACAGCGCCACAGCGCCGTTCGTCGCGGTAGTCACACGCCCCAGCCGGTTCAGCACCAGCGCCTGATCGTTCGTATCGACCGTCCCGTCCAAATTCATGTCCCCCGGCAGGTAGCCCGCACGCCCGGTTTGCTGTTGCACGATCGTGGCATCGGCGTTTCTGACGCACCCTTCCCCGTCCGCATCACCGGCCGGGAGCCCCCACACACCGGCTTCCAGTTCCACCGCTCCGTTGGTTCCGCCTTGGTACTGACTCGAGTCCGTCGTGAAGTCATAGCTGACCAGCGTATCGGCATACGCCACCGGCCCGGCCGACATGGCCGAGAGATGGTTCCGGTGTTTCACCACCACATAGTAGGAATGGTTGGGTGTGCACTCCATGCGCAGCCCCGCCACTCCTTCGTCGGTCAACAGTACGCCGTCTTCGCGGACGAAGACGCTGTACGACGCCACGGCTGCGTACCGATTGGTGTCCAGCAACTGCACCAACACCCAGTCCACCGCATTGGTGGGAATCGTTTCCGCCAGCCGCGAATCCTCGCAGTAGGGCGACAGGCTTGGGATCGACAGCGCCCCGCTCATCGCGTTGCTCGCCGCGTCATACGGCCCCTCGAGAAGCGCGCGCAGGTCGCTCGCGATGGTGTATTCGTAGGCCCCCATGTCCACGCGTCCGTTGAACAGCCGCGGGTTGCCGTCCAGGTCCGACGCCCCCGTCATCCAGGCCTCGTTGCGTCCGGCGTCGATGCACGGCGAGTCGGCCCGCAGCCGCAGGTTCGTCACCATCAGGTCCACGAACAACGGCGCGTTGGTGATGTTGCCCGCCCCGCCCGGATCGGGGGTGGTGCAGGAATTCGTCACATACGTGCCGACGGCATAATTCGGCCCGCTGGGTGCTGTGTTGTAGTAAACAACACAGTTGTTTTGCGTGCCGCCGGCCACTCCACCGCCCGCGCTGTTCGCCGCGTTGCCATAGAGTGTGCAGTTGTTCAGTGTGCCGAAACACGCCCCACCGCCGTTGGTGACCACCGAGTTCCCGGACAGCGTGCAGTTATTCAGCGTGCTGCGATTCGCCCCACCGCCATCGTTCGCCGAGTTCCCGGACAGTGTGCATTTGTTCAACGTGCCGTAGAACGTTCCGCCACCGTCATCAACCGCCGCGTTGCCCATGATCGCGCAGTGGTTCAGTATGCCGTTGTTTGCTCCGCCGCCGCGATACGCCCTGTTGCCGGAAAGCGTGCAGTTGTGCAGCGTGCCTCCGGAGACCCCACCACCATTCGCGTCTGCCGAAGCGCCGGTGATGATGCAGTTGGAAATCACCGCACCGACGCCCTCGCACAACACGCCGCCTCCATTCTTGGTCCGAAGCGTGAGGTCGTACCTGCGCGTCGCCCGTTGGTCAGCGTGAACCCGATCAGGCCGGCGCCGTTGGCCATGTAGACGCAACGCACCGCGGCATTGCCGTTGGTCGTCGCGGGGTCCCAGGCACCCTTGATCACCGTAACCTCCGGCCCGTTGACGCTGCGCACCGTGATCGGCTCGTGGATCACCACCCGGTTGGTCAGCAGGTCGATTTCCACCGGGTACCCCTTCACGCCCCCCGTCTCATACACACCGTTGCTGACCCACACCGTGCCGCCGACAATGCACACCTCCACCGCCGCCTGAATATTCGTCGCCGCCGTCACCCAGTTCGTGAACGGCGCAACATGCCCGCCCCCCGGCGCGACATAGTGCGTCGCGGATTCCATCGACACCACCTGCACCGTCACCGTCGCCGCAACGCTGACCGTGTAGTTCGACACGTCCAGCACGACGTCATACACCCCCGCCGTCGCAAACGCGTGCGGAACCAGGCACTCGTTCGTGGCATATCCGCCGTCTCCGAATGACCAGGTATACCCTCGTGCCCACCCCTCAATGTCCGTTTGAAACGCCACGGCGTACCCGGCCGCCACGTTCGTATAGTCCGCCAGGATCGTCGCTGTCAGCGTGCCCGTGACTCCCGAGGCCCAGTATTCGTCGCTGCCGATATCCACCACCGCGCCGTTCGTTCGCGGTTCGTCATCCCGATCCAACGCCCAGGACACATGCGCGTTATCCCCCGCATTCCGGCAGGGCGAGTCCTCGAGGAGAAGGGGATTCCGCAGGCTCAGGAGATTCGGTTGGTTGGTTATGTTGTCTATACCGCCGGGATCGGGCGTCGTGCAGGAGTTCGCAAAAACGCCCAACGTGTAATTCAGACCTCGGGGCGCATCGTTGTAGTACACGATACAATTATTGAGCGTGCCACCCCAAATCCCACCGCCCTGCTCACCCGCCGCGTTGTCCATGATCGTGCAGTTGTTCAGCGTGCCGTCAGATGCCCCACCGCCCCCCACGTCCGCCCAATTGCCGAAAAGTGAGCAGTTGTTCAGTGTGGCGTATTCCGCCCCACCACCCCCGAGGCCCGCCGTGTTGCCGGAAAACGTGCAGTTGTACAGCGTACCGAAGACCACCCCACCGCCCCACTGGGACGCCCAGTTGTCGATGAGCGTGCAGTCATACAGCGTACTCTCATCGGCCCCACCGCCATACGTCGCCGTGTTGCTGGAAAGCGTGCAGTTGTACAGGGTACTGGTTTCCGCCCCACCACCCCAGTTGGCACCGTTGGCAGAGAGTGTGCAGTTGGTCAGGATGGCTCTAAACACCCCACCGCCCCAGTTCGTCGCCTGGTTGCCGGAGAGCGTGCAGTCATACAGCGCACTGTTATCTGCTCCGCCGCCAAAATCCGCCGCGTTGCCGGAAAGCGTACAGTTGGCCAGCGTGCAGTCATCCGCCCCACCACCCACACCCGCCGAGTTGCTGGAGAGCGTGCAGTCATACAGCGTACTGTTGTCTGCACCACCACCAAACTCCGCTGAGTTGCCGGAAAGTGTGCAGTCGTACAGTGTACTGATTTCCGCCCCACCGCCCCAGTTGAACGCCGAGTTGCCGACAAGCGTGCAGTCGTACAGCGTGCCTGCAAACGTGCCGCCGCCGAAAGCGCCTGCCGCGTTGCCCGCGATGACGCAGTTGGAAACCACCGCATCCACGCTCTCACACCACAATCCACCGCCACTGCGCTCCCGATAGATATCCCCCGACGAGCGTGTCGCACCATTCGTAAGCGTCAATCCGATAAGGCTGGCGCCATTCGTCATATAGACGCACCGCACCGCCGCATCGCCGTTGGTCGTCGCCGGATCCCATGCCCCTCTGATCACCGTGACCGCGGGCCCGTTGACGCTCCGCACCGTGATCGCCTTGTGAACGGCGACGCGGTTTGTCAGAAGATTCGTGACCGCGGGATAGCCCGCCACGCCCCCCGTGTCGTACACCCCGTTGGTCACCCACACCGTGTCGCCGGCAGACGATACGTCGATCGCTGCCTGGATGTTCGTCGCCGCCGTCACCCAGTTCGTGAACGGCGCCATATGTCCGCCCCCCGGCGCCACGTAATGCGTCGGGGATTCCAGGAACACCACCACCTGCACCGTCGCCGTAACACGGACCGCGTAGTTCGAAACCTCCAGGACCACGTCATATACCCCCGCCGTCGCAAACGCGTGCAGGACCAGGCACTCGTTCGTCGCATACCCACCGTCTCCGAACGACCAGGTATAACCTTGTGCCCGCCCCTCCATATCCGTTTGAAACTCCACCGCGACCCCGGTCGCCACGTTCGTGCAGTCCACCAGGATTCCCGCCGTCAGCGTGCCCGTGATCCCCGAGGCCCAGTATTCGTCGCTGCCGATATCCACCGCCGCCCCATTCGTTCGCGGTTCATCATCCCGGTCCAACGCCCATGACACAAAATCGTTGCTCCCCGCGTTCAGGCAGGCGGAGCCCTCCAGGAGCCGGGGATTCCCCACACTGACGATGCCGGGCGCGTTCGTGATGTTGCCCACCCCGCCGGGATCCGGCACGGTGCAGCAATTGAATACGTCACTGTCCTTATGATTGGGCCCGTCGGGCGCTTCGTTATAGTATACCAGACCGTTGTACAGTTCGCTGTAGCACGCCCCGCCGCCGGCGCCGCCGGCCGCGTTGCCGGAGAGTGTGCAGTTGTTCAGCGTGCCAAAGCACGCCCCGCCGCCATCATAACTCGCCGAGTTACCGGTCAGCGTGCAGTTGTTCAGTGTGCTGTCCGACACTCCGCCGCCGTAACCGGCCGCGTTGCCTGAGAGCGTGCAGTTGTACAGCGTGCCGTAGTACACACCGCCGCCGTCATACGTTGCCGAGTTGCCGGTCAGTGTGCAGTTCTGGAGCGTGGCGCCATACGCACCACCACCCATTATGCCTGCCGAGTTCCCCACGATGATGCAGTTGAAGCCCACCCCCTCCGAGCCCTCGCACCACACCCCACCACCACTCTGATCCTCGTCCGATCCCTCTGTCCTCGTCGCCCCGTTGGTCAGCGTGAATCCAAGGAGCGATGCGCCGTTGGTCACGTAGACACACCGCACCGCCGCATCACCGTTGGTCGTCGCCGGATCCCAAGCCCCCTTGATCACGGTCACCGCCGGCCCGTTGACGCTCCGCACCGTGATCGGCTTGTGGATCGCCACACGGTTGGTCAACAGGTCCGTGACCGCCGGATATCCCGCCACGCCACCCGTGTCGTACACGCCGTTGGTCACCCAGACTATGTCGCCGTCCAACGACACATCGATCGCCGCCTGGATGTCCGTCGCCGCTGTAACCCAGTTGGTGAACGGCGCCTCATGGGCGCCCGACAGCGAGACATATCTTTCCTCTGCCCATGCCGCGGCAGAGCTTAGAATTAGAACAAAACATATGCGGAAAGCACACACCCCCACACGGCACCCCTCGCCACCAGGCAATAAGCCATCTATCCCGGTTCTCACAAACTTGTTTTCCCTCACATGCGTCGACCGTCTCCACAACTATCAGCAGAGCAAAGGATACCCCGAACCGGCCCCGCTGTGCAGCCATGCTGAGTTCGTGCCTGCGAAACACGCCAGACACAGGAAAACAAAGGAACCCACAGATGCGCACAGACAAACACAGATCATTTGTGAAGAGTTGTGGAGATCTGTGGGCAGGCCATTCGCGTTTCCGCCGATGGTCATACGCATCAACCTAAGCCGTAACGATGCAGACGGATTGGCCACGAAAAGGCACAAGAAGAAGTCGCCGATCAATAATGGCCGAAGGCGGGTCCGCATTCCCGCTTTCGCGAAGCGAATGCAACAGTCCCGAGGCGCGAAGCGCGCTCGGGGCTACGGATTAATGTTCTTGCCGGGGACCGTGTAGTAGAGCGTGTTGGTCCACGTCAGGCTCGGACCCCGCTTCCTCACCACGATAATCGCCTCGCCAGGCTCCACCACGTAGTTCTCCGCCGAGCCCGAGTACGGCACCGAGAACACGAAG
>JAZDKY010000060.1:0-10404 GCA_043802525.1 bacterium
TGGAGTGCGGCGGCTTGCCGCCGCCTTGTCTGCGCGAATCAAGATTCGCGCAACAGGGCGCAGGCAAGCCTGCGCACTCCAAGGTTGTCGGCGCCGGGAAATGCGACGTTACCAATGCCTGGAAATCTGCGCCGCCGTTGATCATGGGTGGAGACTCGCGCGGCAATACAAACAGATTCCGGGCGTCAAATCAATGGCGTGGCGTTACGGGTAGTGGTTCGGCTTGAATTGTTTCACCAAGCCGCGGCGCTTTCGTCGAAAGCGCCCTACCCGCGTCACGGCGTGATCCAGTCGTCGGACAACGCTTCTTTCTTGAGCGCGTCGTAGCTGTGGTAGCCGACGACGGTGTTCTTGATGATGCCCTGGCGGTCGATGAAGAACGTGGTCGGGATGCCCGTGACCTGGTTGTACGGCTCGGGCAGGTCCTGCGCGGTCGCGAAGGTGTAGTTGACGTGGTTGTTGGCGGCGAAGGCCCGCACGGTATCCTCGTCTTCGTCGCTGATCCCGATGATGACGAGTTCGTCCCTTGAATGCTCCGACGCGAGTTGGATGAAGTGCGGGATCTCCTTGCGACAGGGCGGGCACCAGGTCGCCCAGAAATCGAGCACGACTTTTTTTCCGCGCAGGTTCGAGAGCTGCATGGTCTGTCCCTCGAGCGTTTGGATCGAGATGTCCGGCGCGGGTTTTCCGCGCCAGGCCGGGAAGCCGGAGTCGACGCTGGACGACGAACTCCATTTCTCGATCAGCATCCTTGCGCCACGGTAGTAGACGTAGCTCACGGAGAGGGTCATGACGATACCTGCGATACAGAGGCCTACGCCCCATCCGGCCATCGTGCGGGGCGGCGTGCCGCGCCGCAGGAAGTGGACGCCGAGAGTGATGCCGATGAAACCCAGGACGCCGCCGATGAGAAAGAAACTCATCAGCACGGAGAGGACGCCGAGTACGAGGCTGGCGGTTGCGTAGCCGGTTGTCGCCGCGGTCCGGGGCGGAGGCGAGGGCTGGGGGTTTGTTTTGGCTTCGTTCATCTTGGTTTCATCCCGCGCCGGCGAGCAGGCCGATCGCCAGCCAGCCGATCATGCCGAGGGTGACGCCAATTTTCAGCAGTAAAATCAAGAGCCTCGCCATCACCGCGCCGAAGGCGATATGCATGGCCTGTCCGTGGTGTTCCAGCCGGTAACGCTCCACGGCGTACGCGCACGCGAAACTGCCCGCGAGCATGCCGATCAGGTTGCCGACGAGCGGGACCGGGATGAACGTGCCGAGGAAGAGGCCCGCGATGCCGCCCGCGAGGGCTGCAAGACCCGCCCAGCCGGAGCCGCCGCGTTTCTGGATGCCCCGCGACGAAGCGAGGAATTCGGCGATCTCCACAAGCGCGGACACGAAGGCCATGATGGCCGGCGTCCAGAATCCGGGAAACCCGTTGCCGCTCAGGAACGCCGCGATGATGGTCGCGAGGACGACCAGCCACGTGCCGGAGATGGAAAGGCAGGACAGCAAGGCGCCTGCGAGGCAGAGGAAGGCCACGAGGGAGTAGCCGAGAACGTGGAGGGCCGTTTCCATTTCGTGGAGCGTGTGTGCGTTGGAGCGTGAAGCGTAGAGCGTGGAGCGTTGGAGCGTGGAGCGTTTCTTCCGCACGCTCCCAACGCTCTAACGCTCCCTACGCTCCGACGGACTATTCCACGGACTTGATGATCAGCCCCGGCATGGACGAGTCGATCACGTCGATGTGTGCGCCGTCGAGGACCTGTTTCTTTTCCTCGGCGGTGAGGTCCTCGCGCAGCATCGGCGCCTCGACCAGCGTGTCCTTCTCGAAGAGGACGCGCTTGGTGATCTGCTGGTAGCCGGGCTTCGTGATGCTCAGGATGTGGTCACCCTTGTAGAGCTCGAAATTCTCGATCGGCGTCGAGCCGATGAGCAGCCCGTCGATCTCGACCATGGCGGGCTCGGACGTCGTCTTGACGGTCAGCTTCACCGTAGGTCGCGCCTGCAACTGCTCGACGCGCGCCTGGAGCGCCTCCTCGAGCGGCGGGATGGCCTTGGCCAACGCGCTGTCCATCATGCCGAGCACGTCGTCCTCGCTGAGGACGGTCTGGAGGGCCTCGGTCTGGCGCACGGTGAATTTTGACGCGCCGTCGGCGACTGCGATGACCGTGCCGTCCTTGGCGTCGAGCGCCTCGACGGAAACGCGCAGCGTCATGACAGAGTTATCGGCCGTGTAGCCGCCCTGGTTGACGAGCTGCTTGCTGGTCGAAAGGCTCAGGATGGTCCCGCGCAGCACGACGTCGGCGCGCAGCGCCTGGGCCGCCTGCAGAAAGGACGGGCGGGCCGGCGTAGGGGCGTCCATGTCGAGGTTACGGATCTGGTCCATCTGCGCCAGGAAATCGCGCCGGTCGATCAGCACGAATCCTTCCTTGTTCACGAGTTGCTTGCCGATGGCATAGACGCCTTTGTCGGCGAGCGCGCCGGGGGCGATGGCGCCGCCGAGGCGGTCGTCGGATTTCATGCCCGTGGCGTCCTCAAAATCCAGGACCGCCACGCGCAGCGGCGCGGCGTCGACCTGGACGAGTCCGGCGAGAAGGAGAGCGATGATGGCTGATTTTTTCATGGTGGCATCCTCCGCAATGGCTACGGTCTTTCCCAATCGTATATACCACATGGGCTGCATCTTCAACCCTTCGACGGGAAGGGGTGGGGGTGTATTCAAAAAGAAAAACAAGCTGCGGGAGAATCAGGTTGGCGGCTGCAGACCGGCACCAGCCTGCCGCCTGCTTGCGACCTGCGCACGGACGGCGCAAATCGCACGCAGGCGGAAATCGAGTGAAATGCCTCAGCCAACAACCTTATTCACCCGCCAGACAAGCTGGCGGGGGTCTCAAAGCGGGATAACGCGCTTGTTTTGGGCCTAGAACTCCGTCACGCGGAAACTCGCGACCCACGCGAGGTCGTCGATCGTGTCGTCGTCCACGCCATCGAGTTCGAACCCGTTGACGTAGCGGTAGCTGGCGCCCACGCCGAACTCCACGGTCTCGGAAACGTTCACGAAGACCATCGCGCGGGGCTCGATGACGGTGAAAGAGACGGACTCCTCGCGGAGGGCCGGATCCGGATGCGTGTGCATCTGGCCGCCGCCGAAGAGCGAGCTGATGCTCACGTGGATGAGGTCGGAGGCGAAGAACGTGTAGCCGACCGTCGCGCCCGCGTACCACCAATCGAACGAACGGACGATCGTGTCGCCGCTGTCGTCCACCTTGATGTCGTTAATCAGACCGTTGACCTCGACGCCGAGGCTCAACTGGTCGTTCAGGATGGCGCCGATGCCGACGCCGCCAAGCGTGGCGGAGTTGTCGTTGACGTCGGTGATGCGCACAGACGGCTCCGTGTAGAGTTTCCAGACGTCTTCATCATCGAGCAGGGTACGCTCGGCAGCCAGGGCGGGGAGGGTCAGCAAGGCAAACGCAACGATGGCACTCAGTCCTCTCATGGTGTGCACTCCTTCTTTGTGGAAATCCTGAGCAGGGACTATACCAACAGGGTGGGAGGGTGGGAATAAATATATTGAAATAACATGGGTAGGGCCATTCGGCGCCGAGCGTGCCGCCGTCATCACGATAGGGCTGTATGTGCTGCACAACATCTTCTACGCAGGCTTCGCGTTCGTCGCCGGATGGCTGGCGGATCATTTCGACAAGCGCGCACTGCTGGCGTGCGGGTACGGACTCGCGGCGGCCATGGGTCTGCTGCTCGTTCTGCTTCCGATCACCCTGCCGCTGCTGGTCGTTGTCTTTGTGGTCGCGGGCATCTACGTCGCGGGCGATTTTCTGAGCAGCATCGTCGTGGGCGCGCTCTGGACCGTCTTCGGGCCACCCGCGGCTTTTGCGTACAGCACGGTGCTGTTCATCGCGCGGCTGAAAAGATAGACCCGCAAGCCCGTCGGGTAACTTCCACGTTGCCGCTGTCCCCGGGCAAGCAGCGGGATGATGGGCGTCGGTCTGCAGCCGCCAACCTGATTCACCCGCGGCACACGGCCGCGGGGGTCTTCAGCAAAACACCCTTGGACTAGGCCTAAAGCCTCGCGACGATGACGCCCAGCCGCAAGGCCAGCAGGCCCACGATCACGCTGCCGATCACGTTGGCGAGCGCGAATGCCCACTGGCCGTTCCCCAGCAGGCCGTGCGTTTCGAACTCGAACGTCGAGAAGGTGGTGTACGCGCCAAGGAAGCCCACGCCGATCGCGAGCCGTAATTGATCGTCGTGCGGGACCAGCCGTTGCGAAATCAGCGTTACCAGGAACCCGAGTACGAACGAGCCGCTGACATTGACGACGAACGTGCCCCACGGAAATCGCACGCCAAACAGGTCGGCGCAGAGGCGGCTCACGAGGTACCTCGCGTTGGCGCCGAGGAATCCGCCGAGTCCGATCCACAGATAGGGAGCGAGGGCTTTCATGACGGAGTCTTATCGTGGTTGCGGAGTGCGCAGGCTTGCCTGCGCCATGGTGTGGCGCAGCTTGCTGCGCCAGACAAGGCGGCCCCGCTTCGAGCGGGATAAACGGCAAGCGTGCCCCGCGTTGCGCGGGGCGGCCGCACGCCAAGGCGTCGCGTTGCCATTCCGTCCGAAAACCGGGACATCTCCTTTTTCATGCGAACGTCGCGGTGTATTTGATCACGTTGACCTTCTCCATGGTGACGAGGCCCTCGGCAACCATCTCGTCCACGACCGGAAGGAACGACCGGATCTTTTCCTCGTCATCGACGATCTCGATCACGACCGGCAGATCGGTGGAAAGCGATTCGAGGTGCGCGGTGTGGATGCGCGAGTGCTTCCCGAACCCGATCACGCCGCGAAGTACGGTGGCCCCTGCGATGTGCATTTCGCGGGCGCGGAGGACAATCGCTTCGAAAAGCGGCTTGCCGTTCCATTCATCGGACGAGCCGATGAAAATGCGCAGGAGCGTGCCCGTCTGTGGAGTCTTCATGCGCGATTCTTCTCCTTGGGGCGGTAATGAATGACGTGTGCCCGCTCCGTCGTGACGATCACGTTGGCGAGCATCGGCTCGAGCGCCTGGAGGAATGCGTCAATTCTTTCCGGAGCGTCCACGATTTCGACGATCACTTCCCGGCCATTGGCGATCCGCCATGCGCTGTCTTTCAGGAATCTCCCGCTCTGGCCAAACCCTTCAATGCCTTCCAACACCGTGGCGCCGGCCAGGTTCTCCTTGCGCGCGCGCTCCACGATCACTTCGTACAGGGGCTGGTGATGCCATTTCTGGAAGGTATCCAGGAAAATCCGCAGCAGCACATTCTCGCCTTCGAGCTTCATGACGTGTGTCACGATGGTCGCAGAGCATGCGCTGTGTCAAGGCGGCGCGGATAGCGGATGGTGCCCGATACGTTTATAAGGGAATCACCTATATCTATCCCCGTCAACCGGTGCTAACTTGATGTCACCATGAAATGGGACATTGATTTTGCCAAGGCTCCCCTGCTGGTCATCTGGGAAACCACGCGGTCCTGCGAATTGTCCTGCCAGCACTGCCGCGCCTCGGCGGAAAACCGCCGCGATCCTCGGGAGCTGACGACGGATGAGGGGCGGAAGCTGATTGATGACGTCAAGGCCATGGGTACGCCCCTGATGATTTTTACGGGCGGCGATCCGCTGCAGCGCGATGACTTGGAAGACCTGATTCGCCATGCCAAGAGCGTCGGCTTGCGCGCGGGTTCGATCCCGGCGACGACCAACCGCCTCACGCTGGAGCGTGTGAAATCCCTCAAAGACGCCGGACTCGACCAGATGGCGGTGAGTCTCGACGGACCGAACGCCGCGCGGCACGACGCGTTCCGTCGTGTGGAAGGTTCCTTCGCGAAGGCGATGCAGGGCGCGGCGTGGGCGAGGGACGTCGGCCTTCCGCTCCAGGTCAATTCCTGCTTCGGCGCGTGGAACTTTCACGAGTTTGATGAGATGGCCGCACTCGTTGAGAGCCTTGGCATTGTTTTCTGGGAAGTGTTTTTCCTCGTGCCGACCGGGCGCGGGTCCAATCTGCAATGTTGTACGCCCGAGCAGTTCGAGATCCTGTTCGACAAATTGTACAAGCTGTCCCAACGCGCGCCGTTCATCGTCAAGGTCACAGAGGGGCAGCACTACAAGAGGTTTGTGGCGCAGTGTAGCAGCGGCTCTGCGAGCCGCTCGGGCGCGCCTCACAGAGGCGCGGCGGCAATCGGCGCGTCGTCCAAGCCTGTGAACTCGGGCAACGGTTTCTGCTTTGTGGATCACATTGGCGATGTGCAGCCGAGCGGGTTCCTGCCGATCACGTGCGGCAACGTGCGGACGAGTTCGATCATCGATATTTATCGCGACTCGCCGGTGTTCAGGGACCTGAGGGACCTTCAGGGACTCAAGGGTCGGTGCGGTATTTGCGAATTCCGCGAGGTCTGTGGCGGCGGTTCCCGTGCGCGGGCTTATGCGGTGACCGGTGACTTCCTGGCCGAGGAGCCCTTCTGCGCTTACCAACCGAAGACGTCAGGGGTTATCCACGAATCGCTCCCGTGATCTGAAACTTCAAGCTGGGCTTGGTGGGTCAGCCGTCAGGACGTGTGTCGGTTTGCCGCGGGATGGTGGCGTTCTTTGGAATGCAACTGGTTCCCTTCGTTTGACGTCCGTTCACGTGAACGGGTATTCCTATCGCATGAAACAGAACGAAGAAACGAACAGGGTCTCGCGGTCGGCTTCAAATCGCCGAAAGGCGCCGTCCGTGGGAACTCTGCGTGAATCAAGACCGGATGTGACGGTTGCACAACCGATAACGTGCAGTTACCTGGCGTAATGGGAAAAGACGCAGAAGTTAAGGAGTCACAGCCATGAAGAACTTTTTCGGAACGACAGCCGTGTGTGTCGGCGCGTTCCTGGCCACGGCGGATGGCGCTACCCGTATCGTACCCGACACCTACAGCACCATCCAGGCCGCGGTGGACGCCGCGATAGCGAACGACACCATCCAGGTCAATCCGGGCACGTACACCGAAAGGGTCTCCGTAGCGAAATCTGTTAAGATCCTCGGCAGCGACCCGGCGACCACCATTGTGGACGCCGATGGCACAGGCACGAACTTCCTGCTGACTGCCGACGGCATCACGATCGCCGGTTTCACGATCAAGAACAGTTACGTCGGGTTGTCCCTTTCATATGCGGACAATTGCCTGTTCAGTAACCTGATCGTGAGCGGCATAACGTCATTTGGCACCTTCTCCAGGACCGCGAAGAGCAACACCTTTGCCAACTGTGTTTTCGTCTCCAACACCTCTTACGCCCTATGTTTGAGCGACACGTCGTCCTCCTATAACACCATCACCAATTGCGATTTTCACGACAACTACATCGCCCTGCAGGCGTACGCGAACTGCAGCTACCTCCGCGTCGCGAACTCGACGTTCTACAACAACGCGCAGGCCCTCCAGTTGGGCTGGATTAATCCCTGGCTGGTCGAGAACTGCGGGATCTACTCCAATAGTGGTGGCATCAGCGTAGATACCGCTTCGGGGGGGGCGGTCAGGAACTGCGAGATCACCTACAATGCAGCAGACGGCATTGGGGTCGGGGGGATGGGGAGCTACCTCAACACCTTTGAGTCGAATAATATCGTCGGCAACGGCCGGGGTGTTAACTTGTCGGTCAAGGCTCAGCGGAATACGGTCCGCGCGAACACGATTGCGCTCAACGGCGAGGGCGTGCAGATTAATCGGCATCCTAGCGACTCGTACTTGAACTACAGCAACAGGGTCTACGGCAACGATTTCATCGGCAACGCAACCAACGGCTACGTGCCTGAGGACCGGTACACGAACTTCTTCGACAACGGTTATCCTGCCGGAGGCAACTACTGGGACGACTATACAGGCGTGGATGTGCTCAGCGGGCCGGCGCAGGACCAGCCCGGCAGTGACGGCATCGGGGACACGCCGATTGTACTGTCGCCTAAGTGCAAGGATACCTATCCGCTCATGACGTGTTCCCGGTCAGTACCCCCAGTACCCCCTTTCCGTTCCTCGATGTGCTTTATGTCTCCGTCGTCCGGCAGAACCCGGACTCCGCTCGCGGGTTCGTCATCACCGGGACGTTCGATCTGTCCAACGACGGGACCAGGGCCGATATCCGGAAGCAGGTCGGAATGCGTCATGGCTTCGGCGGCGAACCGTCACCCGGGATGGCGCGAGGGGAAGACGTCCCTGTCCGCGACCTTTGCAAGATGTGCCCTACGTCTGGGGATCCAGGAAGAGCAGGAGTGAATGGTGAGCGGTGAATAGTGAGTGGTGACGGAATGAACAGGGCCTTGAAATATTTTCTGGCGGGGCTTTTTCTGTCAACGGTCGCGCAGGCGGGCACCATCACGAACACCGTCCGCGATGAGTTCAACGCCATCGCGTTCACCAACCAGAACGGCACCATCAATTGGGCCAATGACTGGCAGGAGATCGGCGAGGTGGATGGGGCAAGCGCCGGCAGCTTGACGGTCACCGCCCTCTGGAGTACCAACACGATCCAGGTCGTCCGCTACACGCGATCCGCCTGGCGACAGGTCAACCTGCTCGGCATCGCGACCAACGCCATCTTGAGCTTCGACTACCGACGGTACGCGTATGACGCCGGCGAGTACGCGCGTGTCATGGTGTCAAGCAACGGCGGCGCCACGTGGGTACAGATCGACAGCATCGAGGGCAACAGCGGGACGGATGTGTCGACCCTGTCCACGAACTATGACATCTCCGCATACATCTTCTCCAACACGGCAATCCGGATCGGCTTCACGAACGACTACGGCAACGGCGAATCTTTCGGCGCTGACAACATCCAGATCCTGTTAACGTCCTATGAGCCGGATGCGCCGAACGCGCTGGCGGTGACGAACTTGAACGAGGGCTTTGAGGGTACATGGAGCGGAGGCGCGCCGTCGGGTTGGACCAAGGAGTTTGTCGGCGGAACGCTCGATTGGATTCAGTACTCAGGCGGGTATATGGGCCAACCGGCGGGCGCGCACAGCGGATCCAACAATGCCTTGCTCTATATAGGCAGTACGACGCCGAACACGACGCGCATGATTTCTCCGACGGTCGATTTGTCATTGGCCGTCAGCGCCACCATGACCTTCTGGCATGCCCAGGCTTATTGGCCGTCGGACCAGGACTACCTGCGGGTCTACTATCGCACGAATGCCACGGGCGCCTGGACCATCCTGGCGTCTTACAGCAATAACATCCCGAACTGGACGGAGCGCACTTTCACGTTGACGAATCTGAGTTCGAGCTATCAGGTCTGTTTTGAGGGGGTGGCGAAATATGGGTACGGCGTTTGCGTAGACGATGTGCGGGTGGTCAGCGAAGTAGAGGTGGGCACGCCGGAGATGACGGTGCTGGGAACCAACGGCGCGGTGGTGGTCAACAGCGAGGGCGCGAGCGTGGCCAAGGGGACGGATTTCGGAAGTCATCTGTGGAGTCTGGCGGTGACCAATGTCTTCACGGTTACGAACTTCGGCAGTGGGACGTTGACGATTTCCTCCTGGACCACCAACGGGACCGGCGCGAGCGCGTTCGAGGTGTTGAACATGCCGGCCACCGTGGCGGCAATCTCTTCATCGACGTTCGCGGTGCGGTTTGCGCCCAGCGCCGCGGGGACGTTTACGGCGGCGGTGAGCATCGTCAATACCTCGACCAACACGCCGTTTGTGTTGTCGGTCTGCGGGACCGGGCTGGCGGCGGCGCTCGCGGTCAGCGGGAACGGCGTGGAGATCGGCGACGGCGACGCCACCCCGAGTCTGGTGGATCACACGGACTTCGGCGATGTGGCGGTGAGCGGCGGAACGCTGACGCGCACGTACACGATCACGAATCAGGGGGCGACGGAACTGACGGTCAGCAACGTGACGATCAGCGGCGCGCAGTCGGCGGATTTCGCCGTGACCCTGCAACCTTCGTCGCCGGTGGCGTCGAGCAACAGCACGACCTTCCAGGTGCAGTTCGACCCGTCCGCGGTGGGGACGCGGACGGCGGAATTGAGTTTCGGCAACAGCGACACGGACGTGAACCCGTTCAATTTCACCATCCAGGGGACGGGTACCGTAGCGGGGATCGGGCGCAGCCCGACGGCGCTCAATCCCACGGGGATCGTCAACGAGATCTCGCTCAATGACACCTTCGGGGTCACGAACGTGGGCAACGGGACGCTGTCGTACGCGATCTCGACGAACGCGACGTGGCTGACGGTCAGCCCGGTGTCGGGCAGCTTGGGCGCTGGGGTCGGGCAGCAGCATACCGTCACCTACAACATCGGGGGCATGACGGCCGGAACGTACAACGCGACGATTTCGATTACCGATGCGGCTGCGTCGAACAGTCCGCAGACGATCACGGTGGA
>JAZDKY010000061.1:0-6756 GCA_043802525.1 bacterium
AACGAGCATGTCGAGGGCCGGAACTCGCCGATCCTCAAGGACGTGATGGAGCGCATCGACGGCCACATCCGCGAGATCATCAGCGCAACGCGCGCGACGGGGATTTACGACCGGACCACGTTCATCATCGTGGGCGACCATGGATCGAGCGAAGTGCAGACCAGCCTGGCACCCAACATGCTTCTTGAGCGGGAGGGGCTGCTTCAGGAGCGCAGCGGGCAAATCGAATCATGGGAAGCCATCGTCCAAAACACCGGCGGATCGGCGGCCGTTTACCTCAGAGACCGCAACGACGCCGCAGCGCTTCGACGGATCTACACCGTGTTTGAGAAGCACCGCCTCGATGCATCGGGCAAACCCATGTACAGCCTGATTGACCGCTCCGCACTGGCACGTCTGGGGGGACCGGCCGATGCGGCATTTTATCTCGAAGGAGAACCCGGCATCATGTTTTCGGGTTCCATCGGCACCGGGAACTGGAGCCGGCGCGCCAACCTCCGCGGCAACCACGGGTATTTGCCGACCAAGCCCGAGATGTTCACCGGCTTCATCGCCTTCGGCCGCGGCATTCGCCAAGGGGTCGTGCTGGACACCATCCGCGTGACGGATGTTGCCCCGACGATCGCAGCGCTACTGGGTTTTCCCTTCGAGTCCACCCAGAGCCGCGTGCTCCGCGAAATCCTGAAATAATGCGCCGAGTCGGCGAACTGCAGGCTCGACATGCAACTTCGAAACAGGATAAAGAGGCCTGATGGGAACGCGCCCAAGCAGGGGTAGAGACAGGGAGGGAACGAGAACATGAAACTCCAAGTTATGATGGCTGCGGCGTTGATAGCTGTGGCTTTGTCCGCCGCGGCTGAAGAATCGACAAACCCGCTTGCAGCCGCGCCGTCCAAAACCATGATTCAGATGTCGGGCACCCGGTACCAGTTTCTTGTGAACTACTCCCCCTACCTTATAAAAGGCGCGTTCGCGACCCATCGTCTGAAAGACCTGGCGGCGGCCGGCGCCAACTGCGTCGTGGCGCCCGATCTTGAAACCGCGGACGGCGTGCTGAACCATGCGAAAGACGCAGGCATCATGGGCGCGGTCGTCGTCCGTCTCGAACCGGACAGCGGAATGATTTACTCAAGCACGCAGGCTGTTGCGGCGGCCATCGAAAAAATACGCCCCCACATCCAACGTCTTAAAACGCACCCGCGCCTGATCGCCTGGATCATCACGAGCCGTATCGCCGGCGCGGAACGCCAAAACACTGTGGCCTATCACGCCGTAAACGAGCTCGCCCGGATGCTGCATCAGGAAGACCCGAATCACACTGTCATCAGCGACGTCGGCCTGCTGAATCTGCAGGACCCCAAGGCAAAGCTGTCCGCCGCCCACTGCCCCGAGGTCGATGTGCTGGGCTGGACACCGGGCCGCGGCATCACGAATCTCGTCGAGGTGCTGGACGGTTTAGGCTGGTACAAACCTTTTGTGATCCTGAGAGCCGGCATTCCTCATCCCAACGCCGTCGACCACGCGTCGTGGGGCTCGCCCTTGGAGCCGATTCCCGCCAACAAGGTCGTCCAGTGCCTGAATTTCTTCACCAACACAATGCCCGCGGCGGTAAGCTTGTGCCTCGGGTCGATCATCTACAACTGGGATCCCAGCCCGCTGGTCACGCCGACCTGGTACAGCCTGCACCACGCGGACGGCGCACGGGCCGAACTCGTGGATGTAATGACGTTCGCGTGGACCGGGAAGTATCCGAGCAACCGCTGTCCCGTCATCACGGTCCTGACGTCCGCGGCGAACGCGCGGCTGGTCTTGCCCGGCCTTCTCGCGAGCGCGCAGGTGGTTGCCGCGGACCCGGACGGCGACCCGCTCACTTACACGTGGCTGCTGGCGAAGGAAATCAAGGGCAGCGGCGACGACGGACAGTTGCCGGCCGAATTCAGCGAAGTTGCCGATGCACTCCCCACGCAGGCGGTGCCGAAAATCACGTTCATGATCCCTTCGGAGGCGGGCCCGTACCGGCTGTTTGCCTACGTGCGCGACAATAAAGGCCACGTGTCGAGCGCGAACATACCGTTCCTGGTGGAGGCGACGAGAGCGCCGCTTGCGACGCCGGCAGCCGACGTAGCACAGCCGCCGGATCACACGGAACTCAGGACGCCGGCGGAGGAGCCGGAAGGCGGCGCCGTGATCATCGGCAAGCCCGCGCGCGTCACGATCGAGAAGACCGGGGTCGGCGGCGGCTGGCAGCTGGTGGTCGACCGGCAGCCGTACTTCGTCAAGGGGGCCGGCGGCAGGAAGCACCTTCCCGAGCTCAAGGCGGCCGGCGCCAACACCATTCGCACGTGGAGCACCGACTTCGTCACTCCCGTACTCGACGAGGCTAACAAGTACGGGCTCAAGGTATGCATCGGCCTGTGGATGAAGCAGGAGCGGCACAAGTTCAACTACTCCGACCCGGAAGCCGTCGCTTCCCAGCTCCAGAAACTGCGGAGCGCCGTGCGGCGATACCGAAACCATCCGGCCCTGCTCATGTGGTGCTGCGGCATCGAGGTAGAGTCGGGCGCGGGCACGAACGTAGCCGTGTACAAGGCCATCAACGACGTGGCGCGCATGGTTCACGATGAGGATCGCAACCATCCCACGACCACGGCGTTTGCCGACCTGGGCTACAACAACGTCAAGGCCGCGCTCGCCGCGCAATACTGCCCCGAGCTCGACATCTTCGGCGTGAACAGCTACGGCGGCCTCGCCACCATGGCCGACCGGCTGAAGAACGTGGGCTGGACCCGGCCCTACATGATCATGGAATTCGGCCCGAGAGGCCAATGGGAGGTGCCCAAGACGGCGTGGAACTCGGAGGTTGAGCAGATGCCGCTGGATAAGGCCGCCTTCTATCTGGAATCCTACAACAAGAGCATCAGTAGCCAGGAGAACTGGTGTCTTGGCTCCTTCGTGTTCAGCTGGGACTACAAGTTCGAAGGCACGCCCACGTGGTACAGCATGCACCTGCCCGACGGCTCGCGCTTGAATACCGCGGACACGATGTGGCGCGCCTGGAGCAGTCGCGATCCGACCAACCGCTGTCCCCAGATCCGCTGGGTGGGATCTTCGCTGGACCGGCAGAAAGTCGGGCCGAACAAGCCGTACACCCTGGATGTCGACGCCGGCGACCCGGACGGCGACCCGCTTCGGTACCAGTGGATCCTGATGGCGGAGATCAAAAAGAAGGGGGCCGACGGCTTCACGTCCACCGATCTGAAACCGATCGCGGGACGGATCACGGACGAGACCCTGAGGAAAGCAAAGATCGTGACGCCAACGACGGCCGGCGCATATCGTGTGTTTGTATATGCGTATGACGGTCGCGGGAACGCGAGCAGCGCCAACATGCCGTTTTACGTTGAGCCCGCGACCACCGTCACAAAATCCAAGTCGACGAATACCGTATCGCGACGGTAACTACGCGGGCAAGCCCTCGGAAAAATCATCCGCTGGCGCGCCGTCGGCGCCTCCACAAACATCCGGACTCATCCCGCCGGATTAGCCCGCGCGCCGGAACGCGTTCAGCAATCCCCTTGTGATTGCTGGAATTCATCGTAATCTTCCCGATGGATCCACACAGGGGGTCGGGAGAACGCCAACATGAACGAACAAATGAAGATGCAGAAGGTCAAGGACTCGTACGAAGCCTTCAAACAGGGCAACATCCCGAGGATTCTTGGCGAGCTAACGCCCACCGTGGATTGGTGGGTGGCCGGCCAGGCCGACATGGTGCCGTATGTCGGAAAACGCCACGGCGGCGCGGCGGTCAGACAATTTTTCGCCGACTTGGACCGGCACGAAACCGTGATCGAGTTCTCCCCCCGAGAGTTCATTGCCGAAGGCGATCACGTCATTGTCGTTGGACACCATCGCGCGCGCGTCAAGACGACGGGAAAAATGTACGACTCCGAATGGGTACATATCTTCATGTTCGAGGGAGACAGGGTCTCGAGCTTCCGTGAGTACAGCGACACGGCAGCCGTCGCGGCCGCCTATCGCCGAACGGAGGCATGAGAGCCGACGGAATCCTGCAGTTCGTTCCGTTTGTTAGAATAATCATCCGTTGGAACGCTGTCAGCGGACACGTTTACGCCGTCGAGGCCTCCCTCCACGAACCTGGCATCGGGCTGGCAGGTGCTGACCAACAACCTGATCGCGCCGGTCAACTCGTGGACGAACATGGTCAGCTCGGCGAGCCGCCAGTACCGGGTTCGTGTGCACGAGTAGAAGCTTTGCTTTCGGGCCGTCGGCCCAGTCGCAACTCGCGAACACTGAATAGTCCAGGCACTTCCGCGCCCCCCTAATTGCGGATTTCGGATTGGGGGACCCGAACGGGGCGCCAAGCCAAAGAGGGCAGGTCGCGGAGGGGGCCGGCTTCCGTGTAGACGATACCCGTGAAGAACAAGCACTCCTTGACGATTTTCCCCTGCTGCCTGCCACCGTTCCGCCTTTGTTCTTCGGCTGAAGAACTACTAGGCCAAATCCGAAATCCGCAATCGCAAATCCGCAATTCCCCAGCGCTATACGCGGTCTTTGCATGCCGGGTACTATTAGCTATTGTGCAACATTAACTACGGGAAGCGAACCCATGGCGAAACCGGAAGAAAGTCTTTTCAGCGCGACGATGCGCATCGAAATCCCGCCCGAGCTCAACCAGGAGGATGAGGCCGGGAAAAAAGCGGGCGCGAAGAAGATCATTCGGATCATTCACTCCGGGGACGGCCACGCGCCTGCCGGCGCCACCGACTTCCAGGCGCTGCTCCAGAATATTTACGACGCCGTGCTCATCACCGACCCGCGCGGGCAGATCGTGAACGTGAACACGCGGGCCATTCAGTTCTTCGGCTTCGCGGCCGAAGAGCTCACGGGCCTCAACGTCCTCCAGATCATTTCCGGCGCCACGGAAGAGCTGTTGACCACCATCTCCAAAACCCTTCAGAGCGACCGCTTCGTTCTGATCCAAGCCTGCTGCAACCGGAAGGACGGCTCGTTCTTTCCCTCGGAAATTTCGGTAAACCGGCTTCGCCTCTCGTCCAACGACTGCCTGAGCTTCTTCGTCCGCAACGTCACCCTGCGGAAGGAGGCGGAGGAGCAGCTGCGAACCAGCGCCACCGCGATCCGCAGCTCGGGCAGTGGAATTGCAATCGCAGATACGAAGGGCAACCTGCAGTACTGCAACCCGGCCATGATGAAACTCTGGGCGCTGGAGGAACACGAGATCCTAGGCTCCAACATCCGGTACTTCCTGGCGGAGCCCCGCGACGCCGACGAGATGGCCACTGCGGTGAAGGGCGGCGAAACCTGGAGCCGCGAAGTAATCATGAAACGCAAGGACGGCGGCGGGTTTTTCGCCCAGGTTTCCGTGGTCCCCAACGTCAACCCCGAAGGTGCCCTCTCCGGCATGGTGCTGTCCCTTCTCGACATCAGCTCCCTGAAGCGGGCCCAGGCTGTGCTGGAAGACTACGCGGAGAAGCTGCGGCAGAGAAACGCGGAGATGGAAGACGACCTGCGCATGGCGCGCGAGGTGCAGCTGGCCTCCCTCCCGCAGGAGTATCTCTGCTTCCCCCGCGGCGCGTCGCCGGAGCGAGCCGCGCTCACGTTCAGCCATCTGTACCACCCCAGCGGGATTGTGGGGGGCGACTTCTTCGACATCATCCCCATCTCCGACACGAAGGCCGGAGTGCTCATCGCCGATGTGACGGGCCACGGTGTCCGCGCGGCACTCATCGTTGCCACCATCCGCGGATTGATCGAGCAGTTGAGCGCGGCCGCCTCGGACCCGGCCGATTTCTTCACGCAGCTTAACCGGGCCTACTCGAGTGTTTTCACCCAGACCGTCGGCATGATGCTGGCCACGGCGTTGTACCTGGTGATCGACACCAAGAGCGGCCAGGCCCTCTGTTCCAGTGCGGGCCATCCGTCGCCGTTCCGCCTGCGGCGAAACAACAACACAGTGACACTGCTGGGTTTCTCAAAGGAAATACAGGGCCCCGGACTTGGGCTCTATCCGACGCACGAGTATCGCAGCCTCAAGTTCCATGTTGAACCGAAGGACCTTCTTCTGCTCTACACGGACGGCCTGTCGGACGTGATGGACCCGCAACGGCGTTTCTACGACGCCACGCGAATGCCGGCCTGCCTCACCGAGAACATCACACGGCCGGCGGCGGAACTGCTCAGAGAGATCATGGGCGATGCACAGAAGTTTTCCTCGCGCGAGGATTTCGAAGACGACCTCTGCCTGCTGGCCTTGGAAATTCAACGGCTGGGATAAGCCCCTGCAAAATCCGCCGCGTGGAACCTTACCGCTGCTTGTCGAGGTAGTCCGCCAGGTCGTACACCTGCATATTGAGCTCGGCCATCCGGTCCAGCAGCGGGGCGTATTCCACGTACCGGCTCGTGACGATCCCCTTGTTCGAATCGCGGTTGGAGGGGTCTGCCGAGCGGTCCGAGGGATCGTTGTCCATGTATTTGAACCAATGCCAGCCGACGCAGACGCCGGATTCCAAAAGACCGAGCGTAAAATTCTGGTAGAACAGCCCCCGGTCGTTCTGGGTTTTCACGATCCACCCAACGCCCGACTTGTTCGGCAGGCCGGAGTCCGCGCCCTTCACGTAGAATTCGGTGATCATCAGCGGCTTTCCCGCCCACTGCTCCCACGCTTTCAGACTGACCGGATGCGGCGTCCACGCGTCGTAGTAATTGATGGAGATC
>JAZDKY010000062.1:0-79602 GCA_043802525.1 bacterium
GCGATCGCGCGACGCGAAACGGAAGCATGCCACCATGACCGATTTCCAATCCGCTATGGGCGCCGAACACGCATCGCCCGCAATGCGTTTCATCACAGCACGTTACCCCACGTTCAAAACCCGTTCGTGAATAAGCCATGCTGGGAGACACTCCATGGGAGATTGAAGTGCCCGATCGTGCAGCACACATTCGAGCCTCCGGCGTTGTCCTGGGTCGGGCCGGGGGAGCTCGATCTTGACGATGCGCCGGACCGTATGGTGGCCGACCTCAACGTGAGCCTCCGGCGCGCGGCGCCATCCTATGTCTACTGGCTGGATGTCGCCGCACTGGCCGCCCAGGTGGGTCACAGGAACTGGACGGATCTTCGCCTGTACTACCACGGGAAGTTCGGCGTCTCGCCCCGCGCCATTACCGCGTATGGCTCTGCTTTCCTCGGCCTGTTCCGTGCGCTGTGGGGACGCAGCCGAAAATGCCTGATCGTGGATCTCGACAACACGCTATGGGGTGGCGTGGTGGGCGATGATGGCATGGAAGGCATTCTGCTGGGTCCCGACACGCCGGCGGGCGAGGCCCATCACGCTTTTTGCGCGTACCTGCTTGGCTTGAAGCGACGTGGAGTCATCCTGGCCGTTTGCAGCAAGAATGACGAGCGGAGCGCGCGCGAGGTCTTTGAGAAGCATCCCCACATGCCGCTCCACCTCGAGGACATCGCCGCTTTTCGCTGCAACTGGGACGACAAGCCGGGCAATATCGAGGCCATAGCGCGCGAGTTGAATATCGATCTTTCCCACGTCGCCTTTTTCGACGACAACCCGGCCGAATGCGAATTTGTGCGGACCCGCCTGCCGCAGGTGTATGTGCTGCAGGCTCCGGCCGATCCGGCGATGCTGGTGTGGACAATCGACGATGCTCATCTCTTTGACATGGTCAAAGTCTCGGCCGAGGACCGCCTGCGGGCGTCGTCTTATGCGGGACGGAAGGCAGCCGAAGACATGCGATCGCTGTCGGCCAGCGTCGGGGACTATCTGGAACACCTGGCGATGAAGGCTGTCTGCAAGCCCGCTTCACCGGCCGATACCGCGCGCCTTGCGCAGATGGAGAAGAAGACCAACCAGTTCAATTTCACGACCAGGCGCTATGACGAAACGGTCATCGGGTCCTTGATGTCGCGCGAAGACGTCACGGTCCTCGCATGCCGGTTGACCGATCGCTTTGCGGACCACGGGCTGGTGGCGTCGATGATCCTGATCCGGGAAGGCGATGCGATGCGCATCGACAGTTGGTTGATGAGTTGCCGCGTCTTTGCGCGAACGCTCGAACACTTCATGATGCGCAAGGCGCTTGGGGTTGCGCGGGAGGCGGGCGTCCGGCGCATCGTGGGCGAGTACGTGCCGACGGAGAAGAACGGTGTTGTCCAGTCATTATTCCCTTCGCTCGGATTCACACGCGACCCGGATGGGAAAGAGCGCGCAACGTGGTCGCGCGAACTCGGAATCGCCGCATCGGAAATGCATACCTTCGTCGCCGATGCGGACGCGCCGCCCGCCGAGGGTGTTCCGGCTTCGCGATGAACCAAGGGATATTCATTGTCGTTCAGGAGGGAGATCTCGCACTGGTGGGAGACCGCTCGGTGCTCCCGCTTCGGTTGGATCTTCTGTGGAAGGCGCGGAAGATGTTTGGCGACGACCGCGTCATCGATGCAGCGGGGGTTGGGCTATCCGGAAGTGCGGGAAGCCCTATTTCTTGTCAGCTATTACCGGCGACTTGTCGCCAGCCTGCACGGGCAGGGATATGCCGTGGCCGCGGCGGAAATCCCCACTCCGGCCGCAGAATTGGCATCTCTGGACCTCGCCTCCACGATCTGGAGGGCGTTGGGTGCGGCCCTGGTCGTCGGACTTGTCATCGGAAGGACCATCTACAGTTGCATCCCGGGACGAATTGAAGGGACTGTCGACCGTGTCCCGTTGATTTGATGCCTCTCCCCGGTTACCGCGAACCGCGTTTGAGGCCCGTTCGCTTTGTTCGAAACGATGCGCAGCGTGAAGGAGGACCCGTGACAACAGCCGGACCTGATCCAAGACTGGTGTTTTACGAGGGCAAGCACGTCATATTGAAGGTCCTGACCGAGGATGACGTGCTTCATAGCGATTGGGTTGGTTGGTTCAACGACGCCGAATTGTGCCGTTTCAACCAGCACCACTACTACCCGAATACCATGGAGCGGCAGCGCGAGTACTTACGTACCGCCATCACGCCGACCAAGATCCAGTTGGGCATCCTCGACAAGCAGAGCCCCGACTGTCTGTGCGGGTTTGTATCGCTGCAGGATATCGATTTACTGCATCGCCGGGCCGAGATCGCAGGCTTTCAGGATCAACGGGTGACCGGAAGCCGGCCGTTTCTATTCTGGGAGTCGTGGTCCATCATGATCCGGCATGCTTTTGAAACGCTGAACCTCCACAAGGTCTATGGCGGCACCTTCCATCCTGACGGGGCTGCGGCCTTGAAGCGCATGCTGAACTTTGAAGTCGAGGGTGTGCAGCGGCATCACATATTCAAGAACGGGCAGTACGTCGACGTCGTCCTGCTCGCTGTGTTTCACGACACATTCAAGTACCCCGAATTCTGACGCCATGAACCCCTCTGTGAAGATGCCCCCGCTCATGACCAGCTTCCATGCCCTGATGGAGGAACGCTACCCGATCATGGTCACAGGTATTCGCGAGGCGTATGCCGTCGACCGGACGCTGGTGAACCACTACTTCGAACTCACGTTGGGATGGATGGATCGGGCTTTTGGCCGGAATGCGCTGGTCAGGATATGCGATGGCTATGCCTTCTTCACCTTGGAAGTGAATCGAGCTCAGGTCCGCTACGAGAGAACCGGCCGCTATGAGGCGAAGAGTTTCGAGGAATGCAATCGCCATATCTATCAACGCCGCGACTACATGGTCCACTACTACTGGGGTGTCTACGCCATCCTGTTCTGCTGGAGCCATTACGTTGAACTGATGAAATTCTACGTCACACACTTTGTGGATGGGTTGGACCACGGCGATCTGCTCGAGATCGCGCCGGGTCACGGCATCTGGGGCCTGTTGGCCGTCCATCGTCATCCCTGCATGCGTTTGGAAGGATTGGATATCTCTCCCACCTTTTTGGAGTTCGCGCCGGCTTTGGCCGAGGCTGCAGGTGCAGCGGACCGGTGCAGCTATCGCTGTGGTGATGCCATGGCGACAGAACGGGCTGGTACCTTCCAGCATGCAGTTTGCTGCTTCATGCTGGAACACTTGGAGGATCCAGGGGCTTTTCTCCGGTCGCTCGCCGGCCAACTCACCAAGGGTGGCCGGGCCTTTGTCACGCTAGCCCTGACCGCGGCACAACCGGACCACATCTATGAATTCCGCACCGCTGAGGAGGCGGAACGTATGGCGGAAGCGGCGGGTTTTGTCGTGGAACAGAGCCGGATTTTTCAGCCCCTGCGCACGCTGGCCGGCGCCCGATTCATCCCGCGTGTCCAAGGGTTGATCCTGGTCCGGGAATAGCCCCGGGCAACTTGCGAAGGTCATAACCGTTTCCCCGACAGAATTGATGGACCACCTCATCCAGCCCGAGTGTATCCACACGGCCATGGAAGATGTCTGGCGGGCCACGTACCTCGATTGCCTGCGTCCGGCAATCACCGATGAACTCGTAGCGAACCCACAGATATTCTTCTCCACTCACTGTGATGCGTTCCTCAGGTCACGATGGAATCTCGTGCGGACGGTCACGATGGCGGATCCTTGGCGCTTGGGGGTCCTGCTGGACCTGGCCGTGGGAGCCAGCCCGTTGGCGGGGGATTTTGTCGAATGCGGGTCGTATCGAGGAGGGACTGGCGTGTTGCTCGGGCTTCTCCTGCGTGAACTCGGCGTGAATAAGAAGGTGTTTCTTCTCGACAGTTTCGAGGGGCTGCCCGCTCCGGACCACCTGCGCGACAGGGGGTATCTCGGAGGACAGTTGAAAGGTGATCTGGCCGCCCTTGTGAGCCTTATCGACGAGTTGGGCCTTGGCGCAACGGTTCTTGTGAAGAAGGGCTGGTTCCGGCAAAGCATACCGGATCTGATAGCCGATCAGGAAATAACCTGCATCAGTCTGCTGCACGTCGATTGTGACTTGTACCAGAGCACTCGGGATTGCCTGCCGGCTCTATACCCTCTAGTTTCCCACGGAGCCCCCATCGTCTTCGACGACTTCAATGACGGGGCGCGGGGCGAGAAAAGAGCCGTGCTGGAGTTCTTTGGTGAGCGAAGCGAGCGGCAATGCTTCCATGTGGGCCCAGTTCCACAGATACACGTAATCAAAGGTGCGCCGTTCGTCGCCAGCATCGATAAGGTCGACGCTGGCACTCACCAGTACGATTTTCGCTACTACCGGACGAATCCATGTTATCGGGAGTGGATTAGGCAAAAGGTGTCTGGTGACGTGATGGAACAGGTAATGATTGCGGTTCGCGAAGATAAGAAGGAGACTCATGGATAGCAGGCTCAAGAATTTACTGTGCTCGGTATTCAACGTCGACCCCGACACCATTCGGGAGGATTCGTCTCCGGCCACCTTGCCGCAATGGAACAGCCTGGCTCATGTGACCATGGTGGCAGCAGTCGAGCAGGAGTTTGACGTCCAGTTTGAGATGAAGGAGATACTTGGCATCAAATCGTTGGCCGATTTGACGAGGTTGTTGGCCGCCAAGGGTAGACCGCAGTAGGCGTGGTGGCTTGATGGCTGAATTCTCGGATTGCCTGACCGATGTGCGTCGGTGCCTGGACTTGGGTGACGGGCCGGTGGCTTGGGCTACCCTATGCGAAGGGCTGCGGGTCCATACGCCGAAGCCGTTTGAGTACGAAGCCGCTGGTCGTCTGATTGCCCTCTGTCCGGTGGCGGGTCAACCCACGGGAGTGCCGCGGCTCGCCGTGGCCCTGTTGGGCAGCTATACAACCGAACCACTGGCGAATGCCATCCGTTGCGCCGCTGCCCTGGAGGGGTGTTGGGCTGATGTGTACGAGGCTCCTTTCCAGGCGTTTCGCCAGGAAATCCTGGACCCATCGAGCGGACTTTATCGTGCGCCGCGTGACGTGGTGCTGCTGGCCGTGCGGGCCGAAGACCTGCAGCCTTTCCCCGCAGAGGATGCCAGCATCGCTCGGGTGGAAGAGCTGCTGGAGCGCCGTGTGGGCGAGTTTGCATCCTTGTGGGGCGTTCTCGGCGAACGGATCCGGTGTCCAGTTCTGCAGCACGCGGTGGAGCCGCTGGGGCGGCAATTCATCGGTCCGGCTGAAGCGTGTTGGATCGCATCGCCGGATGCTTTCATCTCACGCTTCAACACCCGCTGTCGTGAAGTGGCGCCCCGTTTCCTGTACTGGCTGGACACCGCCGCCTTGGCCATGAACGTGGGGTTGGAACACTGGTTTGACCCACGCCTGTACTATCATGGCAAGTACGGATTCAATCCAGGCCACCTCGGTCGGTACGTGCGGCTGGTGCACGGCCTGCTTTGCGCCATCCAAGGCCGAAGCAAGAAATGCCTGGTCACTGATCTTGACGACACGCTGTGGGGTGGGGTGGTGGGTGATGACGGCGTGGATGGACTACAGTTGGGCCGTGGCAGCGAAGTGGGCGAGGCCCACCTGGAATTCTGCCTTTATCTGCGGCAATTGGCGCGGCGGGGCGTCATCCTGGCCGTGTGCAGCAAGAATGATCCCGCCCTTGCGCGCGACGTGTTCACCAGTCATCCGGGAATGCCGCTGAAGCTCGACGATTTTGCGGCTTTCCATTGCAGTTGGGGGGACAAAGTAACGGAGTTGCGAGCTCTGGCTCGGGAGCTCAACATCAGCACCGATCACATGGTGTTCGTGGACGATAACCCCGCCGAGTGTGAACTGGTCCGGCAGCAGTTGCCGGGTACGGGTGTGATCCAGTTGGATGGCGACCCCTCCAGCTTCGTGGCGCGGGTGGATCGCGGGCACTGGTTCGACGCGGTGCGCATCTCCGAGGAGGATCGCAAGCGCGCAGACTCCTACCGGGCGCGGCGCCAAGCCGAAGAGGTTCGTTCCCAAGCGACCGATTTGCCCATCTACCTGCGTAGCCTGGCCATGGTGGCTCGTTGCGTACCGGCATCGGAAGCAGATTTGCCCCGGCTGGCCCAGATGGAAGCCAAGACCAACCAGTTCAATCTCACAACGCGCCGATACGATGAGGCGGCCATTCGCTCCCTGCTGTTGCGCGACGACACCACGGTCCTCGCGTGCAGGTTGTCCGACCGTTTTGCCGATCACGGCATGGTTGCGTCGATGATCCTGGTTCGGGAGGCTGATGCCTTTCGCATCGACAGCTGGCTGATGAGCTGCCGTGTCTTCTCGCGCACGCTCGAGCACTACATGATGAGCAAGGCGATTGAGATCGCACGAGACACGGGTGTCCGGTGCATCGTGGGCGAGTACGTGCCGACGGAGAAGAACAGTGTTGTCCAGTCATTATTCCCTTCGCTCGGATTCACACGCGACCCGGATGGGGAAGAGCGCGCAACGTGGTCGCGCGAACTCGGAATCGCCGCATCGGAAATGCATACCTACGTCGCCGATGCGGACGTGCCGCCCGCCGAGGATGTTCCGGCTTCGCGATGAACCAACGGATATTCATTGTCGTTCAGGAGGGAGATCTCGCACTGGTGGGAGACCGCTCGGTGCTCCCGCTTCGGTTGGATCTTCTGTGGAAGGCGCGGAAGATGTTTGGCGACGAGCGCGTCATCGATGCAGCGGGGGTGTTGACATCGCGGGACGTCATCACGGCCAAGGCCGAGGCGTTCCGCTGGTTTGGTGCCTTTGTCCGGTACGTGCAGGATCCGAGGACCGCGCCGTGGATGGAAGCGTTGGGCTACCTGGAAGTGCGGGAAGCCCTGTTTCTCGTCAGCTATTACCAGCGACTTGTCGCCAGCCTGCACGGGAAGGGATATGCCGTGGCCGCGGCGGAAATCCCCACCGCGCTGCAGGATTGGCATCCGGAGCTCGCCTCCACGATCTGGAGGGCGTTGGGTGCGGTATTGGCTGATGCGCGTGACCGCGGCGGGTCCGTCGAATTTATCGGAGCAGACGGACTGCCTCGGCGCGGCCCTCCTCCGGTCTCGTGGTACCGAATGCTCCTCCGCGCGATGCGCGGAGGAATCGGTCGCGTGCTCAATTCGCTCGGGCGAATCCCTCTCGCGATCAAGCACCGGGGCAGCCGGGACCCCTCGTCGTTCCGGCCAGCGGATGTGGCCCTCTTCGGCGTGCAGGTGACGGATTGCATCCGCCAGGTGGATTTGGCGGCGTCCATGGAGAAGCGGTTCGGCGACCGGTTTATCTGGATCCACAGCCAGCCCGACCGGAACCTGGAGCACGGCGAGAAACTCGTTTTTGCACGCGCCTTGAAGATCCAGAACCGGCTGCGCGTGGAAGATGTCTATACGTATCTCTGGCGATCGTGGACGCTCAAACAACTCGCCTGGTTCGACAGCACGTGGGAACTGGCGGGCATCCTGACCCGGCGTATCCTGCAACCGATCCGCATGAGCCGCTCGCGCTTGTTCGAGTTGCTCGTTCACGTCGTACACGCGGAGCCCGCGTTAGCCTGGCACAAGTGGGACCGCCTCCTCCGCGCCGTTCGTCCGCGTGTGGCTGTCGGCAATTCAGCCATTCATGAAATGTCCCTGCCCATCGCATGGTGCCGCAGGAACAACGTTCCGTTCTGCCTGGTGCCCACGGGAGGCTACTATGAGAGCGTGGACTCGTTTTTCGTCCTGACCGGCGATCATCTTTTTCAGTATGGCCGTCTCGGGCCCGAATTGTTCCGGCGCGGAAACCTCTTTCCAACGGTATCGAGCATGCCGGTGTGCGGTCCAATTTTCGTGCGGGACGAAGTGGAAGCCAGCCGCCACGAGTTGAAGGATGCCGTTCCCTGTGACTGGCCCGAGCGAAAAATCCTCTACCTGGAGACGATGGATCTCTCCATGCCGAATATTCTCTCGCCCGGCCAGATGGAGCGATGGTTCGTGGCCCTCGCACGGGCGTGTGCGGCGTCGGGCTGTGGCCTCGTCCTGCGACCCCATCCACGGGATATCCGGGGATCGTTCTATCGGCGGCTTGCCGAGCGCATGAGGGCCGTGGGAGCGGACGTGGACATCGATGAAGGGGACAGCCTCGTGCGCTCCCTTTTCCGCACCAGGGCCGTCATTGCCCGTTCATTTGACACGGCATGCCTGAAGACCCTGGTCTTTGGAACGCCGCTGCTGAGTTTTATGCCCGAGCGGGGCTGGCCTCCCATGGATCATTTCATGCGGCGCGCGGCCCACGTTCCGAAAACGGAGCAGGAACTGACGAAGTGCTTCGGACGGATTATGAGCGATGAACCTTACCGCCAGGCCCTGCTACGCAGGCAGGACGCCTTCAAGGAGCACTATCTGGACATGAGCATCCGCGACGGTTGGGAGCGTATCGCCGATTTCGCGGCGGACCTCCTCGATCCTGGGTCACGACGGGTCGCCGCCGCCAAACCGGGCGCGTGAGGGGCCGGGCTTCCCATGTTGTTCAATTCGTACAGCTTCCTGTTGCTTTTTCTGCCCGTGACGCTGGGGGGGTTCTGGCTGCTGGGGGCGTGGGCACCGAGATCGTGGGCCCGATGCTGGCTCGTCCTTACCTCGCTTTTTTTCTACGGATGGTGGAATCCCGTCTATTTGATTCTGATCGGTCTTTCGATGCTGGCCAATTTCGCCACGGGCGTCTGGCTGAGCCGTCTGAGCGCCGAAGAAAACAGAAAATGGCTGTGGCTGCTCTTGTCGGCGGGACTGGCGGCCAATCTCGCCGCGCTGGGCTACTTCAAGTATGCCGCATTCTTCGCGCGCAGCGTAAATGCCGGACTCGGCACCCATCTTCCGGTCCTCAGCGTGGTTCTTCCGCTCGGCATCTCGTTCTTCACGTTCCAACAAATGGCCTACCTGGTGGACGCCGCCCGTGGCCAGGTTCGCGAGTACAGCTTGGTGGACTACGCTTTGTTCGTTACGTTCTTCCCCCAGTTGATTGCCGGGCCGATCGTCCATCACGCGGACATGCTTCCCCAGTTCAGCTGCGATCAATCGTACCGGCCTCGCGCGTCCAATTTATCCATTGGCCTGACCATCTTCGCGATCGGGCTATTCAAGAAGGTCGTGCTGGCTGACGGCGTGGCGAGATTCGGATCGCCTGTTTTCGCGGCGTCGGCGGCCGGCGTTTCGCTTTCGTTCTTTGAATCCTGGGGTGGGGCGCTGGCTTACACGCTGCAACTCTACTTCGACTTCTCCGGCTATTCCGACATGGCCATCGGGCTGGGACGGATGTTCGGCATTCGCATCCCCCTGAATTTCAATTCGCCCTACAAGGCGGACAGCATCGCCGAATTCTGGAAGCGGTGGCACATTACGCTTTCCCAGTTTCTACGCGACTATCTTTACATTTCCCTGGGAGGAAACCGGCTGGGCCCTGCGCGACGACATGTCAACCTTCTCGTGACGATGCTTCTCGGCGGCTTGTGGCACGGGGCGGGCTGGACCTTCGTGATCTGGGGTGGGCTCCACGGCGTGTACCTGATCTGCAATCATGCGTGGAGAACGGTAACCAGGAATTGGAATGTTCCCCGTTGGGCCTCAGGCCCAGGTCGTGTCAGCGGCCGCCTGCTGACGTTTCTATGCGTTGTGGTAGGATGGGTTTTCTTTCGCGCGCCAGACCTGCCTTCCGCAGGGGCCGTGCTGTGGGCCATGTCCGGTGCGGATGGCATCGGGCTGCCCTCCGCGTGCCCCGCATGGCTGATCCATCTGGCCGATGCGGTCACGCCGGTGACCATCCTGCACGGCGGGCCGTTTCCAAACGGCGTATTCCCCGCATCCGGCATCCCATGGGTTCTTGGATTGCTGGTCGTAGTCTGGACGCTGCCGAACAGCATTGAGATCATGGCCAGGTACCGGCCGCTGACGGGGCGCGCACCCTGGGGCCGCACAACGCCGAGCGGTATTTTCTGGCGGCCTACGCCGGCGTGGGCCTTGTTTGTTCTCGGTGCCTTCGGGATGTCGCTGCTGAAGCTTTCAGATATCAGTGAGTTTCTCTATTTCCAGTTCTAGTGTCCTGAGCTGCAAGTTCGTTTCAGTACCGGCAGGGTCAGGTGCGTTCCCGATCGCGAGTGGCCATCTATCGCTGAATTCATGGTTCAACGATCCTGTGACTCAGGACACTAAGTCGTGAGGCCTTTTCAAAAGTATCTGTGCATGCTCGGGCTGCCTTTGGTGGGCGGATGTTTCTCCCTCGCCCTTTTCAATGGCTTCATCGACCCCTTCGGGCTGCGCCGATGGGTCGCAATGCCCGGCATCAACGCGATAAAGATTGCCGAATCCGATCATCGGCGACTTATCAAAGCGTATCGCGTTCGCCAGGTGGAGCCAAAGGGCTTGATTCTCGGCACCTCGGTCTCCGAGGGGGGCGTCGATCCCCAGCACCCCGGCTGGCCGGCCAGGGCAAGACCGGTTTACAATGCGTCCATACCGTACGCAAATGCGTACGAGCTCTTGAGGTATTTCCAGCACGCCGTCTCGTGCGGCGATGTCGCGGTGGCGGTGGTCGGCCTGGATTTTGTTTCCTTTAATGCCTATCTGAAGAACTCGCCGGACTTCTCAGAGGCTCGCCTCGCCATGGATGTCCGCGGCCGACGAACTCGTCCGCCTTGGGATGAGGAGCTGTCGATGCTGTTGTCGCTTGATGCGAGCCGAATGTCCTGGCGCACATTGCGTGGACAGAACAACGCCAAACCCTTCCTGCGACAGGACGGCATGCAGACCGGCCGGATGTCGGACGCTGACACGGCGACGCCCATGAGGGACCGATTCCTACTCATGGAGCATGAGTACATACACTTCATGTGGCGTCATGGACCGGATCGTACGTTCGCCCTGGTGGACGAAAGAACGGGGCGTTCCTACGCCGGGGCTTTGCAGGCGATGCTGGAGCAGGCGAACCGTTCCGGCGTTCAACTGCACTTGGTCTTTTCGCCCCTTCACGCGCGGCTGATGATAGCGATCGACCGCTTGGGCTGGTGGCCCGAGTTCGAAGAGTGGAAGAGAATGGTTGCCCGTTTGGTAGACCAAGCCAACCTGACGCGACCGGAAGGTCCGGGGATTGACCTCTGGGATTTCGCCGACTTCAACGAGTTGACCACCGAATCCGTGCCGGGCCCCGGCTCAACGGCGCTCATGGAGAACTACTACGACGCGGCCCACTACACCCGGGCGGCGGGAAATCGCATCCTGGACAAGGTTTTCCGTACGGCCACTTCGGAAACGCTGGAACTTGTGGCGCCTTCAAATGTGGAGCAACATCTTCAGGCGGTTGCGTCACGAAAGAAGACCTACGAATTGAGCCACACGGAGGATGTGGCAGAGATTGCCGACCTGGTGCGTATGCGGCCGGGCGACGACATGCACGGGCGCATCCAGGATTTACTTGCAAAGCGCGGCCTATGATCCGATCTCTGGCCTATCGACTGCTTGCCGGGCTCAACCGTCACGCCAAAGCGGCGCTCGGTGTGAAAACGGCGACGGTGCCGCCTCCGCACGTTGCCTTCGACCTCGACGCCCTCGGGAAGCCCCCTGCGTATACGGCGGCGACCCGCAGTCGAAGCTTCTTGTTTGTCCTGCAACACGTGACGCGCGGTTCGGGCGGGCTTGCCGACATCCTTCATCTCGGTGTGGAGCTCGAGAGCCAGTTCGGCTTGGACGTTCGCTATATGACTATCGGCGGGCATACGCTGGATCATTGCCGCTCCGCAATTCGTTGGACCAACAACCGCGTCCATGCGGAGCAGGTCGTCGACTCCTATTCCGGCGCCCCGGAGTATCTCTGCGCCACGGCATGGCCGACGGCCTATGAGGTGCTCAAGAGGCCGTCGCAACGGAAGCTCTATTTTGTGCAGGACTATGAGCCGTGGTTCCATCGCGCGGGAGTTCACCGCCATTTTGCGGAGCAGACCTACATGCTGGGATTCGAAATCCTCACGCTGGGACCGTGGCTGCGCGATGTTCTCCAGGAACGGCATGGTTTGACCCACGCGGTGGCCATGCCGTTTCCAGCATCGGATGAAGCGGATCCGGGACCCGTCCTGGCGGACCGCAACGTCGTCGCCTTCTACGTGCAGCCTGACAAAGACCACCGCGGCACGGAATTGCTGCTGGAGGCCGCACGCCGCCTGTCGGGCCCGCTTCGCGAGCGCGGCATGGATCTCGTCATGTACGGCTCGGCTGACAATCCGTACCTGGCGCTTGATTTTCCATGCACGGTGCACGGCGTCCTGGATCATCTCGAAATGGTGAACCTGCTTCGCAAAACACGGGTGGGGGTGTGCTGTTCGTTTTCCAATTTGTCGCTGCTGGTCATGCGCTATTTGACGCACGGGTGCATTACATGCGATGTGCAGATTCCGGCGAACCGGCGAAACATTCCGGATGCCGCCGATCCGCTATTGATGCTTTTCAAACCCACACCGCGGGACCTCGTGGACGCGGTGCTGCGGGGCGTAGACCATAACATCGATGAGGAGACGCGAAGAAAAGTGGCGATCTCCGTCGCCCGGGAGCATGCTTGGCCGGTGTCCGTTCGCTCGATCGGCGCGCTTTTCACAAGATCGGGTACATCCAGAGGAGATTCATGAAAGCCTTGGTTACCGGCGGTGCCGGTTTTATGGGATCACACGTGGTGGATTCGCTGCTGGACAAGGGCGTTGAGGTGATCGCCTTGGACGATCTGAGCGGCGGGTTTGCCGACAACGTAAACGGCGATGCCCGCTTCATGGAAGGCAGCATCATGGACCATGAGCTTGTCGACCGACTCTTCACCGAGCACCAATTCGACTTTGTCTATCACTTGGCCGCCTATGCGGCGGAGGGACTCAGCCATTTTATCCGAAGGTTCAACTATTCCAACAATCTGATTGGCAGCGTGAACCTCATCAATGCCTCGATCCGGCACGACGTGAAGTGCTTCGTCTTTACGTCCTCCATCGCGGTGTACGGCGGAAACCAGTTGCCGATGGTGGAAGATCTGACGCCGCAGCCCGAGGACCCGTACGGCATTGCGAAGTATGCCGTCGAACTCGACCTCCGCGCCGCGCACGAGATGTTCGGGCTCAACCATGTCATTTTCCGTCCGCACAATGTGTACGGGGAACGGCAGAACCTTGGCGACAAGTACCGCAATGTGCTCGGCATCTTCATGAACCAGGTCATGCAGGGCCTGCCGATGACGATCTTCGGCGACGGTCAGCAGACCCGCGCGTTTTCATACATCGGCGACGTCGCGCCGGCGATCGTGGAAGCGGCCTGGCGTCCCGATTCTTACAACGAGGTCTTCAACGTCGGCGCGAACGAATGGCATACCGTCGGCGACCTCGCGCAGCTCGTGGCGGAGGCGTTTGGCGTGAAACCCGAGATCCATCATCTGCCCGGACGCCTCGAAGTCAAACACGCCTACGCCAGCCATGAAAAAATCGCGAACAAGCTGGGTTTTCGCGCAGCCGTGTCCTTGTGCGAAGGCGTGAAGCGCATGGCCGCCTGGGCACAGACCCGGGGCCCGCGCAAGAGCAAGGAATTTGGCGTCATTGAGATTCCACGGAATCTGCCCCCGTCGTGGAAACCGGCGGCAAAGTGACAGGATGCGGCGCGGTGGGGACACTGCGCCCCACCTGATGGGTTCCTCAAGTCAGGGACGGCTGTTCCAGCCGTCCGCCACGGTGCGCATGTTATGAGTTCCCCTTTGCTGATGGTCATCGTCCTGAACTGCAACGGCATGAGGGTGATCCGCGAGTGCCTGGCGTCGCTACGCCAATCGACCTACCCGAACTTTTCCATCGTCGTTTCGGATAACGCATCGACCGACGGCTCGCCCGGCTGGGTGGAGCAGCATCATCCGGACATCAAGGTCATCCGGAACAGCGAGAACCTCGGCTGGTCGGGCGCGAACAACGTGGGCATCCGGCACGCGCTGGAGCGTGGCGCTGACTGGATATGGATGCTCAACAACGACGTCGAAGTCGAGCCGGATTGCATCGACCAGATGGTCCGGTTCGGGCAGGAGCATCCCGAATTCGCGATCCTGGGGCCGCTCATTCATTATTTTGAGCCCCGCGACAGGGTCTGGTTCGAAGGCGGGCGGACCGATTTCGAGACCCTCGTCGCCGATCACTGCAGCTATGCGGAATTCTCCGCCTGCCCGCAGGAGGAGCGGTACATCTCCGGCTGCGCGCAACTGGTCCGGTCGGACGTGTTCCGGCGCATCGGCCTGATTGACGAGCGCTTCTTCATCTATTTCGAGGACACCGATTTCTGCCGCCGCGCCGGCCTCGCGGGTTTCACGATGGACGTGGTCAGGTCGGCGAAGATGTACCACAAGGTCAGCGCGTTCAGCGGCGGCATCGGCGAACGCAGCCCGTGGAAAGCCTACTACATGCTGAGGAGCGGGCTGTTGTTCTGGCGAAAGCACCTCGGCTGGTGGGCGTTTCACCGCAGGTATTGCCACGGACACCTGGCGAAGTGGATCAACGATCTGGATCGCGAGTGGTCCCGCAACGAAGGTCGCGCGTATGTGCAAGCCGTGCTGGATGCGCTCTGGTATTTCGTGGCAGGCAGGAACGAACCGCGCGGTCACCCGGCGTGCCCCGGCTGGTTCCGTAAGGGGGTTCTGCGACGTCCCTGGCTGGTGGCAGAACTCATGGCGTTTCGCATGAAAGGCCTCCTGGGAAGCCGCTGAATATGAGTCCCATCCGACACGCCGCGCGAATGGTCCGAAGACGCATGGAGGGCTTTCTCTTCGGGCTGATGCTCCTGCCGCTTCTGCCCGTGCTGGCGCTGACCATCTTGCCGGCCATCGTGCGCGGACAATTTCCCAGCGCCGCGCTTGGCGCGTTGTTGAGGCGGTGGGGAAGGAGATGGACGCACGGGCTCGATGACCTGCGCGAACTGTGGTGGGTCTCGCTCTCGCTGGAACCGGCTCGAAACATCTGGCGCTACGTGTTTCTACTCGAATGGTTTGAAACGCTGAATGTCCGGTGCGCGCCGGCGCCGAAACCATCGGCGGATGGGAAGAGATCGATCCTGGTCGTCCTGCCCGGGCACATTGGCGACATGGTACACGCCATGCCGATGTTGAAGGCGCTGCGGCGTCAGAATTCCGATGACCACATCGGTGTCATTGTCGGCCCCTGGAGTTCCGCGCTGTTCCACGGATTCGACGCGGTCGACGAGGTGATCGCCTATGCGCCAAGCCTGGTGCAATACCATCGCGGGGTCCCCGGACAGTGCCCCTCCGTGGGACGCGAAATCGCCTTGCTGCGGGCCCTGCGCCGGCGAGGGACGGATGTGCTCATGACGGTGCCGCCGACGGAATTGCCGACTTTTCTCCTGGCGCGGGCGATTCGCCCTCGCCGTTGGATCGGAGTCATGCCGCGCCCTGCCGACTACCCCCTCATCTGCGAGGAACAAGTATCCGGCTTCGATATGCGGCAGTACGAAGCGGACCGCATCATGCAGCTTGCATCGACGCTCGGCATCGTTTCCGGACCGTGCGAACTGGGCCTGGACCTGCCTTCCTCCGCTGCAGAGCGTGCGCGCGAGCTGCTGATCCGGCACGGAATTGAAAGCAGTGTGCCAATCGTCGCCGTGGCGCCGGGCGCGGGGTGGGCGGGCAAGATGTGGCCTGTCGAGCGATTTGCCGAACTCTCGGACTGGATCGGCGAATCGTTCGGCGTGCGCGTGATCCTGCTCGGATCGCCGGAGGAGACGCAGACCGGCGCGATGTTGGAAAGCCGGATGCGGACCAAACCGGTCAACCTCATCGGACGCACGAAGCTGGATGAATCGTTCGCAATCATCAGTCTCTGCGGGTTATTCGTCGGCAACGACGGGGGCCTTCTGCATGTTGCCGCCGCGCGGGGAATACCCACGGTGTCCCTGTTCGGTCCGACGCGGATCGAGAAATGGGCGCCGCGCGGCCTACGGCACATGGCCCTGCGGAAAGTCGAATCCTGCCCGGACTGTTGGCCATGGCATCCTTCGGCCCGATGCCGGCATGACGCCGAGTGCATGAAGAAGATTTCCGTCGCCGATGTGAAACAGGTCATTGAGGCGCGCACAGACCAGTTGCGCCTGCGCCGTCCGATCATGCATAGTGCCTGACCGATGCCGACATGGATGCCAGATCTCCGTCCGCTGCTCGACGGAGCAACGCCCCGGGACAGGACGCGGGCGTTGGTCCTGCTGGCGATCCTGGCGTTCGTTCTTCGATTTATTCCCGCCCTCACGGCGTATCCCACGCCGACGGATTCGGCGCACTTTGTCCAGTTCGGCATGGAGCTGGCCCAAGGCAATCCGCTCGGCTTCAGCGAGCACTGGTCCCAGTGGCCGATTCTGCTCGCCGCGCTGGCCATAAAATTGAATCTTGATCCGGGCCGCGCGCTGCAGGCCTCCACGGTCGTTGCGGGCGTCATCGCCGTCTGCGCGACGGTTGTGCTCTGCTTCAAGCTGACCGGCCGGTGGCGTATTGGCCTGCTGGCCGGTTTTTTCGCGGCGACAAATCCGTCGATGATCGAGTACTCGGTCAACAGCATGGGCGAAATGCCGTACCTCGCTGTCATCCTTTCCGCTCTGGGTCTGGCCATCCCGGCGGGCCCGGATGGTCGCGTCTCGTCGCGCGCTCTCATCGGGGGATTTTTCCTGCTCGGCGTGAGCATCTACTACCGGCCCACGGAAGCCTGCACCGCTGCGTTTTTCCTGGCCGTCCTGTCCGTGGCTTTCAGTCCGCGCGACGCGCGAAAGAAAACCATGATCGTCACGCTGGCCGGCCTGTTCATCTTTGCCTGCTGGCTTGTCCCCCTGACGACGCTCACGCGTATCCGGACCGGGAGCGGAACGCCCAGTGCCAAGATCGTAAACCTGGCCTTCGGCGATTACGGCACCGATTCGAAGGCACTTTATGCGGTAAAGAGCCCCGTGGAGAACGAAGCGAAACTGCTGAGGGAAAAGGGGGTCGTCGGCTACATATGGCTCAAGCGAAACGAAATGACCCGGCGCTGGGTGCGCAACATGGGGCAGTGCGTGCGCATCATGAAGGACCAGCTCCTGCCTGCGTCCTTCAAGCTGGGGTCGGGGTGGTTTGTTCTCGGCGGAATCTTCGCGGCGCTGGCGGCATGGCGGCATCGGCACGGGCGGCTGTGGCTGTGCTGCCTGCCGTTCGTGTTTTCCATGCCGGCCCTGTTTTCCCTTTCGTTCGTTTTTCCGCGCTGGCTGATCCCGTCTCTTCCGTTTCTGATCCTGTTGTTGTCCGGCACGATTGCGCTTGTCTCCGGGCTGCGGCCCGAACGGATATGGAAAGCCGGGCTGGCGATTGTTTTCGGGCTGATGATGCTGAACCAGGCGGCGTATGGCATCCATGCGGCAGGCGACGGCTGGCGCGGCCGGAACATCAAGGACATCAGCCGGTTCGCGCGGGAGCATGGTTCCGAGGACGATGTGCTCATGGCGATTTTTCCCCAGTATGCGATCCACTTCTACAAGGAGCACCCTTTCCGTTGGAAGCGCCTGCACTACGGATCGATCGATGAGGTGGAGCAGGCGGGTGAAGGATATCACGCGACGCTGGTGATCGTTGCCGGCCAGGAGTTCGGCCATTGGCCGATTCACAAACTGTTCGAAGGAACGGCTCCGCCTCCAAACTGGCATCTCCTTGGTCGAAAAACATTCGAACGGTTGGATCCGAAGTGGGGCTTGGAGGTGGACGACTATCTGATCTATCGACGCGAAGCCCCGCACGCGGCGGAGCCTGTTGCAGAGCACTTATGACGGGAAAAACAAGACTCTGCATCCTTCTGCTCGGGTTGGCGTCCGTTCTTTTCTTCTGGTGTCATCTCACGGTCATTCTCAACGCCGGCGACAGAACCGGCGTGCGGTTGTGGGAAAGTGGCGACACCGTCCAGTACGTGAGAACGGCCGGCGTTTTGACCGGCGGCGGGCGCATGAACCCGACATACAGGGAACGCATCCTGCTTCCCGTTCTCATCGCGATCAGCGACCGGATCTTTCAGTCGCCGATCCCCATTCTCTGGCTGGTTGGACTTCTGCAATTGCCCGCGACGATTGCCGCGGCCTTCATAACCTTTCACCTTTCAGGGCGGCAGCGCGTGAGCCTTGCGGCCGCAGGGATGTATGTTCTCTATCCGAACATCTACCGGCGCGGTGTCTTTCTCGACACCGACGTTCTGCATGCCCAGTTGTTCCTGTTCGCCGTGGCCCTGCTCTTTGCCTTTTCGCGCAGGTCGACGTGGGGCAGAGCGCTTGCCGCGTCCGTGAGCTGGCCCCTCGTGCAAATGGCGCGGCCGACGCTGTTCGGCGTGTGCCCGTTCCTGGCCGTCAGTCTATGGACCCAGTTCCGCGACCCGCGCAGCCGATTCAAGGCGGTGGCCATCTGCTGTTCCGCGCTCGTCGTGCCGGTGATCAGCGCGACGATCAATCTTGCGCAGTTCGGGATTTTCGCGCCCAGCCTGCATGCCGCGGAAATGCTTCACGTGTGGGCCGTGCCGCGCATCAAGGTGGTTCAACGAAACGCCGAAACGCCAGGGCGTGTCTCAGACTACTTTAATGAGGAGATTACCGCGGCCCGGGCCGATCCGCGATGGCGTCAGCTTCACGGGGAATATGAAAGCACGAAACAGTTTGCTGCGGCCTATCGATCGGTCATCAGCGAGGACTCTTCTTTTGTGCGCCGGAACTGGCGGGATTTCCTGGCCAGCGCATGGCCTATTCTTGTCCTGGAAGTGGAGGCCGTGCCGTATCTTCACGACGAGTACCAGGCGCGCATTGCGCCCGGTCCGTATCCCGACGGGTCGCGCGTGTTGCGTGCGGTGTACAAGCTGATGCTTATCATCGCATTCTGTGCGGTCGTCAGCGTCTGGAAGACCCCGTCGTGGCGGTTGGGCATTCTTGTACTCGGCGCGTTCGGGCTCATCTTCCTGCCCGCAAGCTTTTCGTGGTGGTGGCTCGGCGGCCGGTATCGGATCCCGCTGGATGTGACCATGATTCCCCTGTTGTGCATCGCGTTGTTTGAACGAGGCACGTGGCTTACTTTGGGGGGTGTGGTGTTGCTTGCGTACGCGCCGTTCCGCATTCTGGGGTTGCCGGACACGTTCATGCACGTGATGACGGTCGCGATCCTGGTGGCCTATGTCGCTCTCGAATGGCTGGTCCCTGAACGAATCCGCGAGCGCCTGCTGGCGCGGCGCGAACTTGCGAGGACGTGTTCATGACATCGAACGAATCGCGCGCGGACGCGGAACGGTATGGCGCAACCTTTTTTGACAATCTGAAGGACGCTGCCATCCGATCGGCGGGTGTGGTCGTGCCCCACGTCATGCGCCTGGTCCGCCCGGAGTCCGTCGTTGATGTCGGCTGTGGCGGAGGCCTTTGGCTCAAGGCCTTTCTCGGCTGCGGCGTGAAGCGCGGCCTGGGCGTCGACGGCGATTATGTCCAACGGGACACGCTGGCGATCCCGCCCGCCTGCTTCAGGGCCATGGATTTGAGGAATCCATCGAAGCTCGACCAGGCGTTCGACCTTGCTGTTTCACTCGAAGTTGCGGAGCACCTGCCGGAATCGTCCGCCGATGCGCTGGTTCGATTTCTGACGGATCTCGCACCGGTTGTCCTTTTCTCCGCGGCCGCACCGGGCCAGGTGGGCGTCAACCATATTAACGCGCAGTGGATTGACTACTGGATCGCGAAGTTCGCCGCGTTCGGCTACGATGCATTCGACCCGATCCGGCCGCTGGTCTGGCACGATGAGCGCGTGGCGTTCTACTACCGGCAGAACATGCTGATGTATGTCCGCAGTGATGTTCTCGCCGGCGACAAGGCGGGCGAGGAATTGAAAGCCATGCCCAGGGCCAATTGCCTCACGCTCGTGGATGTTGACATCATCAAGCATAACTTGTCCGGTCGCGAATCGCTGAAGCGGATTTATTGCCGGCTTCTCGGCAAGCCGTCCTGATCCGGATGACACCAAATTGCAGCGTGGCACCAGCCCGCCCTACCGCGCGCATGTATACCGGTATTCATTCTGAATGGGTATGACACGTTCGACCGAAATGACCGGAGACGCGCAGCGGATATACGCCGTCCTGCACCGCCCCGGACATTTCGCCAGCCGCTCCGCGTTCCCGCCGCTGGTCGAGATACTCGGCGCGACGCCCGTGTACTACGACATTGGCTGGGAGAAGCTGCAACGCAGGAGCTGGAGGCTTGGGCATGCGCTGCGCGCGTTTGGCAACCGGTATTACGGAAGTGAGTGGAACGCGCTGATCCCGTTCTATGATGAAGGGCGACTTGCCCGGCAGATCAAGGATCCGGACGGATGCCTCGTGCACTTCCTGTACGGGGAGTTTGCCACGCCGCGATCAAGGGGCCTGTTCCGCGGCAGGACGGGCCGCCTTGTCGGAACCTTTCATGCCAGCGTGCGCAAGCAGCCTTCGGTTCTCGGGCGCTCGACCGCGTTCAGGAATTACGACTGGATATCGGTGGTGTCGGCGACCCAGGTTCCGTTCTTTATTGAGCATGGATTCCCGGTGGAGCGGATCAGGGTGCTTCCGCTCGGCGTTGACACCGACTATTTCGCGCCGCCGGACTCCGCGCCGCCCGTCCACGACGGTCCTTTGCGAGGGCTGCTCGTGGGGACGACGGAACGCGATCATGAATTCATGGCGAGTGTCATGAAACGGATGCCGCCGGGCGTACTCGAACTCTCGGTGCGGACTGTGCCCGAGCAGGAGTCCAACTACCGAGGCGTGTCCGGTGTGAATCTGCTGCCACGGCTTTCCGATGACGAACTCGTGCGGGCCTACGGGTCGGCCGAGTTGCTGGTGATGCCGTTGTTGGACTGCACGGCCAACGACGCGATCTTGGAAGCGATGGCCTGCGGGACACCCGTGGTGACGAACCGCGTCGGTGGGATTCCCGAGTACGTCAGCGGTGAGGCCGGATACCTTCTTGATGAAAAGCGCGTTGACTTGTGGGTGGACCAGCTGGCTGCGCTCGCGAGGAAGCGGGACGAGCTGCGCGCGATGCGGCCCGCGGTGCGGCGCTGGGCGGAGCGATTCAGCTGGCGCCTGATCGCGAGCCAGTACAGGCAGTTTTACCGGGACGCCCTGGCGACCTGAAACAGGAACGGCCATGACCGATCACCCCCTGGTCAGCGTCTGCATTGGAGCCTACAACCGTGAGAACTACCTACGCGAGACGCTCGACAGCGTCTTCGCGCAGACGTACCGGAACCTCGAGGTCATCGTCGTCGACGACGCGTCCACGGATCGTACCGTGGACGTTGTGCGCAATTATGGAGATCGAATCCGGCTCATTCAGCGCACGGAGAATTCGGGCATCTGCCCGGTCACGCGAAACCAGGCCGCGCGCGCGGCGACGGGGCAGTACCTGGCGTTTCTTGATTCGGACGACGGCTGGTATCCCACGAAGATCGAGAAGCAGGTGGAATTCCTTGAGGCGCACGCGGACATCCCTCTGTGCCACACGTATTGCCATGTCATCGATGAACACTCCAACGTGATTGGCGTCAGGCACGAGGGCAATCTTCCGCCTACGGGGAACTGTTTTTCAAAGCTCCTGCGCCACTGCTGGGTCACGAACAGCGCCGTCATGGTGCGTGCGGATATCTTCCCCAGGGTCGGCGGCTATTTCATAGAGGACCGGCGCTATGGAATCTGGGGCGAGGACCTTGAGTTCTACCTGCGCGTCGCGCGGAGGTTTCCGCTCGGGCTGGTCGATGAGGTGCTGACGCGGTACCGGAGGTCCGTGTTCAACATCTCGGCGGGCAATTGGCGCTACTGGCCGGAATCCGTGCCCCTGCACAGGATGATCCTGGCGCGGCGCGACATCTGGGAGGGCGCGGTGCCGCGCTCGGAACCGCTGGAGGCCTACGTCGGTGCGTGCATCGAGAACTGCGTGTTCTGGAGGGATCGCCGGTTTCCCGGCCGGGCGCTTTTTTTTGCGGGAAGCGCCTTACGCGCCGATCCCGTCCATGGACGCGCATGGTCCGAGGCGGTGAAGTCCCTGCTCAACGCTGTTGGGAGTTCCGGACGGCGCTAGCCCGGATTATTCGCGAAGCGCGAATAATCCGCCGCTCCGCGGCCGTGAGGGGACGTTGTCCCCAATCGCGTGACCGCGTTGGCGCGGTACGCGACTCACGCGGCGGGGACTCACGTCCGTGCCCGCCGACAAAGCGGTTTGGGAACAATTGTAGCCGCGGCGGATCCGTAAGGGTGGAAGAGTTCGCTTACCCCGCATCGTGCGGGGAGGCGATGAGGATCACGGTCGGCTTCCCCGGCAAGGCCGGGGTAAGCCGACGCTACATCCCGGACGCGAAAGTTCGGCAGCAAGAAGAGACAGTACGCGGCCGGCGCGTCTCAGCCGGCTTGTAGCCGGCGCTTGATGTACGCGGGAATCTGCATGGCTGTGCGCCTCCACCGGGGCAGGTGGTATCCCGCGATGGATTTGTGGGGAAGCGTGTCGGGCAGGTTGATCCTACGCAGGTCTTCCAGCAGCGATCCGCGGTCCAGCCAGTCCTGCTGTACGAAGAAGGAGTAGTGGTTCACGAGGGTGTTGGTGACCAGGACGTTGAACTTGTCGTGATCCTTGACCCACTGTGTCCACGTCGGCTCGTCTTCCTTCGGGATGCCGCCCATCTGCTGCCAGTGCCGGTAATCGAAGAGGACGCAGCAGACACTGAAACGATACGTGAATTTTACGGGCGTCAGGTCGCGTATCGCCTCGATCCGCGCATTGGCTGCACGGAGGTCGATGAAGTTGCGCGTAATCCACTCCGCAATCTGCGGGTACTTCCAGACAGGTCCGTCGCAGTCGCGGGAAGCGGGTTGAGCAAACCGTTTCGCGTACTCCTGATGAAGCGCCGGGAATTGCAGCAACAGGAAATAGAAACCCGAGCCGTTGTTGGGCATGATGGGAGCCATCAGTCCGAGTTGGTCGTCGCGCTCGAACGTGGCGTAGGCGGCCAGCATCTTCTGGATCCAGCCCGGGGAGACGAAGACATCTTCGTCCGCTTTTACGTAGAGATGATCCGGATACTTCCGCACGCATTCGTTTTCCAGCGAGGAAATCCGCTCGTTACGCCCGCGTGGACCGCTAACGGTGTCCCATGCGACCTGCGGGTGCGTGGCGATGAACCGATCGACGTAGGCGCGGTGCCGGGGCGTGACACCGTTCAAGAGAAAGACCACGCGGTCGAATGCGGCAAAAGAGTTGGCCCAGACGTGGCAATCCAAGGCGAGCCTGAGGCAGTCGAGCCTGTGGCTCGTGAGGATCATGAGGACTTTGTTCATGGCAAAGGGGGAGACTGTGGACTATCGACTATCGACTATCGACCATCGACTATGGACTGTGGAGCTTGGACTGTGACTATCGACTATTGACCATCGACCATGGACTATCGACCTTTGACTATGGACTTTCGACCATTGACCATGTCATGAGAGCAGGCGCGGCAAGAGTGCAAGTCCCAGCATGATGGTGCTCGAAAATCTTGCGAGATTTCTTGCGACCGTTCCGTTCTCCTGTTCGACAGCCGTGATCAAGCCATGCAGGGTGGAAAAGACGCCATTGATTTGTTCCTGCATACGTTCCTGATCTTCTTTCGAGAGATAACCCAGTCGCTGCGCGAGGTGAACAAAATATTCCGTTTCAGCGAGTGATCCGCGTGCAATGTACAAGAAGTGCAAATAGTGACGTTTCGAATCCAGCGCAGCACCTTCCGCGATGTTGGCGGGAACGGAGTATGACGCGCGCCGCAGTTGAGACGTCAGACCGTACACTTCGCTTTTCGGGAAGATCGCAGAAAGCTCATAGATCCCAACGGTAAGATCATCCGCCATCTGCCACGTTCTGATTTTCTTATAGTTCCTCATCAGTCCGGCCTCCTGTTTGTCGGTCCATGTCAAAGGTCGATGCTCAATGGTCGATAGTCAAAGGTCAAAGGTCGATAGTCAAAGGTCGATGGTCAATCCTCAGAGGTCAATCGTCAATGGTCCACAGTCCCACATCAGTTCTTCCCCGCATTCACGACACTCGGCGAGGGCAGCGTGACTTCAGGCGTGCCGTTGACAATTCGGTCGACCGCCTCGACGCCCTGCATGATCGAGTGGTCCATGTTGGCCGCCTCGTACTTCCATCCGCCGAACCGGCCGCGGCTGTAAATGTTCATCTTCTCCAGCGCGGGCAGGACATCGCCGAGGATCGCGTCGCGGTCGATCGTCGGGATCGGATACCCGTACTCGGCGGTCATCAGGTGGAAATGCGTCTTGGCGGGGTCGACCTCCACGAGGCCGATCGCGCGGAGGCCCTCGATCGTCGCCGGGATGAGGGCCGAGCGGTCGTGGGTCTTGTTCCATGGGGTCGAAATTTCGCAGAGGAACGAGCAATAGCGGTTGATGTCCGGCACGTGCGCAGGCGAGAACGTCGAGAACGGTGTCACGCGGTAAAAGGCACAGGCGTCTTCCGGGCAGTAGATCCACGTTTTGTCCTTCAGCGGCTCGGGGATGGGGAATTCCGGCGCGACGCCAACGACGTAGACGTGCGTGTGCCGCAATCCCTGTGCACGACGGTGGATCGGGTCGACGCCGCACAGCTTCGTCAGCCGCGTCAGCGGCATGGTCGAGATCAGGTGGTCGTACTTCTCGACCGTGCCGTCGGAGAAACGCGCCGTGCGGGCTTGCGGGTCCAGCGATACCAGCTCGGTCGAGAGCCGGATCCGGTCGCGGCCGACGCGGTCGGCCAGGGATTCCCAGATCGCGCCCGTGCCGCCGGTCTTTGGAAACTGGAACGTCGCGTTCGGGCCCCACGACACGTCGTCCTTCTGCTGCTCGATGTTGCGAAGGACGCGCTGCACGTCGACCACGGGCACGCGGTCGCCCAGCCACTGGCAGTTCATCTCGGCGGGGTCGACGCACCAGATCTTCCTGTTGTACGGAACCATGAAGTGCTTCGCGATGCCGTCGCCGACCGTCGAAAGAATCCAGTCGCGGAAATTGGCGGGCGGCCCCTTCGCTTTGTGCTTCTCCATCGCAAGCAGTCCGTCGACGCACTCCTGGCGCGCGGTGTCGGGCAGGTGCCGGATGTTATACTGGAACGGATAGGGGATGAACCGTCCGTACTCGCGGACCCACGACATCCGCTGGTGATGATAGAATCCGTCCGGCAGCAGGGCATCCATCAGCCGGTCGACGTACGTGTAGTGCGAGTGCGCGACGTGAACGCCGAAATCCCACGTGAATTCCTTTTCGTCGCAGAAAGACGATGCGAGGCCGCCGACATAGCTGTTGCGGTCGTAAACCGTGAAATCCTCGATGCCCAACTCCTTGAGGCGGTTGGCGGCTCCCAAGCCGCAGGGGCCGGCTCCGATAATGACGATCCGCATGGGCTTGTTCGTATACCAGCATTCCACCGGTGATGAAAGTCTCCTTTCTCGTTCCTGACATCGCAGGCCCTGTTCTTGGTCCGGTGACCGTGCTCGCGCGATCTCTCCAGGGCTCGTGCGACGTGGAGGTCGTGGGGCCGGATCTCGGGCAGGGCGTATGCCCGATGTACCGCAACACGTTCCCGTATCGTGCAATTCCCTGCCCCCGCATTTACAGGTTCCCTGATTTCTTCAGGGAGTCGGGCCCGTTATGCCGCGCCCTGACGGGCGATGTCATTATCGCGGTGAAGGCCTATGCCGACACAGTGCCGCTTGCGCTGTGGGAGAAGTTCCGCCGTGGGAAAAAGGTCGTGGTCTATCTCGACGAATGGGATGGCGCGCTTTTCCGCCAGCAGCCCTTCCCTGCGCGGTGGGGCCGGGCGTTTCGGAACCTGCATCATCCCCTCGACGAAGCCTACCACCCGCTGGTTGAATCCTGCATTCGGTGGGCGGACAACGTGATTTCCACCAGTACATTCCTTCAGACGAAGTTCGGCGGCCGCATCGTACATGCGGGCGTTGACATGGACTTTTTCAAGCCGCAGGACCCGGCCGTCACCGCGAGCCTGCGACGCGATCTTGGGCTGGACGGAAAGAAACTGATCGTTTTCGGCGGGGTCGTTCGCCCGCACAAGGGTGTCGAGATCATTCCCGACGCGCTGGCGCGGCTCGGCGACGACCGTATCCGTCTGCTCGTGGTCGGGCCGCGCACAGACCACCTTGAACGGCTCATGAAAGACTCGCGGCTCGGACGGTACGTCGTCTGTGCGGGCCCGCAGCCGAAGGAACGGATGCCTGAATTCCTTAACCTCGCCGACCTGGTCGTGCTTCCGCTGGTGGACTCGCTGCTTGCGCGATCGCAGACGCCGTGCAAGATATTCGAGGCCATGGCCATGGAGAAGCCGGTCATCGCGACCGCGATCTCCGACCTGCCGCTGATTCTGGAAGGGTGTGGCTGGGTCGTGCCCCCGGGCGACGCGGATGCGCTGGCGAGGGTGATTGGTGAGGTGTTGGCCGATCCCACCCGCGCTGCGGCGCGAGGCGCGGCCGCGCGGGAGCGTTGTGCGAGACTTTACAGCAAGGAGCAGACGGGGAGGGATTTGATGGCGGTTCTTGAGGACGTTGTTCGTTGATTGTTGCTCGTTGATTGTTGATCGTTGCTCGTTGTTTGTTGTTCGTTGTTTGATTGATGCATTGTGCCGGCATCGGCGATTTGATGGAGGCGAGAAGATGGCTACTATTACACAACTGGAAGAATTGGATGCTTACCAAGGTGGCGCGGGAAATGCGGAAGCAGGTGTCCGTATTCTGCAGGACACTCCCGCGCGAAGAGGAATACCGGCTGAAGGATCAGATTCTTCGATCCAGCCGCTCGGTTACCGCAAATATTGCCGAGGGATTCGGGAGGCACCATCATCAGGAGAACACGCAGTTCTGCCGGCAGGCACGCGGTTCACTGGTCGAGACCCTGGACCACCTGAACGTCGCGTTGGACGAGGAGTTTCTGGGCGCGGAGGACTACGACAAACTGAGGACCGGGGTCGAAAAGGCTTGGCAGGTCCTGAACGGATACATCTCTTATCTTCAACGCTGCGCCAAGCAGGGCGTTCCTGAAACTGTCTCATAGCTCTTCGAGCACTTTGTGAACGAGCAACGAACAACAAACAACGAACAACGATCAACTCCTGAGAATCCTCTTCATCAACCGCATGGCCTCCATGGTCCGCGGGGGCGGTGAGACGTTCGACCTTGAGGTCGCGCGCCATCTGCAGAAGCTGGGCTGCGACATCACGTTCCTGTCGGGCATCCCGCTTCGCGGCGAGGCCCTGTCGCCGATCACGTTTGCCCGATCCGTGACCCTGCGGTCGCCCTACACGGGCTGGTTCCGTTGGGACCAGGTGCGCGGAGGCTGGCGCCTCCGTTTTGCGGATTTCTGGATCTTCGAACAGCGTGCGGCCGCGTGGGCCGCTCGGCATCGCGGGGAATTCGATGTGATCCAGGTGTGCGAGCTGCCCACGTTTGTGAAGGCCTGGAAGCAGAAGAAACTCCCCAACCCCGTGGTGATGCGTCTGACCGCGCCCGACTACCACGACCCGCACGGCGCGGTCAACATGGCGGACGCCATCATCGCGGGCGGCGCCACGCTCATGAAGGCGCAGTCGCGCATCCGCCGCGAATGCGTCAATGTGCCAAACGGCGTGGATACCGATATCTTCCGCCCCCATGTGTCCGACTTTCGAAACCGGCGCGGCATCGTCGCGAGTACATTTGTCGTGCTCTTCGTGGCGCGATTCCAAGGCGTAAAAAACCATCGGATGCTCCTTGAGGCATTCTCGCTATTTTCAGCTCGCCGCCCTGACAGCCTGCTCCTGCTCGCCGGCAGCGGTCCCCTGGAGGGCACCATCCGCGCATGCTGCTCGGAACTCGGGCTGACGAACAGAGTGCGCTTTCTCGGAGAGACGCCGTTTGGAGAGCTGCCGGACGTGTATGCGGCTTCCGATCTGAAGGTGATCTCGAGCGACTACGAATCCTTCTGCTTTGCGGCGCTGGAGGCGATGGCCACGGAACTGCCGCTGGTCGTGACCGACACGGACTGGGTTCCCCGCTTGATCGAACAGGACCAGGGTGGGCGCGTCGTGGCGCGCGGCAACGCCGAGCAATTCGCCAGCGCGATGCTGGAACTGGCCGGAAACCCGCTCCTGAGGAAACAGATGGGCGAGTGGAACCGCAGGCATGTCCTGTCGCGGTTTGACTGGCAGAGCAGTGCGCGCAAGTTGCTGGATGTCTATGAAAGGCTACTTGCTTCTCGTCCGCCCGCGGCCGATGAGATATCAGTAGAACCCTTACCGGCTTGGCCGGGAGGCTGAACCAGTGTCGTGAGTTACACGTTCGATGGACAATGAAACCCTAGCGCGGCAGAGCCGCAACAAAATCGGAGTTGTCCATAGAACCCTCCTAATGCGGGCAGGCACACAGAAGGGAAGAACGCGATGGCCACGAAAACTCGCGGAAAACACAAGAGGCGATGGCCACAAGAAACACCATAACCCCACCCCCTATAACCCTTCTGAGACAGGGTTATTGGGGCGGAGTGTTCTCGTGTTTTTCGTGGCCAATCCTCTTTGTGCTTCGTGCCCGCCGTGCGACCCTCAACGAGTGAAGTAGGGTGCATCTTTGTGGCCATTCCGGAAGACCTTTTTGGGAAAACAAGAGTTCCAACATGTGTAGTATAGGTCACTAACCGTGTTCTCCCTTCATCCTCAGATATCGGCCTGGCTCGCGACGTCGCTCGTCGATCGCGACGAGCAACACCGGCGGCGCGTGCTGGCGGCGTTCGAAGACCATCACCACGTTGATTTCTATGACCGGTCCCTGTTGGAGGAAACCCGGAATGCGCGTCTCGTGAACCTCCTGACGCACGCCCGCGAGAGGGTCCCGTGGTTTCGCGAGCATCTGAAGCGAGCCAGGATCAATCCTGCCGGCGTAATGGCGGCTCTGCGGGATCTGCCGCCGATGCGCAGGGTGGACATACAGACTGACATCAGCCGCTATGTGGATGAGGCCTGCGGGACGGTGATCGATGACCACACAGGTGGTTCCACCGGGACGCCGATGACGTTCAAGGTCGATACCATGACGCAGATAGCCCGCGAGACATCGCTCATGTGGGCGGACCAGATGGCGGGATGGTCATACGGCGAACGCATAGCCATGCTTTGGGGGTCGCACCGCGATGTGGACAATGCGACACTCCGGCTCCGGCTCATGCTCCGGTGGTGGCTTGACAACCGGCGCTGGTTCAATGCTTTCGACATGGGGGAGGACCAGATGGAGAGCTTCCATCGGGGACTTTCCAGATTCAAGCCGCACATTCTGGTCGCGTACGCGGGTTCCATGTTCTCGTTCGCACGTTTTCTGAAGGCGAACGGCATGAAACCGCGCTATCCGATCCGGGCCATTGTCAGTTCGGCCGAGGTCATGACGCCCGACATGCGCAGCACGGTGGAGCAGGTCTTCGGCAAGCCGGTCTACGACCGCTATGGAAACCGCGAATGCGGCGCGATCGCGGCGGAATGCGGGCACCATGCCGGTCTGCACGTCAACGAATCGGATTGCCTCATCGAAATCGACAGCCCGGACCCCTTTCACATTCCAGGGCAAATTCTTGTCACGTACCTCCGAAACTACGCCATGCCGCTGATTCGGTACGAGACGGGCGATGTGGCCATGTTTAAGTCGCGCGATGCGTGCGCGTGCGGTCGGTCGACACTTCGTTTGTCCCACGTGCTGGGCAGGCAATCCGACCTGATCCGTACGGCGGAGGGGAGTTTTATCCACGGTGAATTTTTCACGCACGTGCTCTATGGCAGTGACGCCGTTCGCGAATTCCAATTCGTCCAGGAATCGCTGAATGCCTACACGTTGCGGCTGGTGGCAGACCGCGCGCGGACCGCGCCGATGGAGCAGGACTGGCGCGGACAGATCCTCGGCGTCGTAGGTCGTCGATGCAAGCTGTCGATCGAGTATGTCGACAGCATTCCGACCCTGCCGTCGGGCAAGCGGAAGTTCACGTTGTCACTTTTGGATGCCACCGCCTCAGAGAGCAGATTATGAGCCTCGCGTCACTGTATCAGCGCGGTCGAAAGTATCTTCCGTTTGCCATCCGGCGACAGGTGGCTCTATGGCGACTGTCCGAGATCAACGAATTCGCCGTCGTGTACCATAGCCTCGGACGCCGGACGGGTATCATGCTGGACGTGGGCGCGGCGCACGGAAGCTGTCACCAGATGTACGCGGGCGACGGATGGACGGTCCATGCCTTCGAACCCGACCCGCGGACCGCCGACGAGCTCAGCCGGCGAGATGCACAACAACCTAGCGTACACGTTGAATGCTGTGCCGTCAGTGATATGTCCAGTCGGAGGGTGCCCTTTTACCGCAGTCCGGTCTCGCCGGGCCTGACATCCTTGACGCCCTTCACGACGGAACACGAGCTGGCCGGTTACGTTGCAACGGTCACCCTGGCGGAATTTGCGCGGGAACGAGGGATCACGACAGTGGATTTCCTGAAGATTGACGCGGAAGGCTTTGATCTCATGGTGCTGAAGGGGAACGACTGGGACCTGTTGCGGCCGGACGTCATTCAGTGTGAGTTCGAAGACAGGAAAACCGTACCGCTGGGTTATGCGTTTGACGACCTGGCCCGATATCTGACTGACCGGGGATATTCCGTCCTGGTTTCGGAATGGTACCCGATTGAAAAATACGGCGAATGGCCGCGGTGGCGGAAGTTCCAGACTTATCCCTGTCGCCTGACGGATGTGCACGCATGCGGAAATCTCATTGCTTGCAAGGATGGGGAACTGTTTTCCCAGCTCCTTCAAACGGCTGGGCAATTCGCCGAACGCTATCACCGGGTTATGGTCTCGCGGTAGCCGGGCGCGGAAGCATGCCCTACGGGGCAGAAGCACTAGCCCGGATTATTCGCGAAGCGCGAACAATCCGCGTTCATGAATAAACCGGGCTAGCCTCGGCAGACCAAGTTGTAAACTTCGAGCACGCGCTGGGCGATCTGGGGCCAGGAGAAGGTTTTGCCCTCCCGTCGGGTTTGATCCCGCAATCCCCGGAACGTATCGTCTGACATGTCGTGGAGTCGGTGCAGCAAGTTGAGGGCGTTCTCGGCACCTGAGAAAAGAGCGGTGCTGGAAACCGCGTAGTCTCTGACTCCGGGCAGGTCCGTGCAGACGGCGGGGAGGCCCACGCTGTGGGCCTCCAGCAAGGCGTTGTTGGCGGTTGCGAAGGTTACCGGCATGAACAGAACGTGGGACCGATTGAGCACGCCGTAGTATTCCGCTTCCGCCAGCCGGCTGTGAACGATCGCGCTGGGCAGCGACTCGAATTCCCGGCGTCGTCCCGCGGGAAGTCCGATGAGGTGGAAACGCCAGTCCAAATGCCGGTCTGCGGCCTGCTGCATGACCGACTTCAGGACGGTCCAGTCCCGGTAGTTGCTTCCGACCACGGCAATGTTGAACGAAGCAGCCTCGCGGTGCGCGTCCCGGTCTCGGTGCGGGTGGTCCACGATGCATCCGTGCGGAATGAAGCGGACGATTTTATCAGGCAGGTGCCCGTGCACCTCGTCGGCCTGGCCGGACGTCAGCGTGATGATGCCGTCGAGCTTCTGGAGGGCTGCGATGCTGTGCGGCAGGGAATAGTAGTCGAGCGGGAGATGGACGGTTCCGACGAGCTTCACGCGCGGGTGCAGGCATCGAGCCGCAGCGAACAGCAGGCGAAGATGGTTTTCCGCATACAGGAAGTGCACGAGATCCGATCGCGCGGCCGCCATGAGAATGCGCGCGTCAAACCATTTCCGCCCGAACTGCCAGCGCAGGCTGCCTTCCGGAGCCTGCGCAAGGGCCACGTCCGTGGACCGGATGCAGGCCGCGTCGACGAACCGGCACAACTGACCGTAACCGCTGCTCGCGTTATGGTGCGGATACATCCAGGCCGCGAGCAGGAGTTTCATACGATGGGGCGGTGTGTACATGGCGTCGTCGCCCGGCCGTTGTCGAAGCCCTGGGAGACCTTCCCATCCGCTGCACGGCGTGCGTAGATCATGGGGGGCACGGTGCGGACTTCATAGCCGCGGCTCCTGAGAAATTCCGCGAGGCGCGATGGAGACACGCCGAGTTCCTCGTGGTATTCGAGCGCGATGGTCGAGATGCGCGAAAACAAGTCGTCGCTGAATGACCGGAGCAACTCGTCTTCGGTTCCTTCACAATCCATCTTGAGGAAATCGATGCGCGAAACGGCCCATTCGCTCATCACATCTGCGAGTGACGCGGCCCGGACGGATATTTTCCGTGCCCCGGCGGTCACGGCTCGCATGGAGTGGCCCGCCGTGTTGTCCGGATGCACGTAGAAATTGAATTCGCCGGACTGCGGGGCCACCGCGCATTGCACGAGCGCGAGGGCGCTTGCACCGTTCACCTCCGCATTCTCCTTCAGAATTCGGAAATTGTCGGGCATGGGCTCCACCGCAATCACCCGGCCGGCGCCGGCCACGTGCGCGGCCTGAAGCGCAAACAACCCGATGTGCGCGCCGATGTCCACCACGACGTCGCCCTTCTTCACGCTGAAGGGAGGCCGTTCGTACGACCGGTGGTAGAACACCTCGCGAAGAATTCGGAAGTCAGCCGTGCGGTCGCGGAGTTTCACGGAAAGGCCGTTGCGCAGATGGTAGACCGTTTCCCGTCCCGGTTTCGCGAACCAGTACGCGCCGACCAGCGAGGGGAAATTTCGCACGAGACACGCAGCGATCCAGATATTTTGAAAAAATCGCAGCATGTGCCGTCCCTAGGTTCTGGCGGACGCGGCACCCGCGCCCGCCTCGGCGGCCAGCCGCCGCTCCGTGCCCACCATGTCGCGGACAAGCCGCCAGGCGGCCGCCGGAAGCGGCCGGCGCCGTCCAGTCCGGAATCCCGTGACGGCTTCGAAGATGCCTTTTGCGTAGTCGCCCATCTGTCCCTGCTCCCAAGCGTCGCGGAGCAGGCTGACCGCCACGTTCGAGGCGCTGAGCGCTGCATGGGGGAAGGGGAAAAGTTCCATGCGCATCCACAGATGGTTCCGCACGTGCTTGGTGAACTCGGCGCCCGTGCGGGCGCGGGGCGTTACCGCATGAATGATTTTTACGTCGGGCAGATAGAGAACGCGATATCCCCCGCCAATGATGCTGAGGGCGAAGTAGGCATCCTCGGCGCCATAGGGTGAGAAATGTTCGGGAAAACCGTTGACTTGTTCAAACACGTTTCGCCGCACGGCGAAGGCGCAGCCGTCGCAGCGGCTGGTGTCAAACGTCCGATCCTTCCACACGCCCGCCGGCCGTGCGAAAGGCCAGGCGAGGTGGCCGTTCGGTTTGCGCACTTCGAAGGAAATGCAGCCGATCGCCGGATCGCCTTGCAGGGAATCGGCGATGATGCGCAGGGAGTCGTTGCGTTCAAAAATAGCATCGCTGTCCAGCGAGACGATGGCATCGCCCCTGGCGAGGCGAAATGAACGGTTCCGGCCTCCGGCGACGCCGTAATTGGCATCGCCCCAGACGAGGCGGACTCGGGGCTTGTTCTCCAGTTGCCCGCGAAGAAGTTCCTTCGAGGCCTCGTTGGAGCAGTTGTCCCAGACGATAACCTCGTAGTCGGAGAAATCCTGCCGGGTAACCGATCCCACAGCCTGGATCGTGTCATCGGGTCGGTTCCAGTTCAGGATGACAATGCTGAGAAACATTTGTTCGCTGCCAAGTCGATTCAAACTAGTATAGAGTGATCTCGAAGGACTGCAAAGACGCAATCGGGCATGCTGCAGCCGGAGAGGCGAAAGCGGACAGGGCACCAGGCCGGTTTACCATGAGCGGTATCAAGGAAAACGTGACACGTGTGCTCACGGGGCTGCGCGCCGACCGGTGTGCCGCGTTGTACTACGGCGGAAGCGGAAGCATCCTCATGTTCCACCGCGTCGTGCAGGAAAACGGTTCGAATCCGCGACTGCAGAACGTATCCATCGAGGTGTCGACGGCATACCTCGAGATGATCGTCGACCACCTGAAGTCCGAGTACGATGTCATTCCTCTCGGCGATGTGCCGGGCCGTCTTCGTGCGCGGGGCGGGCGCCGTTTCGCCGTGTTGACGTTTGACGACGGGTACCTGGACAACTTCACGCTGGCCTATCCGATATTGAAGCGGCAGGACGTACCCTTTACCGTTTTTGTCTGCACGTCGTTCCCGGACAGAAACGTCGCCATCTGGTTCTACGCGCTGGAGGATCTGCTGCTGGGCCGCGACAGCGTGATGCTGACGTGGCGTGGGGCCGTCAGGACCTGGCCTGCGCGCAACCTGGCGGAGAAGCGCGAGGCGTTCGAGGCCCTATGGGACTTGATTTTCAACATGGCGCCTCCGGAGTGGGCGTCGCTCTGGCCGGAACTTTTCGAACGCCACGAAGTCGATCTGTCGCGCTATGCCCGCGAGATGTCGATGGATTGGGAACAGGTCCGGCAGCTTGCCCGTGACCCCCTGGTGACCATCGGAGCTCACACGGTTTCCCATGTCCCGCTGGCCCGCCTGAACGAGGATGACATGATGCGCGAGATGGCTGGTTCCCGGCAGCGGCTGGAGGATCGCCTCGGCATTCCGGTCCGGCATTTTGCTTATCCGTTCGGTTCAAGCGGCGCCGCAGGACCACGCGAATTCGCGGCCGCCGCGAGGGCGGGATTCAAAACCGCGGTGACGACGCGCCGGGGCAATATCTTCACATCGCATCTCGATCATCTGATGGTATTGCCGAGGATTGATACGGGGCGCACCCGTGGAGACCTTTCCTTCCTGCGATCACAACTGGGTGGACTGCGCGCCCTGGTCACGGGTCAGGTGAAACGGGTGGTGACGGCATGAAACTCGGTGAAGCCCTCCAGGTGCTGTCGAACGTCGGCGCGCAGACCCCGGTGTTTCCGGTGTGTCTTGCCTCGGGCTTCACGCCGCTGCACCTGGCCACGCTGCTGTCCGCCGAACTGCAGAGGCAGTTGCCCGGGCGGCGCGTGAAGCTGGAGACCGGGTTGTTCGGCGATCTCTGCGGCACTATCCGTCGGGTGGCGGAAGGGTCGTACGAGGCTGTCTGCGTACAGGTGGAGTGGGCCGACCTTGACGCGCGATTGGGCCTGCGCCAGTCCGGAAGCTGGGATGTCGACGCGCTACCGGACGTGCTGTCGACCTGCTGCATGACCCTGCGCGCGCTCGAGGAATGCATCGGTCCGGCGGCATCCCGTATGCCCGTTGTGGTGTCGGTGCCGACCCTCCCGATTCCGCCGGTTTCGCACGAGGCGGGTGCGCAGGCGGGATTGTTTGAGCTGCAATTGCGGGCCGCTATCGCGGGGTGGCAGGCGAGGCTCTGCGCGCTGCCGGGCGTCCGCATGGTCCGATCCCAGGCGGTGGACGTCGTTTCCGCTCACGGGGAGCGATTCGACGTCCAGTCGGAGCTTCACTTCGGTTTTCCCTATTCGATGTCACACGCCGGCGCGCTTGCGGCAGTGCTCGCGGCGCTGGTCGTTCCGCCGGCGCCAAAGAAGGGGTTGATCACGGACCTGGATGACACCTTGTGGAAGGGCACGCTCGGCGAAGCGGGCGCGGACGGCATCAACTGGGATCTCGACCATGGAAGCCAGATTCACGGAGTCTACCAGCGGTTGCTGAACTCGCTGGCCAGCGCCGGGGTCCTGATCGGCGTCGCCACGCGCAACGAGGCGGCCGGCGTTCAAAAGGCCTTCGAACGCGCGGACATGATCCTCGACCGGAAGCGCGTGTATCCCATCGAGGCGGGGTGGGGACCGAAGTCCCCGCTCGTCCGCCGGATCCTCGACGCGTGGAATATCCGCGCCGACGACGTGGTCTTCGTGGACAATATGGCCGCCGAAATCGGCGAGGTTCAGCTCGCGTATCCGGGAATAGCGGGCGTGCTGTTCCCGGAGCATGCACAGGATGTTGCGGCCATGATGGAGCGCCTGCGCGACCTCTTTGGCAAGGAGCACGTCACGCACGAGGATGCGTTGCGGATCGGCAGCCTGCGCGGCGGCGAGGTGTTTCGGGAGGAAGCGGCGAAAAGCGGGATTCCGCCGAGCTGTTCCTGTCGCAGGCCCAGGCAGAGCTGACGTTCACGCTGGAACCTCGAACCGAAGATGCGCGGACCTTCGAACTGGTCAACAAGACCAATCAGTTCAACCTGAATGCGCGACGGTTTACCGAGCAGGCATGGCGATCGCGCTGGGCTGGGAAGGACGCTTTCGTGCTGACGGCGGAATACCGGGACAAGTACGGGTCGCTTGGACGGATCGCCGTGCTCAGCGGATTCAAGCGTGGATCCGTGATCGATGCGGACGTATGGGTCATGAGTTGCCGGGCGTTTTCGCGGCGGATCGAGCATCAAACACTTGCGTTTCTGTTCGACAAGACCGGCGCATGCGAGATCGAGTTTGATTTTCAACAGACCGGGAAGAACACCATCCTGCGCGAATTCATGGACCGCTACACCAGCCCGGAGGGCGGTCGCCGGGTGTGCCGCCGCGCGGCATTCCTGCAGGCCGCCCCCCGGACGTATTTCATGATCAAGGAGGGGTCATATGGCGTCTGACGTGGAAGCGCGTGTCATCAAATGCTTCTCGCTTGTTTTCCCCGAGCTCGCGGCCGACGAGATCGAGACTGCGTCGCGGCAGACACTGCGTCGATGGGACTCGCTGGCCTCCGTCACGTTGTTCGCCGTGTTGGAGGAAGAGTTCAACATCAAGCTGGTACCGGAGGATTTCGTCATCCTGTCCTCGTTCAACGACATTCGCGAGCATGTACGTTTCCGGGTGGGTGGATGAGGGCTCCGTCCAGTTGGATCGTCTTATGGTAAAGATCGAAAAAACCACGCCCGCCATGTCCGGGCAGATCCTCGACCTGCTGATGGAATTTCGCGCGGAGCGCATGACGCGCGACCTGTGGGCGCGCGTGCTGAACTGCGACTGGGGTCAGGAGGAGGATTACCACGGGCTGGCGTTGACCGAGGACGGCCGCGTGGTGGGCTTTCTCGGCATGATTTTCAGTGAACGCATGATTCGGCGGAAACGCCACAAGTTCTGCAGCCTCGTGGGCTGGATCGTCCGGCCGGATTTCCGGAACCATAGTCTTTCCCTGCTCGCCCCGCTCCTCCAGATGAAGGACTACACCATTACCAATCTCACGTCGTTTGCCGGAGGGGTGGAGATTATGCGGAGGATCGGCTTCCAAGTGCTTGACACCGAATCGTTGATGATTTCCGCTGTGCCGTCGTTCCTGGCTGTGCCGCGCGGGGCCGGGTGGTCGGTGACGGACAACCCGGCGGAACTGCGCCGCATCCTTGAGCCTGCAGATCGAAAGATATTTGAGGATCACCAGCCGTACGACTGCCGGCATGCGCTCCTGTCCGACGGCGGCGCAAACTACTGCTACGTTGTGTTCACGGAGCGGGGTCGGTGCGGCGTGAAATACGGATTTGCGCACTACATCAGCCATCCGTCCGTGTTCTTTGATCACTTGGGCTGCCTGAGAAACCATCTCCTTCGCAAGGGGGTGTGCATGCTGCTGGTCGACAGACGCTACGCGGGCGACCGGCGTCCGGGCTTTTCCCTCGTGCGCGTGCTGTCGGTTCCCCGGCTCTATCGCCCGTCAGCAGGTATTTCCCCCGTGCTCGTCGACACGCTGTACTCCGAGTGGGTTATCCTTCGACGTTGACCGTATGTTGTCAGCCCACCATGTGAGTATTTCCGGGAAGCACGGCGTCGACTACCCGAAGGCACCCCCGTTCCATCCCCATGCGGTGTATCCGGAGTATCCTTTCAGGAACCACCGGTCCCCAGAGCCGAATCCGGCGTACGAAGGTGTGCGGGACGCCTTGAGCGGACTGGGCCTGGATCGCGAGCGCTACGGAACAGCGTCTTGGAATCCGCTGGGCTCGCTGATCCGCGAAGGAAGCACTGTGCTTATCAAGCCGAACCTGGTGTTGCACGAGCACCCGCGCGGCGGCGACATCCATGCGCTTATCACGCACGCTTCGGTGATCCGCGCGGTGCTCGACTACGTTTTCATTGCGATGAAGGGCAGGGGCCGCATCATCATCGGGGACTCGCCCTTGCAGACCACGGACTTCGGCGGGGCGATCGCCGCGTCGGGACTCCCGGGCGTCCTGGATTTCTTCGCGCGGGACGCGAAATTTTCCCTGGAGCTGGTGGATTTCCGCCAGGTCATCGCGCGTCGGGACGAGCGTGGCCACATCGCCGAGTGGTGCGAGGCCCCGGGTGATCCTGCGGGCACGGTGACGTTCGATCTCGGGGCCGGCAGCCTCCTGCACCGGTTGAATCAGCCCGATGCCGCGTTTCGCGTTTCCAATTATCGCGCCGAGGACACGGCGCAATACCACGGTGCGCATTCGCACCGCTACGTGATAGCCCGTTCAGTCTTCGACGCGGACGTAGTTATGAGCGTTCCCAAGCTTAAGACGCACTGCAAGGTTGGTGTCACGCTGGGTCTGAAGAATTTTGTCGGGACCGTGTCGAAGAAACAATGCCTCGCACATCACCGGGCGGGCGGGCCCGAGCGGGGCGGCGACGAGTTTCCACACGACAGCCTTTTGAAACGCATCAGCGAGGATCTCGAGCGAAGGATCGACGGTAACCCGCGCGGCGCGGAGCGCGAGGCGCTCAAACTGGCGTATCGAGCGAACGAGCGCATGATCAAGACGCTGGGGCTGGACTCGATCCGCGACGGCGGCTGGTCGGGCAACGATACGGCGTGGCGAATGACCCTGGACCTTGCCCGCATCCTGGCCTACGGTCGGCGCGACGGCACGATGGCCGATTCGCCGCAGCGCACCATCCTTACGATCATCGACGGAATCATCGGCGGGGAGGGAGAGGGCCCGCTGGAGGCGATAGCCAAGCCGGTCGGCTGCGTCATGGCGGGATTGAATCCGGCAGCGACGGATATCGCCGTCGCCACGTTTATGGGCTTCGACTACCGGAACATCCCGCTGCTGCACAGTGCGATGGAACTCGATCCGTGGCCGCTCGCGCATTTTCGGCCGACCGATATCAAGGCCTCGATGGATTCGCGCGTCCTGACCTTAGACGAACTGGCCCACGCCGCGGAACGAATGTCCTTCCGGGAACCGCTGGGCTGGCGGCACCACATGGAACTCGGCACGCCATGACCGCGCTCCGAAACAAGCTCAAGGAATGCGTATTTACGGTGGCGCGCCTGGCCGGTGCGACGGCGTTCTCGCACAGCCGGTACCGCGGGTGCCTGCGCATACTTGCCTACCACGGCGTCGATGCCGTGGACGACGAGGCGGTCAATTTTTGATGGATTCCAGGTTGCGCCCGACATCTTCGAGTCACACCTCCGCGTGCTTGCAGACCGCTTCCACGTGATGCCGCTTCGCGACGCTGTGACGGCGATTTGCGAGGGGCGACGGTTGCCCGATCATGCCGCGGCGATCACGTTTGATGATGGATACCTCAATAATCTCGAGACTGCCGCGCCGATCCTCCGCAAGCACGGTATGACGGCGACGTTTTTCCTCACCACTGGATTCATCGACGGCACGCACGCGCCATGGTGGTACAGACTGAGGTCGGTGATCCGTGATCCTGTGCGAATCGGCGGCTTGGAATCGGAACTGAAGAACCTGCCCGCAACCGAGCGCGAGCGCCGTGTCGCCGTCCTGACGCCGGACGGGACGTCACCCTTCGCGATGATGAACTGGGACCAGGTGAAATCGCTGACCGGCATGGGCTTCGACATCGGCGCCCACACCGTCAGCCACCCCTCTCTCGGCGTGGAGCCGGATGCGGCGGTCGAGGAGGAGATCGGCGGATCGCTGCGGCGCATTGCCGGGATGACGGGCACAACCCCCGTTGTGTTTGCCTATCCCTACGGGCGCGACGTCGATATTTCGGACGGGGCCGTTCGGTGCCTTCGCGAGCGCGGTTGCATCGGCGCGGTCACGACGAATCACGGGATGAACCGGGCCGGGGATGATGTGTATCGACTCAGGCGTTTCAATGTCACGGGCCGGCATTCGGCCGGCGCGCTCGAAGCCATGGTGAGCGGACTAGGGTGCGCATGTCATTCCCGTGGGGGTTTGCCCGGTTGACTATCAATCGAGGAAACCACGAAATAGCCAGCGCGGCACAGCCGCAACCAGATTCGAGTCAACCACAGAACACACGGAATACGCAGAAGGGAAGAATGCGCTTGCCACAAAAAACACAAAAACGTTCCACCCCCATGCTCCCGATTCCGAAGGGTCATAGGGGTTGGGGTTATGGTGTTTTTTGTGGCCATCCCTCTTGTGTCTCTTGTGCATCTTCGTGGCCACTCAGAAGAATCTTCTCAGAAAAACACTGAGTTCACTGAAGGTTCGGAAGAGGATTTGAACAGGAGGGAACGGAGAGAGCAGAGATGAATGGTGGAGTTTTCTCCGTTTTCTCTGTTTGCCCGGTTTATTCATGAACGTCGACGCGTTCATGAATAAACCGCTTTGCCGGCGGGCACGGACGTGAGTCGCGTACCGCGCCAACGCGGTCACGCGATTGGGGACAACGTCCCCTCACGGGTGGACGCGCCCGCAGGCAAAGACGTGATGCAACGCGGTGTCGCACCGCGTTGCAAACGTGGCAGCCCCGTTTGGATGCGGCACAGCCGCATCCATCACGGCCGCGGAGCGGCGGATTGTTCGCGTTTCGCGAATAATCCGGGTTTGCTCCTGTTGAAAATATCATGCATCTCTTGTTTGAAAGAGCGTCAGGGTTGACCGAGACAATCATTCTTTCCGCCCGAGAAGAAATGAGAGGATTTGAACAGGAGGGAACGGAGCGAACGGAGATAAATCCGAAATTGTTCTCCGTTGTCTCTGTTGGCTCCTGTTGAAAAATATCATGCATCCCTTGTTTGAAAGAGCGTCAGGGTTGACCGAGACGATCATTGGCGCTGCCATTGAAGTGCATCGCGACAAGGGACCGGGCCTCATCGAAGCCATCTACGAGTGGTGCCTGACCAAGGAACTCGAACTGCGAGGCCTGGCAGCCTGTGGCGTAAGTACGATGGCCAGCGCGGTTCAGATTGCGCCACAGATCAAGGCGCGCCGACACAGGCGATACTGCGCCGTATCGTCGAGGAGGCGCAACGCGGAGCTGCGGCGTAAGATGATGCCGCCCTTCGGGTTGGGGCGGCGCAAGCCCATCTGCGACGTTGCCGCTCCTCGACGATGCACTTGGGCATCGCCTGCGTCGCGTCGCCTCGCAACTGGGCTTGCGGCGTCCCAACGCGGGTCATCGTACTTTCGCCAGAGGCTGCTAGCCTGGGTGAGCCAGAAAATCGTGTTGATCCACCGCCTTATTCTCCCAGGAGCGAACCAATGACCGAAGAAAGTCAACAGGAGCGGAGCAAACGGAGAAGGCTCCACGTTTCATCTCTGTTCTCTCCGTTCCCTCCTGTTCAAATCCTCTCATTTCTTCCCGGGCGGAAGGATATGGGGTGTAGGTGAAGGGCAGATTGCCACGTTTGCCGAGGCGCGTGCTTTAGTTGATGGCAGGCACCCGGAAGATCGTTCCCGCGAAACACCCGCCTTCGGTGGAGAATTGAATTGTTCCGGCTTGGCCGAGACTATTCAATCGAGAAAACCACTAAATACACGAAACACACGAAAATAAGCGGGGCGATGTGACAACTTCCGGCTGGCCTTAGACAGTTACTGATGCGGTTTCGACAGGTTTCCTGCTTGCCAAGTGCCGTGTTTCTTTCGTGTATTTCGTGTTTTTCGTGGTTTTCTGCCTGAAGGGAATCCGCCTTTGGCAAGATCGGACAGGTTGCCATGCTGTTTAACAGTTACGAATTTCTTTTCCTTCTCCTGCCCCTGGCGCTGGCGGGGTACTACGCCATCCGGTCCCGGAGTGCCCGCCTCGTGCTGCTGGCGGTGCTGAGCTACGTATTCTACGGGTGGTGGGACTATCGCTTCTGCGGCCTGATGATGCTGTCGACGGTCATCGACTACGTGTCCGGGCTCGGCATGGGCTCGGCCGTCTCGGAACGGAAACGCAAGGCATGGATAACCGTTTCAGTCATTGCGAACCTGTCGCTGCTCGGTTTCTTCAAGTATTTCGATCTCGCGGCACGGACGATCAACGGCGTGGCCTCGGCATTCCATGGCGCGCCCGCGGAACTGCTGCCGCTCCTGCACCTGACGCTGCCCGTCGGCATATCGTTCTACACATTCCAAAGCATGAGCTATTCGATCGACGTGTACCGTCGCGTCGTGGAGCCGCAACGCTCGTTCCTGCAGTTCGCCTTTTACGTTTCCTTCTTCCCGCAGCTCGTGGCGGGTCCCATCGTGCGGTACCGGGATATCGCGGACCAGCTTGTGTCGCGATCGCACACGTGGGAGAAGGCGTCGCGTGGAATCACGCTTTTCATCCTGGGCTTCGCGAAGAAGGTGATTCTTGCTGACGGGGTGGCGCCGCTTGCCGATGCCGTCTTCGGGGCGGGCCACGCGGGATTGGTGGAAAGCTGGACCGGCGTCGCGGCCTACGCGATGCAAATCTACTTCGACTTCAGCGGCTACTCGGACATGGCCGTCGGGCTCGGTCTCCTGTTCGGTTTCTCGTTTCCCCAGAATTTCAACTCACCGTACAAGGCCGTTTCGATCACGGATTTCTGGCGGCGCTGGCACATGTCGCTCTCCACGTGGCTCCGTGATTACCTCTACATCTCGCTCGGGGGCAACCAGCGCGGTACGTTCCGGACGTACGTGAACCTTTTCCTGACCATGCTGCTGGGCGGTCTATGGCACGGCGCGAACTGGACATTTGTGATTTGGGGCGCGTACCACGGGCTCCTGTTGGCAGTCGAACGATCACGGCCTTCTCGGAACCTGCTATCGCGGGCTCCGGCGGCGGTGCAGCGGATATTCACGCTTGCGCTGGTCATGGCCGGCTGGGTCCTTTTCCGCTGCGCATCGGTTCCGGATGCAGTCGGTGTCTTCACGGGCCTGTTGGGCGGCTACGGCTGGATGTCGGGCATGGTGTCGAGCGGGCAGCATGACCTGTCCCTGTTGATGCTTCCTGTCTGCCTTGGCATCAGTCTTTTCCTGCCGAACACGTGGGAGATCAAATGGCCGCACGGGTGGATTCAGGCCTTGTTGCTGGCGTTGCTGTTCGTGGCGTGCGTGATGATCATGCTCGTCAACTCGAGTTCACCGTTTCTGTATTTTCAGTTTTGATGAAGACGTTGCTGGTTGATCGTTGCCCGTTGCCCGTTGTTTGTTGCTGGTTGATCGTTGTCCAGTCATCAACAACGAACAACCAACAACGAACAACCAACAACCATCACCCGACAACATGACCATTCACGCACAACGCCGCGGCTTCCCCATCGTCGCCCTCGTGGGCCTCGTCTGGCTGGCCTGCGGTGCCGGGGACTGGTTCATGCGGTTCCACTGGTACCGATGGCAGGCCACGCTCGTGGCAGGACCCGCGGTCGAGACCGTCGGGCCTTTTGCATCGATGCGGACCATCGAGGTCCCCGTGCGCCGGGGGGGGGATCTCTCGCACCTGCTTGGGATTCCGAAGGTCGCGGCCCTGTTTGAAGACGAGCGTCCTGCCATGATCGAGACGTCGGACGAGTTCGGCTATCGTAACCATCCTCCGACGGCAACAAACAACTACAGCGTAGTGGTTACCGGTTCGAGTTTCATGAATTCGGGCTACCCGATGACCAACATACTGGCCTCTCGGCTCTCGCGGCAACTGGGGGTACCGGTCTATAACGCGGCGTTTCCAGGGCGCGGTCCGTTCATCGGCCTGATCCGGTTTCTCCAGGACGAACGGTTCGTACGGAATCCACCCCGGGTCCTGGTGTGGGGTGTTGTTGAGCGCGAAATTGGCGCGCACGCATTCGGAGGTCTGCTCTACCAGATAGAGCTGCTGGTCAAGCACACGATCGAAGCTAGGAAACAGGACTCAAGCATCCTGTGGCGGAACCTGCGCCCCGGATCGCTCAAGACCGCGCTGCCCGATTCGTCAGCCATAGCCCAATTGAGTCGGCGTATCTGGACGTTCATTCGTTACTATGTATTTGGTCGGATGAACCCTGCGGTCGCCGCCTCGGGTCCTTCGTGGAAGGGTGCTCCGTTCCTTTTCTATTCGGCCGCCGTTGAATCCTTGCGCTGGATGCCGGCGCAGCGCATCGTGCCCAGCGTTGCCGACGATATAGCGATCGTGTCCGATTACCTGCGGGCTAGGGGCATCGCGCTGGTCATGCTCCTTATTCCCGATAAAGAGCAAGTCTATCGCGAATTCCTGCCGGGCGTCATGCTCGACGAGGCAAATCCGATTCCGCCTTCGTGCCTCGACGAACTGGGCGAGCGTCTGCGGGTGAAAGATGTTCCAGTTGTCAGCCTGCTTGGCCCCTACCGCGAGGGTGCCGGGCAGGGAAGGCTTCTCTACTGGCGCGACGACACGCACTGGAACAGCGAAGCCATCGCCATGGCCGCCGAGGCCGTCAGCCATGTCGTTGAGCCGCTGCTGGCGGCGCAGCCTGCTGCGCCGGGTAGTGGGGCCTTTTGAGGTTTTCTTCGCAATTTGGCGGAAAGCGTGTTCGATCCGCCTTCGCCGCGGCTACGGCGCGGCAAGTGAATGCGCTGCCTGTCCTGAGCGACGTCGAAGGGCGGCGGCTTCGGCGAAGCCGCCCTACCTACGGGAGAAGAACTCACGAAAGACCCCACGACGCCGGGCTTTGACACGCATCGCGGCGGATGTATGCTTCAAAGGGGAACGTTAGCGATGATCGATGTGGCCAGAATAAAAGTCCGACGTGAGGCGCTGGTGGTCGCCGTGGCGGTGTTGTGCTTTACCGCCTGTTCCGAGCGAAAGATGTCCTGGTACGACGAATCGAAGGGCTACGACCAGCAGCGCCAGGAGCGGATCGATACGCTTGTCGGGCAGGGCGCGGCACTCACATCGGCGGCGCGCGAGGCGGACCTGGAATCTGCCATCCGCAACACCGAACGGGGCCCAGGCGTGCCGCCGCTGGAAGGCGCTGATCTTCAAAACGCGTTGCGCGCGAGTCAATCCGTTGAACAATAACGCCGTATCCGCAGACTGTGCACCCCGTTCTTTCCCATGACCGATTCTCCCAGGGTGTTGTCGATTGTCTGGAACCTCATCCGCGGTGGCACGGAAGGACAGTGTGCCCGCCTCGCCCTCGCGATGGCCGCGCGCGGCGCCACGCACCGTGTGGCGGTTTTCCGGCGCGAGGGCTTTTTCCTGCCGGAGGTGGAGCGCCTCTGCGGGCCGGTGCATCAGATCGATATCACGCGCATGGTGTCATCCAACACGCTGCGCGCAGTGCGAAACCTGGCCGGGCTCATCCGGCGGGAGAAGCTGGAGCTGGTTCATGCATGGGACTGCGACGCGGCGATTTTCGGCTCCATCGCGGCGCGACTCGCCGGCGTGCCCTGTATCACCAGCCACCGCGACCTGGGCGAAATTTATCCGGCGCACAAACTCTGGCTCATGCGGCGCGCGGACGCGGGCGCTGCGGCCGTGGTGGTCAATGCGCGGGCGATCGCGGAAAGCTGGGCGGGGCGCGAGATTGCGTGCCGCGACATCGTTTGCATCCCGAATATTCTCGATCTCGATGAATTCGACGCGCTGCGCACCCAGGCATGTCCGGTGGATCCGATGCTCCCGCCGGGCCGCCGCATCGGTATGGTGACGCGGCTCGATCCGGAAAAGGACGGCGAGACGATAATCCGCGCGGCAGCCATCGTGTGCGCGAAATTCAATGACGTATCCTTCATCATCGTCGGCGACGGGCCCGAACGCGCGAAGCTGGCAGCCTTTACGGCGGAGTCCGGCTTGAGTGCCCGCGTTGTGTTTACGGGTGATGTCACATATGTGCCCGCGCTTCTTCAACGGTTCACCATAGGCGCGCTTGTGCCGCGGTCGAACGAGGGCGCATCGAACACGATTCTCGAATACATGGCCGCCGGCCTGCCGGTCGTGGCGACGGATTGTGGGGGGAACCGGGAGTTGGTGCTGGACGGAACCACCGGCCTCGTCATACGCCCGCGCGAGCCGTCGGCGGTCGCGGAGGCGATCGTCCGCCTGCTCGCCGACTCTGTCACGGCACAGGCGATGGGGCAGCGCGGGCGGGAAAAAGTCGGCCGCGAGCACGATCCAAAACAGGTGGCTGAAGCCTTCCTTAGTCTCTATCGTCGCGTCGCCGCCGGCGGAACCAGGAATGCCTGATGCTGTTTAACAGTTACGAGTTCCTGTTCTGTCTTCTGCCCGTTGCCTTGTGCGGCTACTATGCCGTCCGGTACCCGGGCATCCGCCTGGTCCTGCTGACGCTGCTCAGCTACCTCTTCTATGGGTGGTGGGATTACAGGTTCTGCGGCCTCATGCTGCTCTCGACGGTGATCGACTACGTGTCCGGCCTCGGCATGGGGGCGGCTGACACGGATTGCAAGCGGAAGGTATGGATCGCGGTGTCGGTCATCGTGAACCTGTCGCTGCTCGGTTTCTTCAAGTATTTCGACCTCGCGGCGCGGACGATCAACGGCCTGGCGGCGGCGTTCCATGGCGCGCCCGAGGAACTGCTTCCGCTCCTGCACCTGACGTTGCCCGTTGGTATCTCGTTCTACACATTCCAGAGCATGAGCTATTCGATCGACGTGTACCGTCGCGTCGTGGAGCCGCAACGCTCGTTCCTGCAGTTCGCCTTCTACGTTTCCTTCTTTCCGCAACTGGTTGCGGGCCCCATCGTGCGGTACCGGGATATCGCGGACCAGCTTGTGTCGCGATCGCACACGTGGGAGAAGGCGTCGCGTGGAATCACACTTTTCATTCTGGGCTTCGCCAAGAAGGTGATTCTTGCCGACGGGGTGGCGCCGCTTGCCGATGCCGTTTTCGGGGCGGGGCACGCGGGATTGGTGGAGAGCTGGACCGGCGTCGCGGCCTACGCGATGCAGATCTACTTCGACTTCAGCGGCTACTCGGACATGGCCGTCGGGCTCGGCCTCCTGTTCGGTTTCTCGTTTCCGCAGAATTTCAACTCACCGTACAAGGCTGTTTCGATCACGGATTTCTGGCGGCGCTGGCACATGTCGCTTTCCACGTGGCTCCGTGACTACCTCTACATCTCGCTCGGGGGCAACCAGCGCGGCACGTTCCGGACATACGTGAACCTCTTCCTGACCATGCTGCTGGGGGGGCTGTGGCACGGCGCGAGCTGGACGTTTGTGATTTGGGGCGCGTATCACGGGCTCCTGCTGGCGGTCGAACGATCACGGCCTTCGCGGAACCTGCTATCGCGGGCTCCGGCGGCGGTGCAGCGGATCTTCACGCTTGCGCTGGTGATGGCCGGCTGGGTCCTTTTCCGGTGCGCATCAGTTTCTGATGCCATCGGTGTCTTTGCGGGCATGTTTGGCGCACACGGCTTGATGTCGGACATCATGTTGAATGGACAACTGGATCTGTCACTGTTGATGCTTCCGGTCTGTCTTGCCATCAGCCTTTTCCTTCCGAACTCGTGGGAGATCAAATGGCGTCACGGATGGGTCCAGGCGCTGTGGCTTGCCGGGTTGTTTGTCGTTTGCGTGATGATCATGCTCGTCAACTCGAGTTCACCGTTCTTGTATTTCCAGTTTTGATGAAGACGTTGATCGTTGCCCGTTGCTCGTTGATCGTTGTTCCGTCATCAACAACGAACAACCAACAACGAACAACCAACAACGAACAACGGAAACCATGACAACGTTCTCCCATACGAAAGGCTTCCCCGTCGTCGCCGTCGTGGGCCTCGTTTGGCTGGCATGCGGCGCCGGGGACTGGTTCATGCGGTTCCACCGGTACCGCTGGGGCGATACGCTGGTCTGGAGGAGTCCTGCCATTATCGCGGGGCCGGCGATGCCCATGCAGCAGTGGGATATTCCGGAGACGCGCGGGGGCGACTTGACGGGTTTTCTTGCGCTCGACTACGTGGCCCGCCGGTTCGAGCAAACGCGTCCCGCCTACACCGATTACAGCGACGAGGCGGGCTATCGGAACGTTCCGCCCACGGCCGGCCGGAATTTTCCGGTCATCGTCGTAGGATCGAGCTACATGTATGTGGGCGCGCCGATGACGAATATGTTCAGCGAGCGGCTGGCTGCCGCGGCGCATGTGCCCGTTTACAACCACGCCTCGCAGGCGCATGGGCCGTTCCAGGATCTTCTTCTTTTCTTCGAAAAGGGCCGCTTTGCAGACCGGCTTCCGCGCGTGCTCATCTGGGGCATCGTGGAGCGTGAAATGCGCGGAGAGGATTTTGAGAACATGTCGCTCCAGTTGAGCGATACCGGAAAGCCGCGGAAGATCGTGAACATGCGTTCGATCATCGCGTGGGGAAACCTGGCCCCGCGTGTCGTGAAACAAACGCTGCCCAATTCGTCCGTCATCGCGCAGGTGTCCGCCCGCTGGTGGAACATCCTGCGCTATGCGTTGTTGGGAGGGGTCGCGCCGGATGTCGCCATTTCGCAGGGTTGGCCGCGCGACGGGGAAATCCTGTTCTACACGCCAGCCTTGCGGGCGATGAAGCAGTCGCCGTCCGAGCGGGCCGTGGACAAAGTGGTCGCCGTGATTGAGAAGGTGAAGGAGTACGCGCGCGAGCGGGGCATCACGCTGGTCGTCCTGCTGATCCCGGACAAGGAGCAGGTGTACCGGGAATATCTTCCCGACTACCTCAAGAATCCCCCCGGCTCGATACCACCGTCCTGTCTGGATGAGATCGAGAGCGGACTGCGGAGCCTGGGCGCCCACGTCGTGAATCTCCTGCCGCTGTTTCGCGAACGCGCAGCAGCGGGCCAGTTGATCTACTGGCGGGATGACACGCATTGGAACGGCGAGGCCAGCGGGTTGGCCGCGGAAGCATGCCTTCTGGAAATTGCGCCGCTGCTGGCAGCGGCGCCTGACGCGCCGCGGACAGGTCGTTGACCGCCCGTCCATCGAAACAAGTGGCGCAAGCCTGCGCGGAACCCTATCATCTCGTAACTTCTTGGGAAATGGACACGACGTTCGATAGTAAAGGCCAGCGTATCGGCATCTTCGTCATCGCGTACGACGCGGAGAGCCATATCGAGAAAACCCTTGGGCGGATTCCTGACGATGTATGGGAGGCGATCACCGTTGTCTACATCATCGACGATTGCAGCAAGGACGAGACCGTCGAGCGGGCGCTTTCCTTTGAACGGTGGAAGGAGAAGATTGTTGTCCTGCGCAACCGCGTCAACCAGCGCTACGGCGGGAACCAGAAGCTGGGCTACCAGTACGCGATCGACCAGAACCTCGATATCGTTGTCATGCTCCACGCGGACGGGCAGTACGCGCCTGAGTGTCTTTCGCTGCTGCTTGGCCCCGCGGTGGACGGCGCCGACGTCGTGATAGGCTCGCGCATGTTTGAGCGGGGCGCCGCTCGCAAGGGCGGCATGCCCAAGTACAAGTATGTCGGGAACATCATCCTGACAAAGATCGAAAACGCGTTGAGTGGCATGAACCTGTCCGAGTTCCACTCGGGCTATCGCGCCTACCGCACGTCGTTCCTTCGCAACGTGCCGTTCTGGGAAAACAGCGACGAGTGGCACTTCGACACGCAGATCCTGTTCCAGGCGGCCGGGCGCGGAGCCCGCATCAGCGAGGTGGGGATTCCGACGTACTACGGCGACGAGCTCTGCCACGTCAACGGTATGGCCTACAGCCTGAACTGCGTCGTTTCCGCGATCACCGTCTTCTTGTATCGGCGCAGATTGTTCTACAGCCGTTACCTCGACGTCGACATCAAGGGGCGTCGCTACTTTGAGAAGTTCAACGACCCCGCATCGAGCCACTCCATCATCCTCCAGCGCCTCAAGCAGATCGGCGTTGAGGGGAAGCGCATTCTGGAACTCGGCGTGGGCGATGCATCGCTCACACGACGTCTCCACGAAATGGGCGCCATTTTGGACGGCATCGAGATCGACGACCTGTCTGCCGAGCTTGCGAAACCGTATTGCCGCCGCGTGCTCAAGAATGACTTGGATGACATGGACCAGGTGCCCTTGGACGAGCCGTATGATATCATCATCGCGGCCGACGTGCTCGAGCACCTCCGCAACCCGGAGTACGTCCTGTCGCGCCTGAAAAGATACTGCAAGGTGGGTGGCATCTTGGTCGTCTCCCTGCCCAACATCGCCAACCTGTACGTCCGGTTGAACCTGCTGTTCGGGCGTTTCCCGCTGCACCGGAAAGGCCTCCTTGATCGCACGCATCTGCACTGCTATACGCTGCGGTCGGCGGCGAGCATGCTGACGCGGACGGGGTGGATCATTGAGCAAGAAGCTGTGACGGCGATACCGTTTGGGATCGTCTTTCCATTCCTGGAGCGCGGAATCTGGCGGCCGTTCCTTGCCCTCTTCCGAATGTTCACACGTGTCTTTCGCGGCCTGCTTGCTTATCAAGGTGTCTTCTTCTGCTACAATCCGAACAAGGCCCGGCTCCTATAGCGACGGCATCCCGGCGATCAAGCATGAAAGTCCACGCATTCTTGTTTGCGGTCGCGCTCCTGGCGGGCACGCTGTTGTTCATGCACCGGCTTGAGACGGGTGGCGACAACTTGGACTTCATGCTCCAGGCGCGGTCTGCGCAGCAAGGCGAGTGGCGCGATGTTTTCTCGTGGTACCGGCCCGCAGGCTATGCGCTCAGTGTGGCTGCGACGCTGGCCTTGTGCGGCATTCGGCTTGCCCCGGGACCGTTGACCGTGGCCGGCCCGACGTTCCACCTCGTCCAGGCTGTCGGCGTCGTCCAGTTTGCGCTCGCCGCCGTTGCGGTTTATGTCTGGGCCCGGCGCGTCACCCGCGAGCGCTTCGTGGCGATCGGCGTGGCCTTGCTTTTCGCGTTGAATCAGATGCTTGTGGCGTGGTCGTCGGTGATCGCCGCGGAGACGTTGCTGGTCCTGCTGGTCTTCGCGGCCCTTGCAGTCTGGGAGGGGACCGACCACATGGCCGGCGGGCGCTGGCAGCGGCTGGCGCTTTTCGCCGTGCTGGCGGGCGTGGCGTTGTTTGTCCGCACCGCGGCGATCGCCCTTGCGGGCGGTTTCGGACTCTGGATCGTCGTGAAGCGGAAATGGACGGGCTCCTATCTCCTCGCAGCCTGCATCACCGGGTTTTTTGTACTGCTTGCCGCCGTGCAAATGGCCCTGCTTAGCAACTTCTACTTCACGCACGTTGTCGCCGCGGATCCGTATGGCTTCGGTGAAACCGTGTCGTGGGGCGAGCGCCTGCACAACGCCGTCATAACGTACACGGGAGGATGGCCCGATCTCCTGTTTCCGAAAATCGTTGGCTGCCGCGGCCTGTTTGAGCTCACGGGCCTGGGTCCCCTTGCCGTCCCGTTCACGCTGGCGGTGTTCCTGCTGACCTTGGTCGGCCTCGCGCGGACGCTGCGGCGCGGTCTGCGGCTCAGCCATTTGTTCCTCCTCTGCTACCTCGTGATATTGCTCGCGTGGCCGGATTTCCTCGTCCGCTACATGTTCCCGCTCGCGCCTGTCGGCTTGTGGCTTGTCCTGGAAGGCGTGGCGTGGCTTGCTGAGCGGGTTTCGCGTGGAAGCGCGACCGCGGCGGTGGTTTCACGGCGCGCCACCGTGTCGTTTGTGGCTGTCGCTGCGGCATGGAGCCTTGCCACGAACGTCTTTGCCGGCGTGAAGAACTGGGACCATATCCTCGAACTGCGCGAAAAGCCTCCGTGGGATCCGGCGCGTTATGCCATCACCGGCGAGGACGACTTCGGCGACTACATCACGGCGGGCCTGTGGATCAAGGACCACGCGCCCGGCGACGCTGTGGTCTTTTGCCGCAAGGCACTGTTTATTGAATTGGTGTCCGGGAGGTTTTGCCGCTACTACACAGGCCATGCGGATGCCGAGGCCCTGTGGGCGGCGATGACCCATGCCGCCGCGGCAGCTCCGTGCTATATCTTGAAGGATGCCTTCTCCACCGACAGCACGTATGGCAGGGTTCGCAAACTCCAGCTCGAACCCTTGCTGGAACGTCAAGCCGGGAGCCTGGACGAAGTCCACCGCACAGACTATGGATCCGTGATCTATCGGGTTGCGGATGATCCTGGTGGACGATGCGATCCGTGACGACACGGTGGACGTGGGCCGTAAGCTGCCGAACGTCCGCGTGCATTGTGCACGCGAAGAACCTCGCGGCGGCAATCAGGTGTCACCTTGGGCGAGAAGAGGAAGACACGGAATGATGGAAGAAGAAACAACTCGGCCACGCGAATCGTTGGGCGTTCGGCTCCGGGCCGTGCTGGCGAGCCTGCCTTTGTATATCCGGCTCGTAGCGCCGGGCGCGGCCCGTCTCATGACCCCAGTGATTCGCCGGTTCTCGCTCCGCGTGGCCGAGGCGTGGGAGGTGGGCGCGCTGGGGGTCTGTAACATGCTGTTCAGAGCCCCATTCGACCCGGACCAGTTTCTCTCCATCGACGCATTCGCCCGAAACCAGGATACGAGCGATTTCTTTACCCTATGTCGGCGCGTGGGCGTCTATGACGACTGGTTCAAGGGCCATCGCATCCTCGACGTAGGTTGCGGCCCGGGTTCATTTACGTTGGCCGTAGCGGGCAAGGGCGCGGCCTGGGTGGCGGGCATTGACATCGAACCGGCCCGCATTGCCTATGCCACCGGTGTGGCTCGTGAGCGCGGCCTCGATCATGTGCGCTTTTACGACATGTCGGTGTATGAAATGAAGTTCCCCGACCAGACCTTCGACCGCGTCATTTCGCACACCGTGTTTGAGCACCTGCCCGACGTGCAGGGCGCGCTAGAGGCCATCCACCGCGTGCTCCGGCCCGGCGGCGAAGTCGTTTTTACCTTCGACGCCTTTCGTAGTCGTTATGGAGCACACGTCGCCCATTTCGTCCACGTGCCCTGGCCCTGCGCGTTCTTTTCATCGAATTCAGTCGTGCGTTTTTGGGAACGCCAACGGGCCGCATTCATGCACCGACGCGGGCTAACGGAAATCCCGGAGTTGCTCCACTTGGCGGGTGGGCTGGAGGGCCTTAACCGCCTATCCGTCCGCGAGGTCGAGGCGGTGCTGGCATGCGTGCCCTTTGAGCGCGTGGCGGTCGATCCCTGTTGTGACGAACGCGCACTGCTCAAGCTGCTGCCGTCGCTGCGACGGCGGCAAGCACTGTACGAGTATCTGCGAGGTTCTCTGGTGGTCCGGCTCCGCAAACCGGCAAATACTTGACATGGCGGGCCCGTGGATCTTGGCCGCAGCGTGAAGTATGGACCCGGAACCTTGCCACGGCCGTCAGCTATCGTCTCTGCAAATGGCGATGGACGACTTTGCCGCGATTCCCGAATGGGCTGTGTGATTCACGCCGCGCTTTTCCAGCTCGGCTTGGCCGGCGAAAGGCCGATGAGGTCGACGGCGCGCGCCAGGCCATACGCAAAATACAGCGCGATCAGCGGCAAGAAGAATCTCGCGCTCTTTCCGCGGACGCACATCAGGAGTGCGGGCCCCGCCACAATCGCCGCGAACGGCGCTGCCAGTAGCGCTGTCCATCCGCACCGCATCGCCAGCCCACCGACGATCCCCGCGATCGCGAGAGATCCCGTGACGAGGAATGCCGCGGCAAACCGCGGCGCGTTGCCGCCGACCTTTCCACCCGTGGCCTTCATGATCTGCTCGTAGCTTTTCCGGTTGGCGTGCCACACCTGCTGGCGAAAGAATTGGGCCAACGTCGCGGGCTCGCCGTGGTGAATGGCCACCAGCGCCGGATTGCCCAGGACGGTGACGCCTGCGAGGTAGGCGCGGTACGCGAAATCGGTATCCTCGCCGGTCGCCAATTCCTCGTTGAACCCCTTGATCCGGTCCGCCACGCTCCGGTGCAGGATCATGTTCCGGGTCGTCGTCAGCCGGAATCCCTCCTTGCGCACGACCTGTTGCCCGCGGTAGGTCTCCAAACGCGGGTTCTTTTGCGTCCAGTGGAAACGCCACGCCGCCTGGACCCAGGTCATGGGCTCCGGGGGCACCGCGGGCCAGCCCATCAGGGCGTCATCCCCCGACTCCATGAGGGGCAGCGCTTTCTCCAGCCAGTCCGGCGCGAGTTCGCAGTCCGCATCCACGAACGCGATCCAGTCGCCGCGTGCCTCGCCCAGTCCGCGGTTCCGGCAGGCGGGGATGTTGGCGCCGGCGAGATCGATCACCGTGCTGAATCCGGCGTCCCGCGCGGCCTGTATGGTGCCGTCGCGGCTGCCGCCGTCGACCAGGATGGACTCGACATCGACGTGTGAAGGCCGGACAAGACGTTTGATCGACCCGTGCAAACGTGCGATATGTTGCTCCTCGTTGAACGCAACGACGATGATGGACAGCTTGTGCACGTTCATGATTTGCTCACCATGGAACACTTGGCGCGGCGCGCCGAAAACCAAGAGAAGAAACCACGAATGAACACGAATTCACACGAAAAAACAAGCACCTCCACGGCGCGGCAAAGCCGTGACCCAAGAGGAAACCGCAAGGAACGCCCCGCTTGGCCAATCCGCCGGATGCCATGTGCCTCAACCTAAGCATGATCCGAAATACGGCCCATTATGGCGATTGTCGCCAACGCGACGTGCGTTGGCCTTGGAGTGCGGTGGCTTGCCACCGCCCTTCTTCGCCGCGGCTTGACGCGGCGTTTTTTTGGCGCGCGTCAAGCCGCACGCTGACAAAGCGGCGGCACTCCTTCGCCAATCCGCCGGAGGCAGACAGGGGCTTGCCCGCCAACTGGCGGGCTACGGCGCGCAGGCAAGCCGCCGCACTCCAACATGAATGCCTCGGCATTCGTCGCGCCTTTGCGTGATTTGTCTGTTCGCATCTGTGGTTCCCTTGTTATTCGTGTGACTTCGTGTTCATTCGTGGTTTCCGTTCTTGGGCTGCGGCTTTTCCGCGCCAAGTGTTCTACGGTATAGCTTTATGATCATCGCCTATCTTTTGCAGGACACAGGCGCGGTCTACGGCGCGGAGCGCGCGACGCTGGACTTGGCCACGGGCATGGCGGAGCACGGGGTCGATGTGCGAATTCTGCTCATCCGCGAGTCGCGCCTGGGTCTTGCTTCAAGCCCGGTGGATGCTGCCTTTCGCGAACGTGGACTGTCCGTGATCGCGGTCGAGACGGGGGCACGTTTTTCGATCGGACTGGTCCGGCGGATCCGGCGAATACTTTCGCAGCAGGATGTCGGGGTTCTCCACACCGTCGGGTACAAGGCCGACGTCCACGGCCTGCTCGCGCGCAGGAGGATTCCGCAGGTGAGCACCGTGCACGGATGGCTGTTCCGTTCCGACCTGAAGGAGCGGTTCTACGGCTGGCTCAACGTCTGTGCCCTGAAGCGCTGTGCGCGGGTTGTGGTGTTGTCCCGGTACTACGAAGAGCTGCTGCGGCAGCAGGGCGTCATGACGATCCGTATACCCTCCGGTCTCGATGCTTCTGGATTTCCCGACGTGTCGTCACACCACGGTACCTTCACGGTCGGCATGATGGGTCGGTTCAGCGAGGAGAAGAACCACCCCATGCTCCTGTCTGCCGCGAAGCGGCTGATCGAGTCCGGCGTGACGATTGACATGTTGCTCGCGGGTGACGGACCGTTGCGCGGGTCGGTCGAGGCGGAGATCGCGCGGCTTGACCTGCGCCACGTTGTCAAGGTGAAGGGGTATGTTCCGCGCGAGGATTTCCTCGGATCGATCGACGTGCTCGCGTTGTGCTCGCGCATTGAGAACCTGCCGTACAGCGTCATGGAGGCGATGGCGTGCGGGTTGCCGGTCATCGCGACGAACGTCGGCGGGCTTCCGGACTTGGTCGAGGATGGGGTCACAGGCCATCTCGTCGCGTCAGACGACGATGTCGCGCTGGCCGCGCGCATCGCATCGGTCGCGAAGTTGCCCGACGTCTCCGCGGCGATGGGTCAGGCTTCGCGGGCGAAAGTGAAACGGGAATTTGCGCTTGAGCGCATGATTGCGAGCCATATGGACCTGTATCGTGCGCTGTGCCGCTAGGCCGTAACCATTCCGTTCTCCGCCGAAGGCGGATCCGCCACTGGAGGAAATCACGAATGGACACGAACCAACACGAATATCGCTTGAGCGGAAGACGCGCTCGTCCCATTCGCCCAAGACTCACCATCTGGTGAGTCTCCCTGAAGGCTATTCGGATGCGTTAGGGGCCGACGATTTATGCAAATTCGTGTTTATTCGTGGTTCTCTTCTGAATGGATACGGCTAAGACGCCGCACCGTTCAGCCGGACGCGCGGTCCTTGCGGATGTAATCGCCCTTGGACAGCATCTTCTCGAGGTAGACGTACAGCACAATGAAGAGGTAGCGGCTGCCCATCTCCTTGATCTTGAGTTTGGAAATGCCGGTCACACGATTCGTCCATGAGATGGGGATGCATGTGCAGCGGTAGCCCCTGACCAGCGCCTTCAGGGGTAGTTCCACGGTAAGGTTGAAGTGGTGGGCCAGGATGGGCTGTATCCCGGCGATGACTTCACGACGGTAGCACTTGAAGGCATTGGTGATGTCGTTGTGGTCGATGCGGAACAGGGTTTTGATAAACCAGTTCGCGAGCCGGTTGATTACGAGTTTGATGACCGGGTAGTGGTGGACCCTTGAGCCCCTGATGAAACGGGATCCGAAGACGCACTCGGCGCCGCGTTGGATCTCGCGGTAGTAGGCGATGATGTCCTCTGGGGCATCCGAGAGGTCTGCCATGACGATACACACGGCATCGCCTCGGAACGCATTGAGCCCCCGGCGAACGGCGAAACCGAACCCATGCGGCGGGGGATTTTTGATGTGGCTGATTTCCGGGTAGCGGGCCTCAAGCTCGTGCAGGACCGCCTCCGTACCGTCCGTGCTGTTGTCGTCGACGATGAGGATCTCGTAGTCCGTGATCGCGGCGGCCTTGAACGTATCGACGATGGTCGAGGAAGTCTTCCCGATGTTGTCTTCCTCGTTGTGCGCGGGAATGATGATGGAGAACCGGATCGGGTTCTGTGGATCCGTCCTCTGCATCACGCGCGCCTCAGGGGCCTGCCGCCGCGTAAGGGCGACTTCATTTGAACACTGGCGCGAGTTGTTTCTCGTGTTCGCGGAGCCATTGGTAGGTGTCGTAGAGAACGGTCTCGGCGTTCCGTTTCGGTGTCCACTCGAACGTTGCCGACACCTTTCCGATATTGCTGATGTACCATACAACATCCGCCGGCCGTGTTTCAAGTGAGACCGCGATCGGCACCGTTCGCCCCGTGATCGCGCGGCACAGTTCCGTCGTCTCGGCGAGCGAGAGGTTCGCCGTTCGCGAGCCGCCCACATTGAAGACCTCGCCTCGGAACTCCCCTATGCGCGCGGCCTGCCTGACGACCAGGTCCGCGAGGTCATCGATATGCAACAGGTCGCGCACCTGCTCGCCCTTGCCGCTGAAGCCGATGTAGCGGAGAGGCCTGCCCCAGTGATGGCTGGAAAGCCAGAAGGTGAAGACGCCTTGGTCCACTTTGCCCATCTGCCAGGGCCCCGCCACGACGCCGCAACGGTTGATGATCGCCGGGACGCCGTATTGCGCGCCGTACTCCTGGAGGAGCAGTTCCGAGCAGAGCTTTGTGGCGCCATAGAGCGAGCGCGCCCCCTCGATGGGGAATGTCTCGGACACGCCGGTGGGGCTTATGCCCAGTCCCTCAGTTGCGCACTCCGTGCGCGTTGGCATCGAGCGGTACGCCAGCCCGTTCAAGCGCTCGTACGGGTAGACGCGCGACGTCGAGAGGAATAGGACGGGCGTGCCGCGCTTTCGGGCAAACTCCATGCAATGGATCGATCCCACGAGGTTGTTGTTGATTGCGAAGGCCGCGTCGTTGCCGGATGCGCCCACCAGCACTGACGGTTCCGCGCTGCATTCCACGAGCAGGTCGTGGCCGTCGCCGAGGCGGTCGAGGTCTTCGGGACTGCGGATGTCGCCGTGCACGAACGCACAGCCCGCCTCGCGCAGGCGATGGAGGATGAGTTCCGAACCGCGGCGAGCCAGGTTGTCCAGGCACGTCACGCGATGACCTTCGTGTGCAAAACGGACGGCCAGGTTGGAACCAATGAAACCGCAACCGCCTGTTATGAGGACATGCCGCATCGTGTCGATGGTTTTCATGGTAGGGGAAACGGCTCGCTCCATCAACTGTATCGTCCGATCATCAAGGTGGGGACCAAGGGATTGCTATCCCGGGGGCAATCCGGAATACTTTATTCGTGAGGACGTTGGCGGTGACTTATCTTGCGGGGGGGGCCGGTGTTGCACTCTGGTTCTTTCTCGCCGCGCGCAGGCGCGCCGGCCGGCTGCGGCCGGGCGACTTTGTCCTGGCGCTGGGGTTGGCAGGGCTTGCCTGTCGGCTCGCTTTTGCGCTGTTGACGCCCACCTTCAAGGCTCCCGACGAGCACTCGCACTTGAACTTCATCCGGTACGTCGATGCGAACGACGGCGAACTGCCGGTTCAGGAGCAGCTCCGGCGCCTCACGCCGGGCGAGAACAACTGGGAATACCACCAGCCTCCGCTCTACTACGCCCTGATGGTCCCGTTCCACCGTCTCCTGCACGGCACGATGGGCCTCAAGACGGACGCGATCGTTCGGGGCCTGAGGCTGGCGTCGGTGGCTATCTGGATTCTGGTCCTGCTGCAGACCGTCCGCCTGCTGGAGCGGCTCGGCCTGCTGGCGTCGCTTCAGGGCGCCTGTACGCTGGCGCTGGTTTGCCTGCTGCCTACGTACGTGTTCATCTCGTCGGTGGTGAATAACGACGGCCTTCTGGTCCTTGTCAGCGTCGTCGCCTTCAATCTCCTCGTTCGCGCCGAGAGTAACCGCGACTTTGCCATGGTGGGCGTAGTGGTGGGGCTTGCGATCTGGGCCAAACAGAACGGCGTTGTGCTTGGCGCCGCCGCCGCGGGCATGCTGCTGATGCGGGTGTTTACGCGCGAGACACCGTTGAGGCGCGCCGCTGTCCAACTGGCGATCGTGACCGCCGCATCGCTCGTTGCGTGGGCGCCCGTCGCGATACGCAACATCCTCCTCTACGGCAGCGTGACCGGCGGGGGCTATTACTATGCGTACCTCTGCGACCAGTGGACGCTGCCCCAGGTCGTCAGCTACCTGATCAAGACCTTCCTTGCAACATCCGGCGAGTTGAACGACATCGTAGGGGCGCCGCCGAAGATCACTGTCGGCCTGACGCTCGCGTTCTGCGCGATGCTGGCGGGGGCTCTGGTTGTGCGCAACGAAACCCTGCTCAGCGCGCTGCGGGCCAATCGTTGCTTCCTGTGGGGCGGTTTCCTTGCCACGCTTTTCTGCCTGCTCATTGTCGTCCAGATCGCGATGGTCAGCGGTACCGGCCAGGGCCGGCACATGTTCCCCGTGCTGGTCCCGATCGGCATGCTTGTTGCCGCCGGGCTGGATGTCCTGCGGCGTCCGAACCGGCTGCCCAATCTGGACGTGCACATCGCGGGTGTGATGGCTGTCATGGCGTTCGCATTCACCGCGTACAGCCTCGCGACACTGGGGGAGGCGCCATGAAGACCGCGCGCAATGAGTGTCACGGCATGGTTCCGCTTGGCCGTGGATCACGGTGGCTACACTAAGCCTTGTCAGTCACGCCTTCCGCCGTGTAGTTTCGGGGAATTCGCATGCACAAAGGAAAGAAAGTAGTCGTGGTCATGCCGGCCTACAACGCGGCGCGGACCCTCGAGTTGACCTACCGGGAGGTCATGGACCAAGGCGTCGTGGATCGTATCATCCTGGTAGACGACGCGAGCAAAGATGACACGGTTGAGATCGCGCGGAAGCTGCCCGGCGTCCGTGTGTACGCCCACGAAAAGAACCTCGGCTACGGCGGAAATCAAAAAAGCTGTTATCGACTCGCCTTGGAAGAGGGCGCCGACATCGTGATCATGGTGCATCCCGATTATCAGTACACACCGCAGTTGATACCCGCGATGGTGTCCATGATTGGTAACGGGTTGTATGACTGCGTTTTGGGTTCGCGGATTCTCGGCGGGGCCGCGGTGCGTGGTGGCATGCCGTTGTGGAAGTACATTTCCAACCGGTTGCTGACGCTCGCCGAGAACCTGATGCTGGGCATCAAGGTGTCCGAATATCATACGGGATACCGTGCGTTCTCGCGTAGGTTGCTGGAGCAAATCCAGCTTGAACATAATTCGAATGATTTCGTTTTCGACAATCAGATGCTTGCACAGATTGCCTGGAACGGGTTTTTCATCGCCGAGGTGAGCTGTCCGACGAAGTATTTCGCTGAAGCTTCATCGATCAACTTCCGCCGCAGCGTGCAGTATGGGTTCGGCTGTCTGCGCACGGCGTTGACGTTCATGCTCTGCAAATGGGGGATGGCGCGCAGTCCTCTGTTTCCGTCAGGGGCGCGTCCCGCAACCCGGCCCTGAGACAAGCGCGTTGTCCAGCTTTGAGACCCCCGCCAGCTTGACTGGCGGGTGAATCAGATTGGGCGGCTGGCGGTGCGCAGCTCACTCGATTCCCCCCCTGCTTGTCACCGGCGCGCTTGCATGCCGGTGGCAAGCAGGGGGGGGGTGACGGGAGCCGGTGCGCATCCGCCAAACTGATTCACCCGCGGCACAAGGCCGCGGGGGCCTCAGGATATCGCGCCCTGTCCCAGGGCTGGACCGTCACGCCGTCCGCGCCGGTCGCCGGCGCATCAGCCACGCAAAACACACCAGCAGTCCGTACAGGGAAAGACGTCCCATCCAGCGCACGACGTGGGCGATGGGGTGATCGCTCAGGTATGCGTAGTCGGAGAGCCCGAGCCCGAGCAGCACGAAGGCGGGCAGGAGCACCTTGTGCAGCGAATGCCCGCGACCATCCGGAAAGCGCTCGAGAAGGCAGGCCGCCACGATGGGCATGAGCAGAACCACATAGTCGTAACGTTCGTGGTACATCCAGAATACCGATACGAGCGAGAGAAACGACACGGCGAGGAACGGCGGGCATTCGCGGTTCCACCAGCACCAGCCGAGGCTGAACAAGATCATGAGCAGGGGGATGACGAGGGCGAACGGCGATGTGCCGAAGCCGGCGGCGTTGATGAGTTCTTGAACGGTATAGGCGCCTTGGAACATGTAGGGCGAGATGGCGAGCCACGTTCCGATGAGCGTCCACGGAGGCGTATGGAGCCACCATGCGATGCCGAGCAGCGCGATCAGTTGAGTGACCGCTATGGTTGCAAGGGTTCGCCACCTTCCGGCGAGCAGGGGCACTATGAGGTAGGGCAGCGTCACGTGGGGTTTGAAGAGCGCGAGGCTGAAACAGATGCCGGCCAGAAATTGAGACGATTTGATGGTCAAAAACCCCACGAGAATGAGGAGGGCCATGAGGATGCCGTACTGGCTCGTGCGGACGACTTCCTGGACCGGAGGCCACGCCAGCGACAGCAGTAAAACAAAGGCCGGCGCAGGCAGGGAGATCATCGATGGCCTCGCCTCCGGGTCCATGATCACGTGCTGCGCCTGTTCCGCTTCAATGTTCTGACGCCAGCGTAGGAGGGCCCACGCCAGAGCGAGGATCAATGCGAAATTGACCAGCATCCATCCCGGCAGGAGCCAGGCTTGAGGCACCCACCCTGCGAGAAATGTGAAAATGAGCATGCCGGGTGGCGGGTAGGTGGAGGTGGGCGGGCCAAACTCGGGAATGACGCCGGTGATTCCATCCGTTCGCAGATGGGGGTGCACTTCAAAGACGCGCAGATTCCTGATGCGCTCCCTGTTCTCCCCTGAAGCGGGTCCGTAATTGAGATGCAGGGTCTCGTAGCTGACGCGCCAGGGATCGACGCGCTGTTTGATGTACTGGCTGACGACCCACAGCCGGACTATGTCCGAATCCCACCCGGCGCTCAGTCCGTACCGTGCGCTTTCTGACAGCCAGAGGAAGGCCATGGCCAACATCAGCGACAACAGGCTGCGGCGCGAGATCATCATAATCGACTCATCGTCATCGACCGGGCCTTTGCGGCACGCTGGTGACGCGCAGCACCGAGCCCGCCCCTGCCGCTGCCTCCAAAAAGGGCAGAATGGCGCAGATCGGCGCCAGCGGGATGAAGAGTACCAGCGCGAGGAAACGTTGTCCTGTGGGAATCCGCGCGGAAATTCCTCGTCTCAACATGCTGTAAAACACGTCTCGTCGCGGCATCAAGGCGTTCATGACACTTTGTGCGAAACCGAGCGCGCCCATTTCCAGGGAGAGCGTGCTGCACTTCGTGACGGCGAATCCGGCGCGTTCGAGAAGTTGTTTCATGGATGGCTTGGTGAACTGAAAAATGTGGCGGGGTGGATCGAGGTGCAGCCAGTGGCGTCCTGTCCAGCGAGCCTGCCAACTCCCGCTGTTCGGCACCTCGATGATGAGTACCCCGGCAGGACGCAAAACGCGGTGGCATTCACGCAGGAGAGCTTCGGGATCCGGCATGTGCTCGAATACGTGCCAAACGGTGATTGCATCCACCGATGCGTCGGGTAGTGGCAGAGATCCCTCGCTGACGGGGTGAAGGTCAATGCCGGGAATGCGGGCTGCACGGTCAAAGGCGGGACCGGGCAGTTCCGTGCCATGACTGGTCCAGCCGATCCGCGCCATGTACAGGAGAAATCGGCCGTTGCCGCAGCCGATGTCGAGCACCGTGCCCTTACGTTTCCCGGCCGCGCGCTGAACGATTTGGGCGCGGTGCAGGCACAAGGCATTGCGGATCAGCTCGATCCCGCCGATGAATTTCGTCTCGCCCTCGCCGTAGTATTCGGGGTGGTAGCCCGCTTCCGCGGAGCCGGACTTCAACGGGTTGGAAAGTCGCTGGAGTCCGCAGTGCGCACACACGAGGTATTCAAACAAGGGGCCGTCGCTGGAGGGATAGAGGCGCGTGCTGCTTTCGAAGCGTTCGCCGCATGCCGGACATGCTGTGTTATCAGCCATACAGTTCTACAGTTTCTTCCGGTGGCAGGGTTGCGACACGATTACGAGTTGTCAATCCGGGCATGACTGCGCATATTGAAAAGCACGTCAGAACGAGTCAATCTGATTTGACTCGGAACAGCCGGATGCCGCCACCAGCGATCAACACGATCAAGCATGTCAATCTCCCTGGAAGGGCATCGGTGGATTCACAACAAAGGATGGTACATGGCTGCCGTCGTTGTGGCGTTCGCTTATGTCCTGACCATCCCGCATGTGTGGCAGTGCGAGGGCGTTGACGAAATCGAATACCTTGGCCTCGCGCATTCGATCGAGCGCGGACACGGATTCACGTTGTACGGCGACCCGTACCCGATCTACCCGCCGCTCTACCCGGCTCTGGTGTCGCTCGTCATGCGGTTCGACGTCACGGCCTGGCGTGCGATGTATGCGCTCAACGCGTTGATGGGGCTGGCCGGGATCCTTTATCTCGCTTCGTGGCTGCGGAAAAAAGAAGGCCGCGCGGGCTGGTGGGCCGCGTGGTTCTCGCTCACGTCGTATTTCGCGTGGAGTTTCTCCACCCGTTACCTGATGGCCGAACCGCTTTTCGTGCTGGTCTCGTCCGTTGCGCTGGTGGAGGCGTCGCGATGCATGGCTGCGGAGCGCGGAGGGCGGCGCTCTGTCGCTGCGCCGCTGGCGGTGCTTCTCGGCGCGATGACGAAGGTGGTCAACATCGCGTTGACGGCGGCCCTTTGCGCCGCGGCCGGAAGCCGATGGTGGGCGACGCGCCGCCGGCGCGTGCTCGCCCTCGGCGCGGCGATCGCTTGTGCCGGGTTCGGCTTCGCGGCAGCGTGGGAATGGCACGGGCGGCAGGTCGCGCCGCATGCCGCCGAATCCTATTTTCGATGGGCTCTGAAATTCACCGGCCTGTCCGGCGAGCGGGCCGGGATTGTGGCGCGGGACGCAGGGGAGGGGCTCGGATCGGATGCGACGTTTCCGGTACGTGTTGGCGCCCTCGGTTTCAAGTTGGGGCAGTACGTGGCCTCGTTCGCGCGCATGCCGGCAAACGCGGGCCCGTTCGCGATGTTCCTGTGGCTGGTGTTCCTGACGGGCCTTGCCGCGCGCGCCAGGCGTGACCCTTCGTCGCCATTCGCGTGGTATGTCGCGCTATCGCTTATCATGTTTTCGTTGACGCGCTGGGCATCGAGTTATCACCGCTATCTGTACCCGCTCACGCCGCTGCTGTACCTGTTCCTGTTCGAGGGCGCGGCGTGCTGGAAGCGGGCTCTGCTCGATCGGCAGCAGAAGCTGGCATGGCTCGCGGTGGCGGCGTTTGGCGCGGCCGGCATACTGTGGACCGTTTCACACGGACTCGCGGGGGAGGGCCACGTCGGCGCAGAGAGGATGTATGTCCTGGCGGTGGGACTCGCCTGCGCGGTTTCGTATGCGGCGATGGCCGTCGGCGGGTTGTGCGCGTGCTCGGGCCTGGGCCCGTTGCGGAGCGCGTTGCCGTTCGAACGCATCCTGGCCGTCGCGCTTGCCGTTTCTGTGGCCCACACCAGCGCCATTGCCGTCACACGGTTCAAGCATACGCTGGCGAACGAGACGCTCCATGCGCGCAACCTCGCCGGGGCAGTCGCATGCGGGCAGTGGGTCAAGGAGAATACGTCCCGGGATACGGTCATCGCGGTTTCGTTGCCGCGGCTCATGTCGTTTCTCGCTGACCGGACCGCGGTGGGCCCCGGCTCGCACTCCGCGGGTTACGCGATCCTCACCGGAACCCTGCGCAACGTGCCGGCGTTCCGGGAAGACGCGGAGGCCCGATTGAAGTCAGAGGTCGAAGCCTCCCGGGCAAGGCTGGTGTTTTCATCCGGCGACGCCATGGTGTATAAGCTCCGCGACATGCCGTGACTATTCAATCAATGGAACCACGAAATACACGAAAGACAGTTCTTTTTCTGATTGAAACCACCGAATACACTGAAGAACACTGAAAAAAGATTCCGAACCTTCAGTGAACTCAGTGTATTCAGTGGTTCACTCCGACAGAATCAGGTATCTGGAATCTAGTATCGACGCAAACGCACCATGAACGTGGACGCATCATCCGACATCGAGCTTTCGGTCGTCATGCCGTGCCTCAACGAGGCGGACACGCTCGAGACGTGTGTGCGCAAGGCGCTGCGCGCGATCCAGGAGCATGGCATCCGCGGTGAAGTCGTGGTTGCGGACAACGGCAGCACGGACGGCTCGCGCGAGATCGCCAAGCGCTGTGGCGCGCGGCTGGTCGATGTTCAAGCCAAGGGCTACGGCAACGCGCTCATGGGCGGCATTGCCGTCGCGCGGGGTACATTTGTGCTGATGGGTGACGCGGACGACAGTTACGATTTCCTCGAGGTCCCGAAGTTCGTCGAAAAAATCCGGCAGGGATACGACCTCGTGCAGGGTTGCCGTCTGCCGTCGGGCGGCGGAACCGTGAAGGCCGGCGCCATGCCCTGGTCGCACCGGTGGCTCGGCAACCCGATGTTTTCCAGGCTGTCCCGGTGGTGGTTTCGCGCGCCCATCCATGACATCTACTGCGGCATGCGCGTCTTCACGAAGCGGCATTACGACAGCCTCGACCAGCGCTGCACGGGCATGGAATTCGCGACGGAGATGATCATCAAGTCGAGCCTCTACGGCGCGAAGATGTCCGAGGTGCCGATCACGCTCCACCCCGACGGCCGCACGTCGCACCCGCCGCACCTGAAAACGTTCCGCGACGGCTGGCGCACGTTGCGGTTCTTCATGATGTACAGCCCGAAGTGGCTGTTCCTGGTGCCGGGCCTGCTCCTGATCGCGCTGGGCCTCGCGGGCTACGCACTCGCGCTGCCCGCGGTGCAGATAGGGAACGCGATCTTCGACGCGCACACGCTGCTTTTTGCGAGTCTTGCCATGCTGTGCGGCTACCAGGCGGTACTCTTTGCTGTTTTCACCAAAACGTTCGCGATGAACGAAGGGTTGATGCCGGAGGATGAGCGGACGCTGCGCTTTTTCAAGCTGATCAACCTGGAGCGGGGCCTGCTGGCGAGCCTCGTCGCGATGATCCTGGGTCTGGCTCTGCTCGGCTGGGCGGTCAATCTCTGGCGGCTGTCCGGGTACGGGCGGTTGGATTACGCGAGCACGATGCGGTGGGTGATCCCGGGCTCCACACTGACGGCGCTCGGTTTCCAGACGCTGCTCTCCAGTTTTTTCGTCAGCATTTTGGGGATGAAGAGACGGTAGATTCGGGATTCGATGATTCGTTGATTTGATAATTCGTTCATTCGGGATTTGGTGCTCCGAATAACGAATTAACGAATTAACGAATCATCGAATTACCGAATCCCGAATATCGAATTATCGAATCCTCGAACCCCAAATCCCGAATATCGAATCAACGAATCATCCAATATCCAAATCCAACATGACAGACTCCGATCCCAGTGATTTCGATGCGTATGCCGAGCACTACGGCGAGGCGCTTTCGCGCGGCATCTCCGTTTCCGGCGAGTCCAAGGAATACTTCGCGCAGGGCAGGGTGGCACTGCTCGCGCGCCGCCTCGCGGAACTGGGCGTGCGGCCCGTGCGGGTGATGGACTATGGGTGCGGTACGGGCACCGCGACGCCGTTTCTTCGCGACATACTGGGGTCGACCAGCATCGTTGGTGTCGACATTTCCGGGAAGTCGATCGAGCACGCACGCGCACACCAGCCGGGCGCGGAGTTCCACGTGCAATCCGACGTGAACCCCGCGGGCGATTTCGACGCGGTGTATTGCAATGGCGTGTTCCACCATATCCCGCCGCCGGAACGGCTCGGGGCGTTTCGTTTCATCCGCGATTGCCTGCGGCCCGGCGGCGTGTTCGCGCTGTGGGAGAACAATCCGTGGAATCCGGGGACCCAACTGGTCATGGCGCGGATCCCGTTCGACCGTGACGCGGTGAAAATCTCCGCGCCCGCGGCCGGGCGGCTGCTTCGCGCGGCGGGGCTGGACGTGATCCGAACCGATTTCTATTTCATTTTCCCGCACAGGTTTCGCGCGCTTCGGTTCCTTGAAGCGCCCCTCGCGCGCGTTCCGCTCGGCGCGCAGTACCAAGTGCTGGCGCGGAACCCGCAAAGGAGGCCCACATGAAAAAAAGGCTGGTCAATGCCCTCTTGGCGAGGATTGGACTCGAATTGCGTCGCACTGCGGCGAGCGAAGAAAGACCGTGGGATCACATCTTTCGCGGCGGCATCGCAGCCGAGGTCACAACGGGAGGCGACGCCAACGCTGTGGTCGAATCGGCATGGGGAACGCCCGGATGGGAGAAGTATATCACGGCCCATGTAACCGAGGGAATGGTCGTTTGCGAGATCGGGCCCGGCGTCGGCCGATGGACCCGACTCGTACTCGACGCGGCCAGCAAACTCTATCTCGTCGATTATTCGAAACTGGTTTGCGATTACTGGCGCAAGAAGAATGACGGTCGACTCATTGTCATCCAGAGCGCCAACACGAGAATTCCCGACGTGCCGAGTGCATCCGTGGACTTGTTCATGTCCTTTGACGTCTTCGTGCACATGGATGTCGAAGTGGTGTTCGGTTACCTGCAGGAGGCCTATCGCGTGCTCAAGCCGTCGGGCGTCGCCCTGATCGACTACCTCTCGCTGGACGATCGACGTTCGGCGCAGTGGTTTATTGATGAACTCCGGAAGCAGGGGAGCTTCGATGCTCCTGACGAGGTGAAGCGATCGATTTTTCGGATGCACCATCACGAGACTATCCAGGTGCTGGCCGAAACTATCGGTTTCGAATTCAGCAACGTAAAAGACGCGTGGTGGATGCACAACATCTGCACGCTCAGGAAGCGCTGACTTTCGCGCGTGGTGCCCGCAAGAAAACAAGACACCGTCGCTTCGTGCGAAAGTCAGGCTGGGAGGATGCGATACTCAGACACGTCCGTTCTTGTTTCAACTCCAGCAACATTCGCGTTCATTCGCGCCTGCCCGCCGCAGCCCGCCACTTGGCGGGCAAGCCCCTGTCCGGCCTTTGGCGGATTGGCGAAGGAGGGTCAATTCGCGGTTTCCTTTTCCGTGTCTTTCCGTGTATTCCGTGGGCGCATGTCGCTTTGGTTGCGGCTCTGCCGTGCCAAGTGGTCCATCCTTTCAAGCCGGCCGGAGGCCCAGTCTTCCGCCGGAAGAAACCGGTAGAAGGGCCGTTCCGGAAATGCGTCGCGGAGGCACGTTGCGTCGCCGCCGGGATCGCGCGCGTAGATTACGCCGCGCAGGAACGGATCGTTCAGATGGAAAACCGATGAATAGCTCAGTTCGGATGAGTCCTCCGTCGGGACGAGCACAACGGCTTCGTGCAGTTCTGCTTCGCGAACCGCGCGTGCCACGACCGGCGAAGACTGTTCGTAGCCATGACCGTACTTCGGCGCGATGTAGGATGGCCAGTAGTGTGCCGCGGCGTAGAGCGTGAGCGCAGCGACGAAGCCAATCAGCCAGCCTTTTGCGGCGGTTCCGAGCCAGCGCTCCGCCGCTGTGCCTGCGGTTTCGAGGGCGCCCACGAGCAGCGCGAGGGCGAACGGCAGCGCGAGCGTGTAATAGCGGGCCTCGTACTCCGCGCCCAGATAGTCGTAAAGGGAATAAGCGGCCATGACGGTGATCATCGCAGCCGCACAGAAAGCGATCACGCGCGGACGCGCCGGTCGCCAAAGGGCGAGCGGCGTAATTAGCAGCGCGAGAGGCCACCCGGCCATCGCGCTGTTGAACCGGAAGCAAGTCAGGGCGGCATAGCGGGCGGCCGTGGCCGGCGTGTACGAGGCTGTGAAGCCGACCTGGTCTTTGAAGAGCGGCGTCATGAGATGGGGGTTCGTCGATGCGTAGCCGATTTCGAACGAGCCAAAGAGTGCGCTGTTCCATGCGACCCACGCTGCGCCGGCCAGCGCGACTCCGGGAACCAGCCGTGGCGTCAATCGCAGCACGCGGGTCCGCAGCGTCGAAGTCATGAGGGCAAGGGAGATAACGCCGAGCAACGCGGCGATCACCATGTCCTGTGGCCTGAAAAGCGCGGATACGCCGATACACAGACCGGCCGCTAACGCGGCGACGGCGGGCCGCAGCGCGGACTGCACGGCGGCCCGCGCGAGCAGGAGAATACCGAGGGCCAGGAAGAAGAGTGAGGGGATGTGCGACATGTACGACGCGCCGAGCAGCAGCGCCAGCGGTGACAGTGCGAACAGGATCGCGACGGCGCGCCCGCGCACGGTCCCGAGGGCGAGGCTGCCAAGGCGCGAAACCACGAGCGCCGTGAGCGCGAAGAGGATCGGACCTGCGAGCCAGGGGATACCCAGCATGGTCCCGGGCGTGAGCAGTACGGGCTGGCCCGGCGGGTACTTGCTGAACCAACGGCCCGTGTCGAGCATGACCATGTGATGTTGGAAGAACCGGTCGGGGCAGGGCGGCAGCGGGGCGTACAGTCTGCCCTCGGCCAGCAAACGCGACTGGAAAAGGTGGCATGTTTCGTCGGTGATGTGCGGGTGTCGCTCGAGCAAAGAGGATTGGACCGAAAGAACGAGCGCCAGCGCCGTGATGAACAAAATCGAGGAAAACAATCCTTCGCGCGATGCGGTCACCCGGTCGCGGATTTCCTGGATGATGGACGGTGCGAGCGCGGCGAGCGGCGATGCGACGAGGAGGCATAGGCCAAGCGTCTGCTGGGCGTGCTCCAGCAAGGCGCGGAAGCTTGGTCCGATGGCGCCGTCCGGCGAGAAAACACCGGCCAGCGCAACGAGCGGATAGAAACCAGCCGCAGCGGCCGCTTCGATCAGTGCGCCTGGCGCCGCCAGACTCAGGACGGCTCGGGCGGCGTTCTTCTGTCCCGACGTCGTGAGAATATTCACCGTGCGTATACCGCGCTACTCCTGCCGCCCGGAACCGACGGCCAGGCAGTCCACCATGAACACGTTCGTCAAAGCGGTCCGATTCTGCGTGCGCGGGTCATACCATGCATGCCATGCCAGGATATCGCCTTCGACGTGCGCGCCGTGCTCTGCGTCGAGGATGCCGGCGGGTCGCGTCATGCCGGGGCGGATCAGGTGAAGCATGGAGTTCAGCGCGAAGCCGCGCATGAGTCCCACATTTCCGTAGTTGGCCCATGCGGACGGGTCATTGAGCGAAGGCTGCACGAGATGCTTCGCCTGGCGCTGGCAGAGCTGCGTCGTGTTGAAGACGACCAACTCCCGGTCAGCCCAGGCCCGTTCGTGTCGCGCGAGGTATTCAAAGATATTCCGCTGGAAGGAGGCCGAGTCGCGCCATTGCGCCGACGTTCCCTGGTTTGCCGCGAGGCAGACCAGGATGATGGGAAAGGCCGGCACAAGCCAGTGCCGCGCGGGGATCCTGTTCAGCAGCACCGCGGCGCCGATCGCCACGCCGACGGCGGGCAGGTAGTTCAGCCGGCCACCGGTCCATGACACCAGACTGACGACCTGTGTGCCGGCAGCCCAAGCCAGCGCGAAAAGGAAGACGCGTCCTGCGGGCATGGCTTCGCGAGGGGTCTTGTTGCCGGGTTCCGAGCGGGTGATCAGTACGCAGATTCCTGCAGTCGTGAGGATGCTGATCAGCGCAAACATGCGCTGTTGGTGAAGAGGCAGCGTGTCGAATCCCGCCAAACCGTTGAGGATCGTATCGCCCATGCGGCCGCCGACCCACCAGCGGACTATTTCCTTGGCGTTCCAGATCACGTCGCTGAGACCGAAGCCCACGGCCCGGTGTGGAAAGAGCAGGTTGTTTGCCGTGCCGAAGCCGCCGGTGGATCGCCACGCGATGTATACGAGGCATACGCCGACCAGGGTCGCGCATGCGACCGCAGCGCGCCGCCAACTCCTGCGGTTTTCGAGAAACAGGAGGACGAAGGGCAGTGCAACGCCGACTTCGTACGTGGCGAGTCCTACGCCAAAGAGGAGAGCCGACGCCACGAGGTTGAACGGGGACTTGCCACGCGTGAATCGAAGCCAGCATAGTGCCGCCGCGACATACGCGACGAATCCGGGGCCGTAAGGTATCATGGTGGCCCACTGGTACGATTCAGTCAGGTTCGGGACGAGGGCGAAGACCATGCCGGCGAGGAAGCATTCGCGCGTATCGCCGGTCAGCGTGTAGACCAGCAGCATGGTCAGCGCGAGCATCGCAGAATTGCAGACAATGCCAAAGATCGCGTAACCTGCGGTCCAATCGTCGAACAGGTGGAAGGTCGACAGCAGCAGGCCGGTGCCTACAGGGCGATCCGGCCAGCGGAGAACCATGGCCCAGGCATCGCCGAGACCGGAGCAGGAGCGTCCAAGTTCGAGGAGCCGCCAGTCATCGAGGGCGAAGTCCACGAAAGGGGCGCCGGCGAATCGCGAGTAGAACTGGACGAGCAGGGCGATCGCCAGGAAAAAACCGAGTGATGGCTTGTTGGGGCGTGAGTCCATGCAGGATGTCGTGCGCGGTTGAAGATTAGGCGGAACATGCGGAAACTTCAAGGCCCAGTAAAGCGATCATGGGCGGGAGCACCGGAGGACGGTCGTGGCAAATAGAATCATTTCGGGCATTTTCCAATCGCCTTTCGGCTACCGGTACATCAGGGGCCTGTTCCATTTCGGCGTCCGGCGCGCGCCAATCCGGAATGCGCTTGAACTCCGGGACGGCGACCGTGTTCTCGATGTGGGATGCGGCACGGGTGACTACTCCGTGATCGTCCATTCGCCTCGCTACTCCTACCAGGGAATAGATATGTGCGAGGAGTACATCCTGCGGGCCCGCGCGGACCATGGCGCGCCGTTCAGAACATTCGAGGTGATGAACGTTGTCACGATGGATTTCGCCCCGCGCTCGTTCGATAAGGCGCTGTTTCTCGGCGTCATGCATCACCTGACGGATGATGAAAACCTGGAGGTTCTGCGGCGCATCAACAGCCTCGTAAAGAATCGTCTGGTGATCATGGATCTCAGTCCTGGCGGCCGGCATTTCGTCAACAATATCTTGTGCCGTCACGACCGTGGCGAGTATCCGAGGACGCTGGAGGAGCAGTGCCGCCTCGTCAACCGCGTGATGAAGATCACCTACGCGGGAAATTATTTCGTCCGTTCCGGCATACAGCGATACTCGTTGATGGTCGCGTCGCCCCTGAATCAGGGCGTCGACTCCGCGACCACGAAGAGCGAGACGCCGAACGGGAAGGAGACATACCGGGTCAGCACGGCTTCTGTAGCGAAGGTGTGAAAGAGCAGTTCGTTGAGGATGCCGACGTTGTATTTGAAGTCCGACTCAGTGGCTTGGTCCAGTCCCGGTCTGAGCTTTGCGATCAGCCTGAACGCGGCAATCGGCGGAAAGAGCAACGTGTTGAAATAGGTCGCTCGCGTGACGCGTAAACCCCGCTCGGCCAACATGGCCTTCAGGGTACTCATCGTGTAACGCCGGAAATGCAGGCTCACCACGTCCTGCTGTCCCCATAGCCACTGATAGGCAGGCACGGCGAGCACGAGCCGGCCACCGGGCTTGAGGCGCGCACGAAGGATATCCAGGGCATGGCCGTCGTCGCGGATGTGTTCGAGGACATCGAACAGCGTGATGACATCGAATGATGCTTGAGCAAGCGGAGCGGGCATGGTCTCGACCGTCCCCGTGTAAACCGGAACGGCGCCTCGCTGTCTGGCGATTTCCGCGTTCGCCGGCTCGGGCTCGAGACCGGACAGGCGGATGCCAGGCGGATAGAGGGTGTAGAGATTCTCGCCGGGCCCCACGCCCACCTCCAGCGTTTCCATGCCGTCGCGCCAGGGTATTTCCCTTGCCAGCAGCGAACGAAGAATCAGGCGTCTGGCGCGAAACCACCAGTGATGCTTCTCCAAGTCGGCGTACTGCCCGGCAAAGCCATCCTTCATGGCGCGGAAGCATCCTTGCGCGCCCATCCCGACTGCGAGGCCACAACAAAGTGAGGACGGTTCTTCACCTCGTCAAAGATTCGGCCGATATATTCGCCGATGATACCCAGCACCAACAGTTGAATACCGCCAAAGAACAGCACCATGACGACGAGCGATGCCCAGCCGGGCGGCAGGCGTTGAAGAACGAGCGAGCTGACGATGGCCCAGACCAGCAGCCCGAAGCCGAGGAGGGACGCGAGGGCGCCGATCCATGACGCGATCCGCAACGGCACCGAGGAGAAATTGATGAATCCTTCGATCGCGAGGTTGAAAAGACGGCGCAGGTTGTACTTGGGTTTTCCGGCCTGCCGCGCCTGGCGTTCGTAGGGAAGGCCGATCTGGCGATAGCCCACCCAGCCGCGCAGGCCGCGGACGAACCGGTTGTGCTCCGGCATGCGGTTGATCTCGTCCACGACTCGGCGATCCATCAGCGAGAAATCGCCCGCATCCAGGGGCAGGTCCACGTTGGAAAGCCGGCTCAGCATGCGGTAGAACCCCGCGTAGGCCATGCGGAGCAGCCAGCCTTCCTTGCGGTTCGTGCGGACGCCGTAGACGACGTCGTACCCTTCCCGCCATTTGCCGATCATCTCGGCGATGACCGACGGCGGGTCCTGCAGGTCGGCGTCAATCACGGCGACCAACTCGCCGCGCGCGTGACGAAGTCCAGCGCTGACGGCGATCTGGTGGCCGAAGTTGCGTGAGAAATGAATGCAGCCGATCCGGTCATCCGATTCGCACGCGCGGTCCAACAACTCGGCGGTCCGGTCCGAGCTGCCATCGTTGACGAAGAGGAAAAGCGCCTTGCACGGAAGTTTGCCGGCGAAGGCATGGAGGTCGGTGATGACGCTTGGAATCACCGCTTCCTCGTTGAAGCATGGCACGACCACGGTCAGGGTCGCCTGAACATCGCTTCGCATAACCATCAGACTAGGAAATCCGGCCGCTTTGTGCAAACCATGATGCACTGCGGTACTGGATCAGTTTGAATTTCAGTCTCCCGTGGGTAGGGCGCGCAGTCCCCTCCAAAGGCGGGCGAGCCTTGCGTGCCGTTCCTCGACAGGGCGTGGGCCAGACGGCGGACCGGACTTGCCTGCAGCGCTTCGCTCGCCCGACACGCCGCCGGCCTGCATCGTTACGCGAAGCGTTGCGGGCGGGGGTGGAGCGTTTTTGCGCCTGCCCGCCCTAGCTCGAACAGCTACGGCGGGCTCCTTCGCGGCTGAAATTCGTGGCCCTTCGTGGTTGAGCATCGGGTTGGTAGGGCACCTGGCGGTGGCCGGATTGTTCGGGTGAGAAACTGAGCGGAGAAGCCGGCTGGATTGTAGCGTCGGCTTACCCCGCCTGTCGGGGAAGCCGAGACGTTCACGCGGTTTCGTTTCCCCGGCGGAGCCGGGGTAAACGAACGCTACATTACCGCGGCAAACCGACACACGGCCTGACGGCTGACCCACCAAGCCCTGCTTGAAGTTTCAGGTCAGATTACGGAACATAGTTCATATCGTTTGCGACTGTGACCATAGTTCGCGGATCGCGTCCAGTTTCAGCCGTGTGTGCGTGGTGATGGAGAATTTCTCCCGCGTGTCGCACAGCGCGGCGTCAGCGAGGGCGCGGGCGCGCGCTGGGTCAGCGAGCAGCGCGTTGACCGTGCCGGCCAGTGCGTCGGCGTCGCCGACGGGGACAAGGCACCCGTTTTCTCCGTCGCGGATGTAGTCGACCGTGCCGGGCGAGCGCGTGGTGACGACGGGTTTCCCGAGGGCCATGGCCTCGAGCATAACGACCTGGCCCGTGGAGCGCTCGGTATTGAGCAGGGGGAGGGCCACGAGGGTGCAGCGCCGGACCTGGTCGAGGTAGAACTCGCGCGACACCTCGTACAGCAGGGTGACGTTGTCCGGCATGTCCGCTTCTTCGAGGTCGTTGAATCCGCAGATGATGGTAATGGGTTTGTCGATGTGCGGCGCGGTGCGGAGCAGGGTCTGGTAGTCGCGCAGCGTCCGGCCGGCGGCGAGGACGAAGCCGTCGTCGGTCTCCGAGGCGCGCGGGTCCTGGATGTTCGTGTTGAGCGGAACGAAGCGGAGCCGGTCGCGCGGAATGTCGAGCCGCGCGGCGACGGTGTCGATCTCGCCGGTGCTGTTCGTCAGGATGCCGATGGCGCGGCGCGCGATGGCGCGGTAGATGGCATGCTTGAAATGCCAGAAGGGATGGCCGCGCCGGTGGGCGTCGATGAAATACTCGGTCAGGATTTGTTTCGACCGGCGGCCTGAGAGGAGGCAGAGCAGGCCGTAGGCGAAGGAGGCGCGGGCGCCCATCGTGAGGACGACGTCGTACCCGCGCCGGCGTCGCATGAGCATGAGGGCCTCGATCCAGGGCGAGTGGAACTTCGGGTCGGCCTTTGCGCCAGTGAGCGGGTAAATGGACGTGGTCCGGCGGAGCCACTCGGGGCTCTGCCAGAACGCCATGTTGGTGATGATACGCGGTTGCGAATTCATTCGAGCCCGAGATTACACGTTGAGCTTACACCAGCGCCAGCTTCGTATGAGCATACGAAGCTTTCATGAGTCCATAGCCGTGACTATTTAGTAGAGGGAACCGCAAAGAACGCAAAGGGCTCCACCCCCATAACCCGCTTGATCCGGCGCTTCGGTATTCTTCGCGTGGTCCCGCGTTCTGCGTTTCTTTCGTGGTTTGATCTGAAGAGGCTGTTGAAACACTATCGGACGCGACGGAGCGCGTCCCTCCCTGACGAAGAAAGCTCTATTTTGGCAATAAAGGAGGGCCACGCTCCGTCGTGGCCGTCTTGTGAATAGTCACGGCGTAGTGCGAGCTTGAAACGCGGGGCACGGCGATCATGGACAACAATACGGCAGCGGGTTCTGACCGTCGGACGCAGAGCGAAGTGGAGTACGGAAACCTATTCGTCGTGCTCGCCGTCGCGGCACTGGCCGTCGCCGGTTTTTTCAGCATGACGTGGCTCACCGGCGACCGGTTTCTCGCGGCGTGCTCTTCCGCGAGCGAGACGCCTCTCATGAACGTGATGGCCAGGCCCTTGTTGGTGACGTTCTCGATCGCTTCCCATTGAAGCGGCGGTGCCGACGCGCGTGCAGGAACGTGATGTAGTCGATTGGATTCGTCAGGATCACGTTCTTCACTCCGCCGAGGATTTCCGCAGCAGGTCTCTTCACGTTGGGGTTCGGGTGTACGGGGTACCAGATGTGAAGGTCCGGATGGTCCTGCGCAAAGGCGCACACGCACTCGAAAACCCCGCGGACCTTTTCGCCAAACGATTCGCGGCGGTGGCACGTCATCAGCACGTAGGGGCTATCGGACGGAACGGGCCGGGCCGGTTCTGTCGTGTGTTTCAGAATATGTTGCAGGGCGTCGACGACGGTGTTGCCCGTGACGTGAATGCTTGCATCGTGGATGCCTTCCTTAAGCAGGTTCTTCCGGCCCAGTTCGGTTGGCGCAAAGTGGTAGTGAGTGGCCAACGCCGCGACGCGGCGGTTGAATTCCTCGGGAAACGGCGCCGTGAGATCGCCGATCCGCAGGCCGGCCTCGACGTGGCCGAAGCGGGCCTGTTCGAAGAAACACGCCATCGACGCGGCCATCACGGTGGTGGTGTCGCCCTGGGCGAGGACCGCGTCGGGTTTCTTCTCGCGGACGTAGCGCGACATCTCGCTGAGCACGCGGCAGGTGATGTCGGCCAGCCGCTGGTTGGGCGTCATGATGTCCAGGTCGATGTCGGGCCGGATGCCGAACACCTTCATGACATCGTCCAGCATTTCGCGATGCTGGGCGGTGGCCATGACGGTGGTTTCGAACGAATCCGCGCGGCGCTGAAGTTCGAGGATGACCGGCGCCATCTTGATCGCCTCGGGGCGCGTGCCGACGACGCATAGTATCCGCTTTTTCGACATGGGGAGAAAATGTACGGCGTTTGTCCAAACTTGGAAATTCTTTTACGCTATTTTCCACGCCGTGGAGTGCGGCGGCTTGCCGCCGCCTTGTCTGCGCGAATCAAGATTCGCGCAACAGGGCGCAGGCAAGCCTGCGCACTCCATGACGGCGCAGCGCCGGTCTGGTTTCCAAATGTCGGAATTGCTTTTGCTGACTTGTCCTCGCCCCGATGATCGGGGCGGGCAATCCTTGGAGTTCTTGAATAATGGTCTGGGGCTTGGGAAGATGCCGCCCATGCCGGTACCGTCGGTCAGCATCATCATGGGAACGTACAACCGCGCGGCGATCATTCCCCGCGCGATCGACTCGGTGCTGGCGCAGGACTTCAAGGTCTGGGAACTGATCGTTGTCGGCCACTGCACGCCCGACAACACCGCCGAGGTCGTCGCGGGCTACAAGGATCCGCGCATCACCTTCCACAACATGCCGGAACGGGTGCCGGACACGGGGTCGGCGACGAAGAATTTCGGCATCAAGAACCATGCCCGCGCGGGCATCATTGCCTACCTCGATGACGACGACTGCTGGCGGCCGCGGTTTCTCTCGACCATGGCTGGCCACCTGCTCGCGCACCCGGAGACGCAGATCGCGTACTGCCGCTCGATGTACCGCGACAAGGAAACGGGCCGAAAGGTGTGGGGTAATCCGTTCCAGCGGTGGATGCACGGGTACTCAAAGGAGAAGCTCCAGCGCTACAATTTCCTCAACGTGAACTGTGTGGTACACCGCAAGGGTCTGCTGGATGAAGTCGGCTATTGGAGGCCGGAACTGTTTTTCAACGACTACGACCTCTGGCTGCGGGTCAGCGAGAAGGTCGATTTCCACTACATCAACAGGGTGCTGGTGGAGACGTATGTGACCGAGCCGCCGTTTTTTGAACGCCTCGTCGAGAAGGGGCTCTGGCTGTTGAAGCATGGGAGGCATACGCCGAGGGGGTGAGGGGGATTGGGGATTGGAGATTCGGGATTGGAGATTCGGGATTGGAGATTCGGGATTCGGGATTGGAGATTCGGGATTGGAGATTGAAGATTCGGGATTGGAATCACCGAATTAACCAATCAACGAATCCCCAATTGACGAATCCGCGAATCACCGAATCACCGAATGAACGAATCATCGAATCAACGAACAACGTCCACATGAAAACGCTCTTCTGGATTAGCACGGCGGGCTTGGCGTACACCTACTTGGGCTACCCAGCTCTCGTCTGGTTGCTAGCCCGTGTACGGCCGAAGCTGCGGGTGCGGGACGAGGGACGGCGGTCGGTGTCCGTGGTGATGGCGGCCTATAATGAGGAAAGGCGGTTGCCGGAAAAGATTGCCGCCCTGCTCGCCTCGGAGGGGGCGGACCGGATCGAGGAGATTCTGGTCGGTTCCGATGGATCGACGGATGGCACGGCGGCGGCGGTTCGGGGATGCGGCGATGCGCGGGTCCGGGTGATCGAATTTCCCGCGCGGCGCGGCAAGCCGTCGGTTCTGAATGATCTTGTGCCGCAATGTCGCGCGGACATCGTCGTGTTCACGGATGCCCGGCAGGCGGTGCATCCGCAGGCGTTGGGCCGACTGCTCTCGGCGTTTGCCGACCCGGCGGTTGGGGTGGTTTCGGGCGAACTGGTGTTTCCCTCGGATCCGCTGGCGACGGCGGCTGCAAGCGGGCTCAACGCCTACTGGGAATACGAAAAATTCATCCGCAAGAACGAGGCGGCATTTTCATCCGTGCCCGGCGCCACGGGTGCACTCTATGCGATGCGGCGCGAGTTATTCCGTCCTGTCCCGCCACAGGTGTTGCTGGACGACGTGGCAATCCCGATGGGGGCGGTGGCGCAGGGGGCGATGTGTGTGTTCGAAGAGGATGCTATCGTGTACGACGCGCCGTCCGGCACGCCGGAGCAGGAATCGGTGCGCAAGCGGCGGACGATTGCGGGCAACGTGCAGTTGGTGGTGTTGCAGCCGTGGTTGCTCATACCGTGGCGGAACCCGATCTGGTTCCAGTTCGTTTCGCACAAGATGTTGCGGCTGCTGTCGCCGTTCTTCCTGCTGGCCGCGTGGTTCTGCAACGTGATGCTGCATGGGGCGGCGGTGTACAAGGTCACCCTTGCGGCGCAGGCGTGCTTCTATCTTGCTGCCGTCGTGGGCTGGCTCGCGCAGGCGGCGGGTATCCGCGCGGGGCTGGTGGGAATGGCGATGATGTTTGTGTCGTTGAATGTGACGACGCTGGCGGCGTGGGGCGATGCGCTGCGGGGAAGATTCAGGGTGACGTGGGCGCGGGAGGGAGGCGCCACATCGGAACATTAAACGTTGAACGTTCAACGCTAAACGTTAAACGTTTCCGGGTTGTAACTGCTCAGGTATGACAGAATCATTGACAGCAGAATCATTGGGATTGGAGAAGCGAATGCCGGTCGAGTGTAGTGTTGAGGTTAACCCTATAGGGCAGGAGCGGTTCCATGCCGTGGACAGAGTGGTGATGCGGCACGTGTTCGACATCCACAA
>JAZDKY010000063.1:0-10783 GCA_043802525.1 bacterium
TCTCCTGTTCGTCCGCCGAAACGTACCGCCATTTTGATTTTTCCATCCCTGAACTGTAAATAAGTACGGCTGGGTTGTCCCGCAAAAAACGATAACTCGTTCACCTGCAATGCCACCCCAGAGTCAAAAGCCGCGTCCTAAGCGTTCGCTGTCCCGGCCAATATCGTTGGCCGATGTAGCGTTCGTTTACCCGTCCGTCCGCGGACGGGAAACGAAGAGTCTGCGACCCTGATCTTTCGGTTTCCCCGTGGGAGCGGGGTTCCGCCCCGGGCGGATCCGCCTTCGGCGGAAAACCGACGCTACATCCCGTCGGTCTGGACACCGTACGACGCGTTGAAGAAGAACTCCCAGGGACATATCTCTTCCGTGCCGGACCACCGGAGGGGCAGGCTCCCGCCTGCCCGGTACATGTAACGGAAATCCAGCGTTGCAAGGCGGGCAGGGTGCGCGGCCGTAGCCTACAACTTCGTCCCGGCAGGAATCGTCGCGTTCTTCGGAATGACGATTACGCCATCGTGAACCGCGAAGAGTGGCGTGACCATGTGATTGGGCTTCCCGTCCGGCGTAATATGCACGCCGTCCCCGATGCGCGCGTTCTTGTCGATGATGGCATTCCGGATCACGCAATCCCTGCCGATGCCGATCGGCGGCGTGCCAACCGCCGGCATCTTTTTTTCGTAATAGTCCGCACCCATGATCACGGAATTCTCGATGGCCGTTCCCTCGCCGATCTTGGACCGGATGCCTATGACGGCGCGATAGATGCTCTTCCCGGAGACAATGCAGCCTTCCGACAGCATGCACAGCTTGATGTCGCACCCGTTCACCTTGGAGGCCGGCAGGAACCGCATGTGCGTGAAAATCGGCGCCGAGGCGTCGTAGACGTTGAAGCCGGGGACCGGGTCGGTCAAAGCCAGGTTCTCCTCCCAGAAGGAGCGGATCGTCCCGATGTCCTGCCAGTACCCTTCGTAGATGTAGCTGAAGACCTTCGTGGCGCCGATCGAGCACGGGATGATGTGCTTTCCGAAATCGCTCTTGTCGTTGTTCAGCACGTCGACAAGAACGGGGGCGTTGAAGATGTAAATGCCCATGCTCGCGAGGTAGCGCTCTTCGGAGTACATGGGCGCGCGCAAGGCGTCCAAGGCCGGCGTGTTGCCCGGTTTCTCGACAAATTTGACGACGCGGCTGTCCTTGTCCACCTGCAGGATGCCGAGGGCGCCGGCATCGGCTCGCGGCATGGGCTTCGTACAGATGGTGATATCGGCGCCATGCTGCAGGTGTTGCTCGATGACTTCCGCAAAGTTCATCCGGTAGAGCTGGTCGCCCGAGAGAATGACGACCAGTTCGGGCTCTTCTTCCAGGAAATACCGCAAGTTCTGGCGGACGGCATCGGCCGTGCCTTGGAACCACTTCTCCGAGCTGGGGGTCTGCTGCGCGGCAAGGATCCGAACGTGCCCTTGCGAGAACGGGTCAAAGTGATAGGTGCGCTGGATGTGCCGGTGCAAGGATTCGCTGTTGAACTGCGTCAGGACGAAGATGTGGCGAATACCGCTGTTGATGCAGTTGCTGATCGGGATGTCGACAAGGCGGTATTTGCCCGCGATGGGGACGGCCGGTTTGGAACGTTCCGCCGTAAGGGGAAGAAGCCTGCTGCCCTGACCACCGCCCATGATCACTGCCACTGCTCGCATAGAGCCTGCTTTCTTTCAAATTCGTTTTCTCACGACACTACGTGAGGGATAGCGTCAAAACAAATGCCGGGCAAGACCAAATGATGATCCTGCCCGGCGGCCAGCCTGTACGACCCATGATTTCGACCAGGGCTCGCGCTCCCGGCCGGTCACGAGACTAGTAAATCGAGCTTTCCGCCACTTCGAAGCGCTCGTTCTGGGGCCCGATCGCCCGAATGTCGCCCGTCCTGCCGTTCTCCTCGATCCACGTACCATCCATCGAGAGGCTGCGGGTGCGGAACAGTTCCTTGAACTGGATATCCAGTGTGAAGTAATCCGCGGTGACGGTCTCGGCAAAGAATACAGTCTCTGAGACGTTGAACGCACCGACTATCCGTACCTTTGCGCCACCTGAGACACCTTCCGCCGTGACTTGGATGACTTCCTGAATCTGTGCAGTCGTATCGCTCGTGATTTCCTCGCTGGTAACCTGGGACGAGCCCAAACTGCCCTCGTAGGTATCGCCGAGGTTGTCGGTGATCCGGATCTTGTTCCCCGACTGCTCGATCGTGAACGTGTATATCTTGCCGGCCGAGCTTCCTTGCGTCCGTTCCGTGCTCGACCCTTCCGTGCCTTCCGTCGCGAACTTGTAGGACGCCAGGATGTTCACACCGGCATCCGGCGCGGTACCGGCGTAATCGAGTGTGACCGACCCTGTTCCGTAGTTGATCGTGCCGCTGCCCGAAGGCGAGCCGGTGAGCGTGCCGTCACCGTCTGCATCCGTGAAGCTGAAGCCGGGCGACGTGATGGTGAGCGAACCGGATACCACGTCGCCGTGGTCCAGCGTAGCCGCAAAAACCGTGGCAGATCCGTTTCCCTGCGCAATGACCTCGCTATTCACCGTGTTGGTTGATCCGGGCGTCGGTTCGGTGACCGTTTCGGATCCTGCGCCCGAGACAATCAGGCCACCGTCCGCGGCGCGGTAGACTCCCGCGACCGACACATTAATGCTGCTGCTGTTGCTGTCGTCCACGCCGCCACCGCTTGTCCAGTCGCAGCCGGTGGAAAATCCGATGAGCACCGCCGTGACACCGGCGGCAAGCGCGCTTCTGTTGACCAAAGACCAGTCCATGTCTTCTCTCCTCTTCATGTTCAGTTCGTCACGTTTCCGATTTATCCAAACAAGTTGGGTTTGCGTCCGGTTACGGCGTTCTGCCGTTCAGCAGCGCTGCATCCGAGCTCACCGGCACGGCCTCGTTCCAACCCCAAGGGATCGTGGCCGATCCACCACTGCTGTAGCGGATATACCAGGTTCCGCTCTGCGGATGATACACGGCAATGTCCGCACGGCCATCGTCCTCGTAGTCCGCAGGCACCGGTCGCGCCTGGCTCCAACCCCAGTTCTGAATCGACGTACCCCCCGCAGTGTAGGCGATGTACCAATCACCGGCGGACTGGTTGTACACGGCCAAGTCCGTCTTGCCATCGCCGTCGTAGTCGCAAGGAACCGGCTTCGCGGCGATCCAGCCCCAGTTATGGATCAACAACTGCTGGCTGGAACTGTGCAGGATGAACCAGTTGCCCGAAGGCTGGTGGTAGACCGCGAGGTCCGCCTTGCCATCGCCGTCGTAATCGCCGGGCACCGGGGTTACGCCGCCGAAGCCGAATTGCTGGATGCGGACGCTCAGCGTAGAACTCTGCAGGATATACCACGTGCCGCTGCCGGGATCAAAGACGGCGATATCGCGCTGCCCGTCACCGTCATAATCGCCCGGCACCGGAATCACCGCACTCCAGCCGAATTGCCGCTGCTGGAAGCCCGCACTGCTGCGTGACAGGTACCACGTGGCACTGGCCGGATGATACACGGCGATGTCGCGCACCCCGTCTGCATCGTAGTCACCCGGAACCGGCACAGCCGCCGACCACCCAAACTGCGTCTGCTGCAGGCTCAGGTCGCTGCTCTTGCGGGTGTACCATGTGCCGTTGCCGGCGAAGTAAACGGACAGGTCGCCGATCGAATCGCCATCAAAGTCGGCCCGCTGGAACTGCTTGCTGAGGAACTGGTAGGCGAATGCGTCGGAGATGTTGTCGTTGTTGGCGTCCCGATCGCGCAGCACGATGTCCTGTGCGGTCTGGCTGGCCGGGAGGATGTGGGGCTTGGTGCCGAAGGCGCAGGAGGTGTTGGCAACGTCGGGAATCGTGCCTTGCGATTCGAAGTTGTCCAGCGTGCCGTTCTTGTTCTGATCGAGGAAGGCACGCAGGTAGTACGTGCCCGCAGGCAGCCCGCTGATCCGGTACGCCCCGGCTGTGGCATCAACTAGCGTAATCTGGCCGGCCGGGGAACCGCCGCAACCCGGCGAGCGGAACGCCTGCACAATGACATTGCCCTTGGTCACGCGGCCGAAGTAGTCGATCGTGCCGGCGATCGAGTAAACGTCGGGAACGCTGTTCGACGTATTGACCGTGAACGAGGCGAAGTCCGAAAAGGCGCTCTGTTTGCGCGGGTTGAAACTCTGAACGCGCCAGAAATATGTGCCATTCGGCAGTGAGCGGTCGCCCACATAGAGGGGCAGCGTGAAGCGATACAGGCTGTCCGCATCCTTGTAGGGGGCCGGTATTTTCGCGTTGTCGTAGACAACGGATCCCGTCGGAGACCCAGCAAGAATCTGCAGCCGCACGTTGACACTGTTGTCGTCCATCTGCCAAGCAAACACGCTCTGGGCAAAGAGCAACGGCGCGCCGTTAGGGCTGTTCAGGAGCGGCTTGCTCAACGCCGTGCTCCAGTTGAACGCAAAGGATCCGGTATTACTTCCGACAAACCACTGGTAGCCCGGAAGATCGGACTCGCCGGCATCGATGCCGAATACACCGGCATAGCGGTAGTCGCCTTCGTTAAAGTAGTTCCTCGAGATCAACGGGCTGCGGCTCAGCATGATCGGCGCGCCGGCACTCGTCGTGCGGGTGATGACGACGGTATAGACCTGCGACGCCGTCGCGGGCCACCTGAAGCGCGCGTAGCCAGGCAGCGTGTCCGTGAGACCGATGACGACGTTCGTCAGGTCGCCGAAACTGACTTTGTACGGCTGGTTCTGCCCGAGGCCCGCGGGTTCACCTACGCTCCATGAACCGTCGCCGTTATTGTCCAAGAACGCGAAAAACCAAGTATCGCCTTCGCGCAACCCGCCCGCGAACTGGCTGGTCGTCAGGTTGAACTGACTGACGAATGACGGTGGCGAGGACATGAGTTCGGCCGTCGGATTGTAGTTCATCGACGGGTGATTGTAGGCCCTGATCACGAGGTTCCCCGTCCGGGTTGTCCCCTTGTATTTGACAAGGAAACCGACGTTCGGCGTGGGCCTTGAACCTGCATCGGTCGGGTTTGTGCGGCAGGTCGTGCCCGTGCCGGACGGTCCGTTGAACATGAACTCGGCGAAGTTGCTCCAGCCGTCGCCGTCGGGGTCGTCGAACGCGTCGAACTTCTGCGGGCTGAGCGCGCCGGGGAACTCGGTCTCCCAATCGTCATCCATGCCGTCGCCATCCGCGTAGAGGTCGCCGAAGGTCTGGCCGACCGCGTTCGTGCCGTCGAAGTCACTGAATCCGTCGCCGTCGGTATCGAAGTCCCGCGGATCCGTGCCCGCTTGAAATTCGGCGAGGTTGTTCAAGCCGTCTCGGTCGACGTCGCCCCACGCACCGTCGTCCCCCGTCGCCACGAATGGATTGAGGCCATAGAAGATTTCCCAGTAATCGGCCAATCCGTCGCCGTCGGTATCGGTGCTCTCGGGATTGCCGCTGAGGCCCGGCAGCCAAGAGTCCGAGACGAAGATATCGCCGTCCACCTGCGCCCCATTGCAGAACAGCAGGTCCAGCATCGGGCGGTCGATGTTCAGGCGCACGAGGTTGGAACGGCGCTCGTACGGGTTCGCCGTATTGGGATAGCCAAAGGGCATGACCGTCGCGTTGTTGGCATCGGTGCTGTCGTGGAAAAGGTCATCCGTCGGCGGAACAACGGCCTTGTGGGCAACGTGATCCTCGGCGAAAACGATATAGTTGTATGGCGCACCGGCGCTGCCCGTGTACACCGTGGAACGTTGGCTAAAGATCGCCCACTGGCTAATTGGCTGGTGAACCGGAAGCGTCGGGCCTTGCAGCGTCTCCATTTCCGCCGGCACGATCGGCTCATCGGGAACCGTCACGCCGTTAACCGTCCAGTTAACGTCCACGTCCGGGCAGTCGTCAAACGTGAAATAGTGTTCCAGCGTCGAGTGGGCCCCGGCCTCGGTACGCGACACCTTCTTATTCATCGAAGCCTGGACTTCCGCCTGCGACCGCGCGCCTTCCCATACGCGCACTTCGTCGACATACCCGTTATAGAAGTTCGTCACACCCAGCGCGTAATTGGCGCCGAACGCGTTGACCGCATCAAAGAGGCTGTCGTTGGCCGTGAAACCGTACGGCGTCAAAACGCCATCGCGCGCGCCGATGGTGATTGTGCCGATGCGGGCGAAGTTCACAGGGTCGATGTTGTAGCCGTTGACCGGCAGGCCGACCGACGGTGTGGATCCGGCAAAGACGCCGTTGACGTACAGAGTCAGGTTCGTTCCGTCGAACACGCCAGCGAGGTGTGCCCACTGGTTCGCGGCAAGCGCAAACTGCTGCGCACCGACCGCAGGCGCTGTATCGCCAGCGGTGTTGTTGTAGGCCACGTACGGACGCCCGTTGTTGGTAATGCCAAGTCGGAAGTTTGCAAGCACGCGGTAGCCGAATGTGCCGGAATACACATGCGATTTCTCGACGATCACCTCGTTCGCCGGGCTGATCGTGGCCGGCCGGACCCACGCTTCCACCGTGAAACGCGTGAGTTGGTTGGCCGTGCCGGAAGCCCATGCGTTGAACGAGCGCATGAAGTCGCCCGACGCGCTGTTCAGTTTCAGCGCGCGGTTGCGGATCGGGTCGAGCGCATTCTGCGGATCCGTTCCGCCCGTCCCGCCCGGGACGGAAGGTGCGACGATTTCCTGGTCGTCCCCGATCAGGTCGTTATCCGTGTCGAGGCCTTCCACGGTCTCAAAGGCAAACGGGAAGCCAGCGTCGGATGCCCAGCCAAGGGTCGACTTGAAGCCCGGGACCGTGCCGTCGGCCAAGTTGTCGAAGGTGTAGCTCGACAGCACGAACAGGTTGTTGTTGCTCGAAGGGGCCAAGTAGCGCGACGTACGAAGGAACGGCGTGGGGTCGGTGTGGTGGAGTTTCCGCACGGACTGCGTCGCCGTCAACTCGAACGAGTACTCGTCGATGTTCGCCAGCCCGTCGGCGTCGGGGTCCATCAGTTCGAGGCCGAAGTTAAATGGGCCGACATGCAGCGACGCTTCGCCCGCGAGCAGGCTCGTGATCATGTTCGAGCAGGAGCCGAAGTCATTCGTAATGCCCGTCTCGAAATAGCCGACGGTGGATGGGACAGCATCAAAATCCGCCGCGTCATTGCCCGTGCCCGGGATGCGCGTTCCGTTGGATAGCAGGTCCGGATCCACCATCAGGTCGCGGCTGCCCTTGGTCGGGTTCAGGCCGTGGTAAACTTCCCAGAAGTCATCCATGCCGTCCAAGTCGGTGTCCGCATCGTCCGCGCGCGTCGTATGGTAGTACCGGAAGTCGCGGGCCGTGTCGGCACGTTGGTTGTTTGCCACCGAAAAGGACGGATCGGTCACGAAGTCCGGACCGATGAAATATGGCATGTCACCGCGGAATGTGCCGCCGATCCCGTCGCCGCCAAGATCCCAGCGCATGGAACGGCGTGTGGCGATGCGGCCGGGGTAGTCAATCCACTTCCAGTCAATGTGCATCCACTCGATGACCGAGCCGGTCCAGTACTCGAGGTTGTTGACTAGGCCGTCACCGTCGTGGTCCGCCGTGGTGTCCTTGACGTGGATACCGCCGTTCGTCGGCGCGCCCGATTTGTACGCGTAGACTTCCCAGCCGTCGGGCAGGAAATCGTCATCCGTGTCGACCGCCGTCGGGTTGGAGGACTGCCCCTTTTCGCCCCCACCGAGCGGCGTGCTGTCGGGCAGGCCGTCCCAGTCCGTGTCGCGCGGATGCGGGTCATTGTGATAGAAGAGCAGCCTGTCCTGTGTACCGGTCGCGCCTAGGGGCGGTGCTCCGCGGATCACGATATCGTCGGCATCGAATATGCCGTCCATTCCCGATAATCCATCGACCCACACATTGGGCAAACCAGTGAAATAGCACTGGATGGGCCGATCGGAAATGCCGTTGACGACCGAGGGTACATAAGGATTCACTCGCCCCAGCGTCGTGGTGGGCGTGGTCCATCCGGCAGAGTGACCGGACAGTTTGTTCGGATTTCCGGGGTAGACACCTCCGGTAAATAGACTGAACTCGTTTGATTCGTACATCCCGTTTCCATTCGAATCATACCAGACGTTCTGCCACGCGAACGGGCGGGTCAGGATGCCCGGATCCGTCGGCCAGATCTTGTTGGTCCAAGACCCCAACACCCCCGAGTTGTTTGAATTGGTGGCGGTCGTGTTGGCCCATTCCGTGCTGTTGTCCAAGCCATCAAGGTCCGGATCGCCACCTGCATCGCCATTGCTCTTCGGATTAAGGCCCACATAGTCTTCCCAACCGTCCTGTATCCCGTCCGAGTCCGTGTCAGCGTTGTTGGGATCGGTGTCGTCCGACGGATCGAAGGTATTGGTCACGACACCGTCTGCGTTAGCTTGGACGCGCGGAATTCGGTCAGCTCCGAGGTATTCATCAAACGCGGTCAAATCGACGGTGTTATTATGACTTCCAGTACCGCCCCTCCATGCCGTTGTAGGATCGAATGCCGTATCACCGCCTTCCATGGAAAGCGCGCCTGCAAGATAAACGCTGGCATGATAGAGAATGGTTGTGGTCGTTACGCCGCCGATCGTCCTGATGATCGTCTCTTGGGCCATCGCATCGCCGTCGTTGTTGCTGCCCTCGTCGCTCGGATCGAGAGGATTCAGGGCGTTATCCAATTCCCACTTGTCATCCATGCCGTCCCGGTCTGTATCGAAATGCGTGGGATCCGTGCCCCAAGTGAACTCGTCGCCATTGCTTAGACCATCACCGTCGGCGTCACCCGTCGGATCGCCGGATCGGACGGGGTCAAATGCATTGCCACTAACGTTGGTCCCATTCGGGAAATTCGTCGCGCCGGCGCCGCGCCAACGCCAGAAGTAGTATTCCCAGCCGTCGGGCATGTCGTCGCCGTCCGAATCATTTTCCTGCGGGCTCGTCCTCGGGTCGTCCCCGCGGTTGGCCGCAAACGGCCCGAAGTTGGTCGGGTTGGTGTTGGTACCGTCGAGGCCCAGGAACTCAAGCGCATTGTTGAAATACGGTCCCGTGTTGTAGCCGGACTCGAGCCTCAACCCTGTAAGGGGCCACGCATTGGTCGCATTCACGTTGCTCGGGATAAAGTCACCGTCGGGATTGCCCGCAGTACCGTTTGGCGAACCGGCCGACGTCGCATCCAAGCCAAAAACATCCTCCCACCGATCCGCCAGTGTATCGCCATCAAGGTCACCGTAGAGCGCGCCCGGGAAGGCCTCGCCGCTGAAGAGGTATGTGAGGTTGAACGTTTCGTTGGATGCGGCGGAGATGATGAGCGGATCGCTAAACCGGTTCTGGGGCGTCACCTCGTCGCCGGACCAGCGGTAGAAGAAGGAACCCACTGCAACCTGCGCGTCGTTGGTGAACGTCGTGTCCGACGGCACGGTCAGGCTGTTCACGCCGGTACCATTGACCAGCACCGATCCCGATCCCGGATTGATGTAGCTTGTCGAATCCTGTGAGAATGAAATCGATGCGCCTCGAACCTCAACCGCAAGGCCGAAGGCAGCCATGCAAACCAGGAAACTCGTCAGGGCGAAAGGCGTTGCGCGAAAAAACGGATCACGGGATGTCATCATGCACTCTCCTCTGCAGGTATATAATCCGACGACACTCATTCGTTGCAATTCAAATCACCACAGCCCGCCCGCTCTGCACCGGGTCAATGCCATCCCGGCTCAGCACTTATTTCAATCGCGCCTGGAAATCCACGGCCTTTTGCTCGCTGCTGAGGCGCGCCTCGTATCGGACCATCACATCCTTGAGGTCGGCCGGTGCAAGATCGGCCGACCGCGTAAATCCGGAAGCGTCAGGCACCTCGCGGATCGCCGCGCCGGGCACCTCTACCTTCATGTTCGCACCGTCGATCACCACGGTCGCCGCGCGAACATGGTTCCATTGCTCCGCCACGTTCGCGAGCACCATGCGCGCTTCCATTTCCAGCGCCGTGTCGCCTGCCCCACACTTGCCGCCAACCATGACTTTGAAAAACCCGTCATCGCTTAGGATCATCTCGAGGCTCTGCTCCGCAGCTCTCGCGTAAATGTGCCCGCCCACCGCCGAAACTTCCATCGACCCGCCCCGGAACGGCACCGACTCAACCATGGCCGACGGCTTCAGGGACGTTGCTTCGCCTTCGAGAAAGACCGCGTACGGATGCCCGCCCGGCTCCGCGAGAACCAGCATCCACGGCGCGTCGTTGGTCGGCTGGTACACCCTCGCCCGTGCCCCGTTCGCCGACGTGTAAATGCCGGAAAGGGAAACATCGCCGCCCGCACCTTCGTCCGTGGACGTCGCGACAACATCCAGCGCACCGAACACGATGGTCAGAAGGATGGCTGATAGGACTGCGAATGCCGGACGGCATGCGCTGTGGAATCCGATGCTCGATCTTCGTTCAGGTCGTATCACGGAACAGCTATACATATAGATGGTCGCAAACAGCAGAACCATGCCCCTGAAAATCCGAATGCGCGCCTTGAAGCACACCGGGAATCGGGACCGGACACTGCCTCGCGCCCGAAATGAGTCGGCCAAGAAACCGGCGACATCATCATCGCTTCCGGTGCAAAGTGCAACAAGAAATCCCCTGGCAGCCCTCAGCCGCATGGCTTATTCACGAACGGGTTTTGAACGTGGGGTAACGTGCTGTGATGAAACGCATTGCGGGCGATGCGTGTTCGGCGCCCATAGCGGATTGGAAATCGGTCATGGTGGCATGCTTCCGTTTCGCGTCGCGCGATCGC